>JANOBH010000127.1:0-8316 GCA_031411535.1 Chthoniobacter sp. | reverse complement strand
TGGCTCCGAGTGGGAGCTGCGGAGCCAAGCGCTCCTGCGCGCCAACGAGGCGCTCCCGCGCCCGGACTCCCGACTTGTTTCACGGTCTCACAGCGTCCCGTCTCAGGGAAAAAGGTGGCCAGCTACCCCTACAGACGCACCCAGTCCACCGCCCACGCACACAGCGCCGTGGTGTCCGCAATGTGGCGCAGCTCGGCGCCCGCGGCATACACGCCGTAGCCGCGCCCGTAGGCCGCGCCGTTCATGATGCACACGTCGGTTTGGTTTTCCGCGATCTGCCGCGCCGCCTTTGCCGCCACGTCTGCGGGAGTACCATCCAGCTCGTATTTCCATCCCGCGATTTTCGCCTTCGGAAAAAGCTCGCGCAATTCGCTGATCACCTTGCTCGACGGCACCAGTTCCAGCGTTACCGCACCCGCACGGCTGGAGATTTTCCGCAGCCTGTCGCGCGCCCAGAAAATCTTGAAATCCGCCAGCGCCGCCGCGTGAAAGAACGCCCCGATTTCCTCCCGGCCTTCGAGCTTTGCGAGGCGCGCCTCCAGATCGTCATTGGTCGAAAAGCCCACGACCCGCGCCGGCTCCGCGTGTTCCTTCGTCGTCGCCGCCACGCCTTTGAAACACGTGACCTCATGTCCGGCGGCAGCGAGCGTCCGGGCGAGGCGGCTGCCCATCTGCCCGGTGGAAAAATTCGTGATCCGACGCACTTCGTCGATCGGCTCATAGCTCGGCCCGCAGGTGACGATGATCTTCATTCCGCGCACACTGCCACGCCACCCGCTTGCGCGTCGAGGCGCACCGCCACATCATCGCGCAATGGAACGACCCGCCGCCATCTCCGCAATCCGCACCGCCTGCAATACGCTCGCCGCAGGCGTCACCAGCATCCACCCGCTGCTCCCGGCGCTCGCCGACGAGCCGACCAAGGCCGAGATCGTGAAGGCGCTTTTCGAGCTAACCAAGAACATCGAGGTCGTGAAAAAGCAGGTCATGCGCCTCGAAAAGCGCGACGACTCGGCTCTGCTTTGACCAGCGGTTGACGAGCACGCGGTCTTTCCCGCAGTATCCCGCGAAATGCTCCCGGAAATCGAAAAGCTCCTCGTCCTGCAAGATCGCGACCGCAAAATCCGCACGTTGAATCAGGAGCTCGGCACCGCTCCGCTGGAGCGCCGGGCATACGAGGAGAAGCTGGCCTCCGCGCTCAAGCAGCTCGAGACGGTGAAGCAGAAGGCGATGGAGATCGAGGTCGAGCGCAAGAAGCTGGAAGTCGAGGCCCGGGCCAAGCGGGACTCGATCGCGAAATTTCAGACGCAGAAATTCCAGACGCGGAAGAACGAGGAATTCCAGGCGCTGAACAACGAGATCACCCGCTACGAGGGCGACATCCGCACGCTCGAAGATCGCGAACTGCAACTCATGGACGACGGCGAAAAGGCGAAGGCGCTCGTCGCAGAAACGGATCGGCAGACGAAGGCCACCAAGGGCCAGGTCGAGCGCCAGCTTACGGACATCGCGGCAAAGACCGGGACAGTCGCCGCCCAGCTCAGGGAACTCGAAGCCGAGCGCGCGACCCTGACCGACGGCCTCGATGAGGATCTGCTCGACACTTTCAACCGGCTCTTTGCCAACAAGGGCGAGGCAGTGGTCCCGCTCGAACACGAGACGTGCATGGGCTGCCACATGAAGGTGACGACGCAGACCGTGGTGAAAGTGAAAGGCCAGCGCGAGATCGTCCATTGCGAGCAGTGCGGGCGGATTCTGTATCGGGGGGAGTGAGGGAGGTTGATGGTTGGGAGTTGAGTGACGCGCGCAGGCATGCGTTGCTCGCGGGCGAGAGCGTTCGCTTTCCAAAATGAGCAGCGCGCCAGTCCGGTGAACGCTCCCAGCGATTCGCGATGTCACTCAACCCTCAATTTTCAACCCTCAACATCCGATGAACCGCGTCGTCGGCATCGAAACGGAATACGGCTGTCTCGTCACCGGCGATCCCCTCACCGGCCCGGACGCGTGGCCGGCGCGGGTGAAAAACCACCTTTTCAAAAAGGCGCGGGCCGGCGTGATCGACCTGCACTATCGGGACTACGAAGAGCCGCCGGGAAACGGCGGCTTTTTGCTGAATGGCGGACGGCTCTACATGGACATGGGCCATCTCGAATACGCCTCGCCGGAATGCCGCACCGTGCGCGACTCCGTGGCCTATGACCTCGCGGGCGACGCCCTGCTGCAATCCGCGCTCGATGAACTGGGTGTCAGCGGTGAAGTCGCCTTCATCAAGAACAACGTCGATCACCACACGGGCGCGACCTTTGGCTGCCATGAGAACTACCTGATGAAGCGGGAGATGCAGTTCCACCCGCGGCTCCTCGGCACGCTGCTCTCCTTCCTCGCCACGCGGCAGCTTTTCACCGGCGCCGGCCGGGTCGGCCAGGCCAGCCCGCTCGCCTTCGATTTCGAGCCGGAGAATCATCCCGGCGCGGTGCCCTTCCAGCTCAGCCAGCGCGCGGATCACATCGTCAACGACATCTACCAATGGGTGCAGTTCAACCGCGCCATCATCAACGCCCGCGACGAACCGCTCGCGGACCACCGCAAATACCGCCGCCTCCACCTGCTCATCGGCGACTCCAACATGTCGCCCTTTGCCAACGCGCTGAAAGTCGGCACGACAGCGCTCATCCTCACGCTGCTGGAGGAGGGAGAGCTGCCCGAGGATGTCATCCTCCACGACGCCGTCATGGCCACGCGGCAGATCTCGCACGAAGGCACGGGTCGCGGCGTCATCGCGCTCGAAGACGGACGCACCCGCGCCGCGCTCGACATCCAGCGGGAGTTTCACGCGCACGCCACGCGCGTGCTCGGCGGCCGCGACGCGGAGACGGATTGGATTTTGGAAAACTGGGCCTTCACCCTCGATGCGATCTGCACCAAACCCGAGCTGCTCCTCGGTGGCGTGGATTGGATTTCCAAGAAGTGGCTGCTCGAAACTTTCCGCGAGAGCGAGGGGCTGGAGTGGGATGACCCATGGCTGCAGAGCCTCGATCTCGAATACCACAACATCAATCCCGAGCGCGGGCTTTTCCACGCGCTCACCCCGGCCAAGGCCATCGGCGAATTCAACGCCGGCGCCGCGCGCCCGGAAGCGACGCGCGTGCCACCGGCCGACACGCGCGCGCACGGCCGCGGGCTGGCGGTCTCGCTTTTCCAGGAACGCGAGCACCCATATGTGATCAACTGGGACGCCATCGCCATCGACACCGCGCGCCAGCTCCCGATGCCCGACCCGTTTGAAACGTACGAGGCGCACGTCCGGGAGTTTGTGAATTGAGCGGACGCGAATGCCGCTGTCGCGCAGCGCGGCGCTTTGTGAAATGCTGGCCCGCGTGATGTCCCTCCGCCGCTTTCTCCTCGCGTCCCTAGCCTGCTGCGCGCTCGCCTTTCCCGCGGCGGCGCAGCGGCTCAGTGCGCTGGCGGGAAAGCCGGACTGGCAGCAGCTCGATGCGTTTCAGGAGACGATCACGCGGGAGGATTTCGCGCGGCTGCTCGACACGGTGTATGCGCCGGGTGAGGGGGCGAAAGGGCTCGTCGATGTCGTGGAGGACGCGGCGATCATCAAGGTGACGCTCACGCCGCCGGCGGAGTTTCGGCGGCGCTTTGCGAAAGACGCGGCATCGGCAAAGCCGGTGCCGCGCACCTGGCGCCCGGCGGCGGCGCTACCCGTGGCACCCGCGGACAAGCCGCTCGCGGGACTGAGAATCGCGATTGATCCGGGGCATCTCGGCGGGGCGTGGGCGAAGATGGAGGAGCGCTTTTTCCAGCTCGGGGAATCGCGTCCGGTGATCGAGGGCGAGATGACGCTGCGCGTGGCGAAGCTGCTCGCGCCGAAGCTGCGCACGATGGGCGCCGAGGTGACTAGCGCGCGCGATGCGCTGGAGCCGACGACGGCATCGCGCCCCGAATCGCTGCGCGACGCCGCGCGGACGGAACTGGCGAAGCTCGGTGTCACGGCACCCCGCGAGACGTACGACGCGATGAACGACCCGCTCCGCGCGCAAACCGTGCAGGCGCAGAGCGAGCTGCTTTTTTACCGCATCTCGGAGATCCGCCAGCGCGCGGAGCTGGTGAATGCCAAGCTCCAGCCGGATCTGGTGATCTGCCTGCACTTCAATGCCGAGGCGTGGGGCGATCCCCAGCGGCCGGACTTTGTGCCGCGCAATCATCTGCACGTCCTCGTCAATGGCTGCTACGGCGCGGGCGAGCTGCGCTATGACGACCAGCGTTTTGAGATGCTCGTGAAGCTGCTCAACCGCTCCTACGACGAGGAACTGGCGGCCTCCGAACACCTCGCCGCGGCGCTCGCGACCGCGACGAAGCTGCCGCCCTACGAATACACCACGGGCAACGCCATCCGCACCGGCGGGAGCGCCTACGTGTGGGCGCGGAACCTTCTTGCAAACCGGCTCTACCACGCGCCGGTCGCCTTTCTCGAACCCTATGTGATGAATAGCGAACCCGTGTGGGCGCGCGTGCAGGTGGGCGATTACGAAGGCGAGATCACGCTCGCGGGCGAACCGCGCCGGAGCATCTACCGGGAATACGCGGACGCCGTGGCCGAGGGTCTGCGCGACTACTACACAAAGGCGCGCGCGGAGAAAAAGCCGGCGGATCAGACCGTGCCGAAATAGCGGTCGCCGGCGTCGCCGAGGCCGGGGACGATGTAGGCGCGGTCATTCAATTCCGGATCGACGGCGGCGGTGAAGATGCGGACGTCTGGGTGCGCGCCGTGCAAGTGGGCCAGGCCCTCGGCGCAGCTCACGATGCAGACGAATCGAACGGATTTCGCGCCCGCGGCTTTTAACTGCGCGACGGCGCCGGCCGCGCTCCCGCCGGTGGCTAGCATCGGATCGACGAGGATCACGTCCGCCTCCGGGAGGTGCGCTGGGGCTTTGAAGTAGTAGCTCTCCGGGAGGCGAGTCTGCTCGTTCCGGAACATGCCGATATGCGCCACGCTGACGTGCGGAAGCAGGCGGAGCATGCCCTCGACGAGGCCCAGCCCAGCGCGGAGGATCGGGGCGACGACGACCGGGCGGGCGAGCGCGCGACCCTCGTACGGGGCGAGAGGCGTCCGGATCGACGCGGGGCGGGTGGCCAGGTCACGCGTGGCCTCGAAGACCGTGAGCGTGGAGAGTTCATCGAGGCGGGCGCGGAATTCGCGCGAGCCGGTTTCCACGTCGCGGAGCTGCGTGAGCTTCACTTGGACGAGTGGGTGGTCGATGACGGTGACGCCGTCTGGCAGGTTCGCTGGCACGGGCGTGTTGTAGCGGGGCAGACGGGAAATGTCACGGCGCGCGGCATGTCACCTGCGTTCCGTCCGCGGCGTGTTTCGCTTTTTCTGCGCTCTCTTTTTCGCCACCACGCTCGCCGCCCGCGCGGCCGGGCCGGACATCGCCATCGAGATCGATCTCACGGCGCAGAAGGCCCGCCTGCTTTACGAAGGCAGTGTTGTCTATGAATCGCCGATCTCCAGCGGCCGCCCGGGACACCGCACGCGGACGGGGAGTTTCAAGGTGCTGGAAAGGGATGATGATCATCTCTCATCGCTGTACGGAAAGATCGTGGATGCCCGCGGGAGGATCCTGGTGGCCGGTGCCGACAGCTCGATGCCCGTGCCGCCCGGGGCGAGATTTGTGCCCGCGCCGATGCACCATTTTCTGCGCTTCGACGGGGCGACCGGCATGCATGTGGGGCATCTCCCCGGCTATCCGGCCTCGCATGGGTGCGTGCGGATGCCGGCGGCTAAGGCGGCGCTCTTTTTCAACATCGTGGAGGTCGGCACGCCGGTCCGGGTCTTCGGCACGCCGCCGGAGGGCGTGCCGGCTCAACGCCTGGCGGCAAAGCCGAAAACCACGGTCGCTCCCAGCGCTACGCCGGCGCCTAGGAATGGCTGGCTCCCGTTTTTCCAATTGGGCGCCCGCTGAAAAAACAAACGCGGCCCGGAGTAACTCCGGGCCGCGCTGAAGATATTCTGCGTTAAGACGTCTGGCGCTTAGTAGCGTCCGCCGCGATCTCCACGACCGCCGCCGCCACCACCACCACCACCGCCTCCACCGCCGTATCCACCGCCACGGCCACCACCGGCACCGCCACGGCCACCACCGCCGCCGCCATAGCCGCCGCCACGTCCCCCGCCGCCACCATAGCCGCCACCACCACCGCCGCCGCCCGGCGGACGATCTTCCCGCGGACGTGCTTCGTTCACCGTGAGGGCGCGACCGTCAAAGTTCGCACCGTGGAACTTCGTGATGGCATTGGCCGCATCGGCGTCCGACTCCATCGTGACGAAGGCGAAGCCGCGGGATTTGCCTGTGAACTTGTCCTGCACCAGCATGACTTCCTTAACCGCGCCAGCCTGCGCGAAGTGATCCTGAAGGTCGGTTTCGGTCGTATTGAACGACAGGTTGCCGACGTAGAGTTTGTTGCCCATTTTGTCTTGTTATCAGTTTTCCCGAGCGCGCTATCGGTGACGGTTCCCGGTCATCGGTTTCAAGTCGTCACTGAAATTACTCAACTGACAATCTCCCCAACTCCGAGGCGGTGCTTAGGTGTTTTGCGAGCCGAATCATAGGAGGCTTTCATCGAAAGAAAAGTGAAATCTCAGGGCCGTCCGTGTCCTTGACCGCCCGCCCGCAGCACAGCAAGCTCGCCCTTTCAGCCGCCCTTTCCGCATGAAAATTCCCGCCCTTCTCCTAGCCGTGCTGCTCGTAGCGCCCGCGTTGCGTGCGGATACATTCCGCTACCTCGCGGCGAATGAGGCACTGGCCACGGGCGATGTAGTCTCGATGGTGTCGCTCTCGCCCGGCACGGGCGGCCAATGGATCGAGGGCCGTGCCGGAACCGCCGACCGCGGGCTCGTCGGGCTCGCCCCCGGCGATCTCGGCCCGAACTCCCTCACCCGTTGGCGCGTGCACGAGTCGGCGCCGGGCATCCTCTCCTTTGAGTGCCTCGGTTTCGCCGACGGCCCCGCGTGGCTCAATGGCGGCACCATCCGGCACGACGTGGTGCTCGCGCTCAATCCTGCCGGCGTGAGCGGCGCACACTGGGCGCTCTACCGCGAAGGCGCGGGCTTCACTTTCAAGTGCCTCGGCAAAGCACCTGGCACGCGCTGGCTCGTCGCCGCCCCGGAGCGCCATGTCGCCCTGGCCGCCGCGCCCGAAAACGCACCGTCGCTCTGGCAGATTCACGTCTGGCGTAAAAGTCCGCGCCCGCTGCCGCCGGTGGTCAGTCCGCAGCCTGCGCGTTGATTTTTTTCCGAGGCCGTCGAGAATCCGCCCGCGTGAAATTCGTTTTCCTTCTCCTCGCCGCCTTCGTCCTCGTGCTCACCCCGGCCCATTCGGCGGGAAAAAAGCGCTTCGCCCTTTACGGCAGGCTGCTCGACACGCTGCCGGTCGATCTCGCCGACGGAGCGCAGTGGATGATGGACAAGGGCGACACCTTTCCCGTGATGATGTTCAAGGAGTCGCAGACCAAGGTCATCCTCCAGCTCGCGGGCACGAGTTTCCTGATCGATGCCAAGCACGTCAAAATCATCGACGAGAAAAACCTCACCGCGGGGGAACTCGCCAGCTACCGCCGCAACGTGCAGACCTACATCGACACCCGCTCCGACCAGTGGAGGCAGCGCGCGGCGGTGAAGTAGCGGGTCGTCATTTTTGCGGGCGGAGCGATTTCAGCAGGGCCGGCCGCGCCTTGGGCAGGTGCTGATACACGCGACCGATCGCCACCGCCGGAGTCACCCCAGCCTGGCCCTGGATGCCGAGGAGCCGGACGAGTTCGCTTTCAAAATGGAGCAGCGCCCGCAGGGATGCCGGCTGCGCATTGAGAAAACCCAGAGCCCGGCCGAGCAGATCGTATAGCTCCGGCGCGGGGTGATCCGCCTCCGTCACCAGCTCGATCAGCTCCACGAAATAAGCCGCAAGCGCCACCCGCCCGTAATCCAGTCTCAGCCCCGCGTGCGGCTCGCGCAGCACCGCCTCGCGGAGCGCGTGCAGCTCGCTCCGGCGGCTGCGGGCAAACTGGATCTCGCAGTCGAAAAAGAGGTCCAGCACCCCCGCGAATTTGCTCTTCGGCTGCCGCGCTCCCTTGGCCACAGTCTTCACCTTCCCGTGCCCCTCCGTCAGCCACGTCACGATCCAACTCGTCTCGGACAGCTTCGTTCGGCGGAGCAGGATGGCGGCGGTGGTTTCCACGGGTGAAGCCAGAGGATAGAAACCGGCGGCGAGCCGGAAAGCAGCGAATTCCCGGCCGTTTACGGCGGAAACAACG
>JANOBH010000126.1:0-1836 GCA_031411535.1 Chthoniobacter sp. | reverse complement strand
GAGGGTGGTGACGCCGCGTCTCGCCGCGCGGAGACGGCGTCGGGAGAGAAAGGTGTGGCGGCTGAGGGCGGCGGGACGGTGGATTTTGTGGCGGAGATGCGCGGGGCGCTGCGGGAGGTCGGGGAGTGGGATCGGCTGCGGCGGTTGCACGCGACGATCGACCAGCTTGATCCGGCGGCCCTTGAGCTGGCGGCATCGCAGGTGCGGCTATTGCCGTCCGGGGAGCGCTATCTGGTGGGGTCGATTCTCGGGGAGCGCTGGGCAGCTTTTGATCCCGCGGCGGCGCTCGCGTCTTCTAAAAAGCTGGACGATGACGACGGCGGGATGGTGCGCGGGGTTTTTCGGAAATGGGTCACGGTCGCACCGGACGAGGCGCGCGCGTGGGTGGAGGCGCAGCCGCCGGGGAAAGAGCGCACCGGTTTTGCGCGCGCGCTGGTCGCGGCGGTGGCGAGAGGCAATCCGGCGGCGGCGGTGGAGATGGCGGCGCGGCTGAACATCCTCGAAGAGGAGAATTACCAGATTCGCGAAATCTTCGGCGATTGGGCGGCGGAGAATCCGACCGCCGCGGCCAGCTCGGCGCTCGCCTTGCTCAAGGGGCCGAATCGCATCGAGGCGTTGAGCTTCATCGCGGGTAGTTGGGCAGAGAAGGATCCGGCTGCGGCCTACGCGTGGGCGAACTCGCTCGGCGAAGATGCCGGGACCCGCCGCAAGCTGATCGAGCCAACGCTGGAGGCGTGGCTCAAAAGCGATCCGGCGGCGGCGCAGGCGCACATCCTCGCGCTGCCCCACGGCGCTGAGCGGAATGCGGCGCTCCGCTCGGCGATCGGCAGGCTCCACGGGGCGGATGAGCTTTCCAACGCGCTGGCCCTGCTCGCCGAACTCCCTGCCGGCGCAGGGCGGACGAGTGCCTTGCAAGATATCATCGGCGATTCCGAGGCCGCCAGCGACCCGCAATTTGCGCAGCGACTGTATGAGATGATCCCCGTGGGGAACCGCCGGGACATCGCTTGGAAGCTCGCACACCGCATAGCGGAGAAGGACGTGCCCGCAGCCTTCCAGTGGGCGAGGGCGCTGCCCGAGGGGCCGGCGCGGCAGGAGGCGCTGCTCACGATCGCGTATGAGTGGGCGAGAAAAGACCCGCGCCCCGCCTTCGACTGGCTTTTGAAAAACGATTCGCCTATCGGTGGCGACGGCAGCTTTTATAATGCCTTTTCCGAATGGAGCGAGGCGGTGCCGAACGATGCGCTCCAGTGGGCAATGGCGCTGCCCGCGGGGGCTACGCGGGACGTCCTGAGTGCGAGCGCGGTGGCCGGCTTCGCGCAGCGCGATCCCCAGCGTGCGCTCGCGCTTTTCTCAGAACTATCGCCGGGAGCGCAAGCGCACGCCGCGTCCCAGATGACCGCCACCTGGATGAACAACGATCCGGCCACGGCTGCGGTGTGGGTGGCGCGACTGCCCGCGGGAAAGGCCCGGCAGGAAGCGATGAGCCGCGTCGCGGATCAATGGGCGCAGTCGGACCCGGACGCAGTCGCCGCGTGGCTGAACCGCCTGCCTGCCGGTGCCGAACGCGATGCGGCCACCGGCTCGTTTGTCTTCCGTGCTGCGGAGGCCGATCCCGAGGCTGCGCTCGCGTGGGCGGCGACGATCTCCGACCCAACCGGGCGGCGGCCGGATCATTGCGCAGCCAGCCTTGCGCGAGACTGCCGATCTGCTCCGCGCGCCCGGTTGGGTCGGAGATCGTCGCCGCCCACGCGAGCGCAGCCTCGGGATCGGCCTCCGCAGCACGGAAGACAAACGAGCCGGTGGCCGCATCGCGTTCGGCACCGGCAGGCAGGC
>JANOBH010000125.1:0-2087 GCA_031411535.1 Chthoniobacter sp. | reverse complement strand
GTTGTGCTCCGCGAGCGGGCCGACGGTGCTGGAGGATTCGCGGTGGAAATTTCCACCGAGCACGATGAGCCGCGCATCGCCCGTGGTGCCGATTTCGAGTGCGACGTTGAGCGCGTTCGTCACGACGGTGAGCGGCGTGACATTTGCCAGCAGTCGCGCCAGTTCCACGACCGTGGTGCCGGCGTCGAGGATGATCGTGTCGCCGGGCGCCACGAACGTCGCAGCCGCGCTGGCGATGCGCCGTTTGCTGTCGATGTGCTGCGCGGCGCGCTCGTCCACGCGGAGGAGTGACGTGACGCGCGTCGATTCGGATTTCGTGATCGCGCCGCCGTGGTCGCGGGTGAGATGCCCGTCGCGTTCGAGGCGGGCGAGATCGTTGCGGATCGTCACCTCAGAGACGGCGAACTGATCCGCCAATTCGCCGACGCGCACGACGCCATGATCGCGGACGAGTTCGGCAATCCGCGTTCGGCGCTGCTGGGTCATCAGGGCCTTGGGTTTGGTGGAATGGAGGGAGGGGTTTCGCGGGTTCATGCGTTTTGGTGGCGTCCGGCAGGGATCTTTGATGCGAAGCAAAACGTAACCAGTGAAGCCGAAGATGGCTATCGAAAGATGACGAAAGTTGATGGCTGCCTTCGCGAACGCCGAGAAACACACAGAAATGGCGGCGAGACGAAAGATCTCGAAAGATTATGGCTTGACGAGAGCGAAAGTTTTAGTAATTTCACGAAAGACAACGAAAGTTTGTAGTCGCGCCCCGAACAGATTCCTCCCCATGAAACACATCATCGCCATCACTTCATGCCCCACGGGCATCGCACACACGCTCCTCGCCGCCGAGGCGTTGAAAAAAGCCGCCGCCCACATGGGCCACGACATCAAAGTGGAAACCCAGGGCTCGGTCGGCACGAAGAACGCGCTCACCGCCGCCGACATCGCCCGCGCCGATGTGGTGATCCTCGCCACGGACATTCGCACCGACACGAGCCGCTTCGCCGGGAAGCCGACCTACGAGACGGCGACGAGCGACGCGATCCGCAATACGAAAGCCGTGATCGAAGCCGCACTGGCACTGACGCCGGGAGGCGCGCCCGCGCAGGTCGCCGAAGTCGCCGCGCCGGCCGCCGTCGTTGAGGCGGCTTCCGCGGGCAAGCGCCTGGTCGGGATCACCGCGTGCCCGACGGGAATCGCGCATACCTTCATGGCCGCCGAAGCTTTGCAGAAAGCCGCGAAGGCGCTCGGGCACACGATCCGCGTGGAGACGCAGGGATCGGTCGGTGCGAAGACGCCGCTGACTCCCGAGGAAATCGCCGCTGCGGACGCGGTGGTCATCGCCGCGGAGACGAAGGTCGATCTCTCGCGCTTCGCCGGAAAGCCCGTCTTCTCCACGAGCACCAAGCACGCGATGAAGGCGGGCAAGGAAGTCATCGAAACCGCGCTCGCGCAGCCGGCGGAAAGCGCCGCAGCCACGGCAACCGGCGCGCCAAAGGTCGCCACGCAGAAGCAGCGCACCGGCCCTTACAAACATCTGATGACCGGCGTGAGCTACATGCTGCCGCTCGTCATCGCGGGCGGTCTGGCCATCGCGCTCGCGTTCGCCATCGGCGGCATTCACGCGGGCGATCATCCCGGCACGCTGGCGGCGGCGCTGAGCACGATCGGCGGCGGTACGGCCTTCCATCTTTTCGTCGCGGTGCTCTCCGGCTTCATCGCCTTTTCCATCGCGGATCGGCCGGGCATCGCGCCCGGCCTCGTCGGCGGAATGCTCGCGCAGAGCCTCGGCGCGGGCTTCCTCGGCGGCATCGCGTCAGGCTTTCTCGCGGGCTATCTCACCAAATTTCTCGCCGACAAGATCAGGCTCCCGGTGAATCTCGAAGGGCTGAAGCCGGTGCTGATCCTGCCGTTTCTCTCCACGATCAGCGTCGGCCTCCTGATGATCTACGTCGTCGCGCCGCCCGTGCAGGGCATGAACAACGCGATGAACGCCTGGCTCAACGGCCTGCAAGGCGCGAACGCCCTGCTGCTCGGCGTGATCCTCGGCGGAATGATGGCCGTGGACATGGGCGGCCCGATCAACAAAGCCGCCT
>JANOBH010000124.1:0-2061 GCA_031411535.1 Chthoniobacter sp. | reverse complement strand
GTTGTGCTCCGCGAGCGGGCCGACGGTGCTGGAGGATTCGCGGTGGAAATTTCCACCGAGCACGATGAGCCGCGCATCGCCCGTGGTGCCGATTTCGAGTGCGACGTTGAGCGCGTTCGTCACGACGGTGAGCGGCGTGACGTTCGCCAGCAGCCGCGCGAGCTCCACGACAGTGGTGCCGGCGTCGAGGATGATCGTGTCGCCGGGCGCGACAAACCTCGCCGCGGCGGTGGCGATGCGGCGTTTGCTGTCGATGTGCTGCGCCGCGCGCTCGTCCACGCGCAGCAGTGACGTGACGCGCTTCGACTCCGCCTTGGGGATCGCTCCGCCGTGGTCGCGGGTGAGATGGCCGTCGCGTTCGAGGCGGGCGAGGTCGTTGCGGATCGTGACTTCCGACACCCCGAACTGATCGGCCAATTCGCCGACGCGCACGACGCCCTGTTCGCGCACGAGTTCGGCGATCCTGCTGCGCCGCTGCTGGGTCATCAGGGCTTTGGGTTTGGTGGAATGGTGGGCTGGTTTCTGCGGTTTCATGCGTTTGGGAGCATCCGATGTGGATGCGCGATGCGAAATCAAACGTAAGCATCAACCTGGCAACTGGCTATCGAAAGGTGATGAAAGCCTCAAAATACGATTGAAAGTGGCTCATTCGGAGGCAAAAGGCGGCATATCGTAAGAAATTGAAAGATCTTTGATTGACCTTGCTGAAAGAATGGGTAATCTTTCGAAAGCTAACGAAAGCTTTTCGCCTCCACTCGAAACAACACCCTCCCATGAAACACATCGTCGCCATCACCTCCTGCCCCACCGGCATCGCACACACGCTCCTCGCCGCCGAGGCATTGAAAAAAGCCGCCGCCCATTTGGGCCACGACATCAAAGTGGAAACACAGGGTTCGGTCGGCACGAAGAACGCCCTCACCCCGGACGACATCGCGAAGGCCGATGTGGTGATCCTCGCCACGGACATCCGCATCGACTCGCGCCGGTTCGCCGGGAAGCCGATTCACGAGACTTCCACGAGCGAGGCGATCCGCAATACGAACGCGGTGATCAACGACGCGCTGGAGTTGACGCCGGGCGGCGCGCCGAAACCGGCCATCGAAGCTGCCGCGCCTTCCGCCGGAAAGCGGCTCGTCGGCATCACCGCGTGCCCGACCGGAATCGCGCACACCTTCATGGCCGCGGAAGCTTTGCAGAAAGCCGCGAAAGCGCTCGGCCACACGATTCGCGTGGAGACGCAGGGCTCGGTCGGCGCGAAGACGCCGCTCACGCCGGAGGAAATCGCCGCCGCCGACGCCGTAGTCATCGCCGCGGAGACGAAGGTCGATCTCTCGCGCTTCGCCGGGAAGCCCGTCTTCTCGACGAGCACCAAGCACGCGATGAAGGCCGGCAAGGAAGTCATCGAAACCGCGCTCGCGCAACCGGCGGAAGGCACCGCAACCAGTTCCGCCACGGCAAAGACGGCCGCGAAAAAGCCGCGCACCGGACCCTACAAACATCTGATGACCGGAGTGAGTTACATGCTGCCGCTCGTCATCGCCGGCGGTCTCGCCATCGCACTCGCTTTCGCCATCGGAGGCATCCACGCGGGCGATCAACCCGGCACGCTCGCCGCGGCGCTGAGCACGATCGGCGGCGGCACAGCGTTCCATCTTTTCGTCGCGGTGCTCTCCGGCTTCATCGCGTTTTCCATCGCGGATCGGCCGGGCATCGCGCCCGGACTCGTCGGCGGAATGCTCGCGCAGAGCCTCGGCGCGGGATTCCTCGGCGGCATCGTGTCGGGCTTTCTCGCGGGGTATCTCACGAAATTCCTCGCCGACAAAATCAAGCTGCCGGTGAATCTCGAAGGGCTGAAGCCGGTGCTGATCCTCCCGTTTCTCTCCACGATCAGCGTGGGCCTGCTGATGATCTACGTCATCGCGCCGCCCGTGCAGGGCATGAACAACGCGATGAACGCCTGGCTCAACGGCCTGCAAGGCGCGAACGCCCTGCTGCTCGGCGTGATCCTCGGCGGAATGATGGCCGTGGACATGGGCGGCCCGATCAACAAAGCCGCCT
>JANOBH010000123.1:0-5719 GCA_031411535.1 Chthoniobacter sp. | reverse complement strand
CGGCGTGGGGATTTAGCTCGCTCATGCCTGTGATAGGATTCGTTTGCCACATGCCCGGTGCGCTTGGCGAGCGTGGTGAAACAGGCATTCGCGGGCGCTGACCCCGCCGCCGGACTATTCGCGGATCTGGCCGTTGCCGCGCAGGACGTATTTGTACGTCGTGAGCTCCTCGAGCGCCATCGGGCCGCGCGCGTGCAGCTTGTCCGTGCTGATGCCGATCTCCGCGCCAAAGCCAAACTCGCCGCCGTCCGTGAATCGCGTGGACGCATTCCAATAGACCGTCGCGCTGTCCACCTCGCCGAGGAAACGCTCCGCCGTTTCCGCGTTCGCGGTCACGATGCCGTCGCTGTGGTGCGAGCCGTTTTCCTCGATGTGCGAAATCGCTTCGTCGAGGCTGTCCACGACGCGCACCGCGAGGATGAGGTCGAGAAACTCCGTGCGGAAATCCTGCCCGGTCGCCGCGGTGACTTGAGCGTTCAGCGCCGGGTGTTGAGCGCTGAGCGTTTTCGCCGCGCGCTCGTCCGCGCGAAGCTGCACGCCTTTCTCCAGCAGCGTCTTCCCGGCGGTCGCGAGGAATTTCTCCGCCACGTCGCGATGCACGAGCACGGTCTCGATCGCATTGCACACGCCCGGCCGCTGGCATTTTGCATTCACCACGATGCTCTCTGCCATCGCGAGATCCGCGTCCCGGTCCACATACATGATGCAGATGCCGTCGTAGTGCTTAATGACCGGCATGCGCGCGTGGCTGACCACCGTCTCGATCAGCCCCTTTCCGCCGCGTGGCACGATCACGTCGAGGTAGCGGTCCATCTCGCAGAGGTGCCGCACGGCTGCGCGATCCGTGGTGGGAATGAGCAGCACGCTGTCGGCTGGCAGTCCGGCCTTTGCGCAGCCTCGCGAGAGCGCGGCGGCGATGGCGACGTTGGAATTGATCGACTCGCTGCCGCCGCGGAGGATCGTGGCGTTGCCGGTCTTTGTGCAGAGCACGGCGGCGTCGCTGGTCACGTTCGGCCGGGATTCGTAGATGATGCCGACGACGCCGATGGGCACGCGCACTTTCTGGATGCGCAGGCCGTTCGGGCGCGTCCAATCCTTGATGATCTCGCCGACGGGATCGGGCAGTTCGGCGACTTCGCGGATGCCGTCGGCCATCGCGGCGAGGCGCTTCTCGGTGAGCGTGAGGCGGTCGAGCATTGCGCCGGAGAGGCCGTTGGCCCGACCCGCCTCCACGTCGCGCGCGTTTGCCGGGAGGATCTCGGGCGCGGCGGCCACGATCTCATCCGCCATCGCCCGCAGCCCGCGGTCCTTCTGCTCCCGGCCCGTCCGCGCGAGTACGCGCGCCGCGGCGCGGGCTCGGCGTCCGAAATCTTCGATCTGCGTTTTCAAGTCCGACATGCCGGCACCTTTCTACAGCGACTCGCCTTTGGCAACGAAGCGCGTGCCGAGCGGCCTGCCCGCGACGATCCCGGGGATGCGCCCCGCTTTCCTCCCGCTGGCGATGTGGGTGGAAATGCCGGCATCGACCGCAAGCTTCACAGCCTGGAGTTTCGAGATCATCCCGCCCACGGAAAACTTCCCCTTTTCCTGCCGGGCAAGCTGCGAGGCGGCGGCGATGTCCCCGACCACGCGCACGACTTTTCCGCCCTCATCCAGCAGCCCGTCCACGCTGGTGAGCAGGATGAGCATGTCCGCCTTCACGAGCAGCGCGACCTCGGCGGAGAGCCGGTCGTTGTCGCCGAATTTCCCGAACTCATCCACCGCCACGGAGTCGTTTTCATTGATGATCGGCACCACATGCTTCTGCTCGAAAATCCGCCGCAGCGTGTTGTGCGCGTTCGTATGACCCACGCGGCTGTCGAGGTCGCGGTAGGTGAGGAGGAGCTGCGCCACCACGAGCCCATGCCGCGCGAACATCGTGCCGTAGAGCTGCATGAGCTTCGACTGGCCGATGGCCGCGCACGCCTGCTTCGAGGGCAGATCGTCGGGCCGCTCCTTCAGCCCCAGCTCCGCGAGCCCCGCCGCCACCGCGCCGCTGGACACAATCACGCACTCGTGCCCGGCCTGCACCAGCCCCGCGATCTCCGCCGCCAGACGCGCAAACTGCCGCTCGTCCAAGGCTGTCCCACGCGCGTTCGCGAGGATGCCGGAGCCGAACTTAACGACGATGCGGGAGGGGTGTTTGAGAGAGGGTTGTTTGGACATGCGAGCCCGGCAGCTTAGCCGGGCGGTCAAGCGCCGCCGCGGAAACGCGCGCCTCCCGCCGATGTCAGCCCTCCCGGCGTGCCGGTCTTCCGCTGACGATGATGATCGCGCGCTCGGAAAGCAGGCCGCCCTTTCCATCCGGCGCCGTGACTGTCACGACGTGCTCACCGTCCTGCAGTTCGGCGGTCAGGTCGTAACCTGCGCCGAGATCGCCCTGGAGCGCGGAGCTCCACCGGATCTCGTGCGGTGCCACCGCGCCCTGGCCGCGCGTATCCACGAGCGCGCTGAGCGCCACGGGGCCGGGCGGGATGCCGCATTCGCCACTCGGCGTCACGACATACAGGCGTCGCGTCGCGGGCCGCAGCTCAAAGGGCTCCGTGTCCGCCGACGCCGATTGCAGCTCGGCGCCCGCGATCGCACGGAAACGGCAGCGCTCGCCGCCGGGCAGGCGGTCCGCCTCGACCGACAGCTCGCCGTCCGGCGGGTCGAATCCCACCGGCAGCCAAGTCACTCCGTCGTCGCCGCTGAAGAGCACCGCGACCGATGGCGTCTCCCGCGGGTGCGCCGCGCGGACGCGGACGACCAGCCGGTCCTCGCGCCGTTCGGGACCTTCGATTTCCACCCGCGGCGGTTCACCCACGTCCACGGTCGCGAATGGCTCGCGGCCCCGGTGGAATGAAAGCGCCGCCACCTGCTCGCCGGGCCATTCGATCACTTCGAAAAGGTCGAGATACGGCTGACGATCCGGCGGGACGAGCCCGCCGCCGCACCCGCAGCCGCACATCGGCTGCGGCGGGATGTAAAGGCAGTGATGCGTCGCCAGAATCCGCCGGTTTGCGTCGAGCAGATCGATCGACATCGGCGAAGACGCCGCGCGCTCCGCATCCTTCGCGAACGTCCCGGACGCCTCCACTCGGAAGGTGCGCGTCAGCGCCACGTCGGTGAGCCCGCGCTCCGTCCGGCGCACCCGGATCGCCACGATCAGCAGCGGCCGGACCCGGCTCGGATCGGCCGGCGCCGTCTGGTGGCGGTCGCTGCCGTCCGCGCGAAAGCGGGCGTCCAGGATGCCGCGATACGTGTATGGCGAGATCCATTTTGGCGACCTGTAGGACATGAGGTCGCTCGTCGACTCGGGGTCGAAAAGCGTGGGCGGTGAAGTGCCCGTGTCGATACCCACCTCGCCAATCGCCCTCACCCGGCCGCCGTATTTTGGGTAGTCGGGATCGCTCCCCGGATCCACCGCCACCGCGACATGGACTCGCCCGTAGAGGTGGCCGATCTCGTGGGCAAAGGTGTCGTCTTCGCCAATGATGCAGCCGCCGGTGTCGATGCCGCAGCCACTGTTGATCGGCCCGCCGGCGGGCGGGATGACCGCGCGCGGGACCATGCCGAAGATGATGTCCCCGAGGCCAAAGAGCGCCGTGAAGATCCGCGTCACCGCCAGGTCGGTATTGAGATCCTGCCATGCCTGGTTGCACCCGCCGCCCGTGGCCGGCATCGCGAATGCACCGGTCCTCGTCAGTTCCACGCCGAGGATCGTCGTCTCGAAATACGGAAACGGCAGCATGCGCTCGGCGAGCCGTGTCGTCTTCAGCATGTCCGCATCGCTGGGTTTCGTGATGGTGCCCATGCCGTTGTCCCAGTTCACCCGCACCAGCGCGATGCGCGGCGCGCCCACGTTGAGGAATTCCACATACTCCGAATGCGTCGCCGCATCCGCCGTCGCCGCGCCATCCGCTCCGAGCCGCCAGATTCGCACCGCCACATGCATGCGCCCGCGCCGGCAGTAGTAGGCCGGGATGCGGAAATTCAGAGCGCAATTCAGATGCGTGAGCCGGACCGCGATCCCGCCCGGCCCAGGCAGCGCTGCAGTCAGTTCCTCGTCCCAGAGCGTGCGGCTGAGATCGCTCTGCGGCCCCACGCGCACGCCGAGGGCACGCGTGGGCCCGGTGCGATAAACCACGTTGTTTCCAACCGAGAGCACCAGCTCGCCTGTCACGCGCGCACCTGTCAGCGCATCCGGCGAGGCCAGCCCCGGCCGCACGTAGGGATAGACGCGCGCCACCAGCGACTTCAGCGCGACCAGCGGCACCGAATTATCCGCGCCATAGCTGGGCCCGGCGGCTCCGTGATGCTGGATGGATTGCGTCAGCTCCACGCCCGCGATTCCGAGCCGGCGCCGGCGGATCAATTCGTCCGGCAAAAGCGATGGCGGATCCCACGCCAGCGCCGGGCCGGGGAAAGCCGGCCCCTCGTCATTGGGCATCGGGATGCCCGGCAATCGGCCCGCGAGCCGCCGGGCCACAGCCTCGGCGAGCGCTTCGAATTCTGCTCCATCAGGTAGTTGCATGGGTCATCGTTCCTTTCCGTTGGCTGCTTCACGGCTTGCGAGTCTCAGACCCCGCGCTGTTCATCTGCGTCGTCATCGCCGTGAAGATTACGCGTAAATCAACACCTTCAGCCGTCATCGCGTCAACGCTGGAGAATGCTGGGTGCTGGCGGGATTTCACCACCGGCACGCGCATCCCGCCGCGCGCGCCAGCCTCGCGATGAGGGCCTGTGAAAAACGCCGGGTTTCACAAACCGCTGGCGCTCGCCTACACCTTGCCGACCCATGCTCCGCCCCCGCAAAAAATACACCGTCTTCGACCTCCAGCAGCTCAAGGGCAAACGCGTCCTCACGCACATCCACGTCAAATCCCCCGAGGAAGCCGCAGCCGCGGAAGAGGCTGGCGTCGATCTGATGAGTTGCAGCTTCGACAGCCCCGAGGCGCAGTCGCGTCTGCCCGCGCTCGTCGCCGCCGCACCACACAGCTTTCTCTCGTGCGCCACGCCGCACGGACTCGCCTCGCCGGAGGAGGCGATCCGCGTCGCCTTCCGCGCGCTCGAAATCGGCGCGAGCAGCGTCTATTGCTCGGCCAGTCCGTTCATTATCGAGGCCATGGCGCGCGAACGCATCCCCGTCGTCGGCCATCTCGGGATGGTCCCGCGTCACGTCACCTGGACTGGCTATCGCGCCATCGGTCGCACCGTCGGGGAGGCCACGCAGCTCTTTCACAAAATGAAGGAGCTGGAAAACGCCGGTGCCTACGCCGCGGAACTCGAAGTCGTCCCGCACAATCTCGCGCGCTTCCTTTCGTCGCAGACGAAAATGCTCCTCATGTCGCTCGGCTCCGGCCCCGGGTGCGACACGCAGTTCCTTTTTTCCGATGATATCCTCGGCGACTACGACGAACGCCCCCCGCGCCACGCCAAAGCCTACCGCAACTTCGCCGCCGAGCACCGCCGCCTCCAGCAGGAACGCCTCGCCGCCTTCGGCGAATACATCGCCGACGTGAATGAAGGTCGCTTCCCCGAGCGAGGTCATCTGGTGGAAATGGAGGCGACTTATCTGGACGAAGTGGTGCGTTCGATTGGCAGTAAGTAGCTCGCGCAATCACCCGCTTGGCCGCGACATTTGTGAATATCAACTATCCAATATGATGACGAACCCCGCTTTGCGAAGCTACGCGTT
>JANOBH010000122.1:0-2120 GCA_031411535.1 Chthoniobacter sp. | reverse complement strand
ATCGTGGAAAACGCCGCCGTGCAATGGAACGAAGTCGCCTACGCCGACGTGAAAGGGCGCGCGGATGTGATGCAGTTCTTCGGCGACAAATACGGCGAGACCGTGCGGCTCGTGGACATCGGCGGATTTTCCAAAGAGCTGTGCGCCGGCACGCACACGCGGGCCACGGGCGAGATCGGGCTCTTCCGCATCGTCAGCGAAGCGGCCATCGCCGCCGGAGTGCGCCGCATCGAAGCCGTGGCCGGCCTCACCGCCTACGACTCCGCGCTTTCCGACATGCAGCGTCTCCACGCCCTCGCCGCGAAGATCGGCGCGCCGCTCGCCGACGTGGAGAAGAAACTCGACGCGCTGCTTTCGCACGAAAAGGAACTCGAGAAGGCGCTCAAGTCCGCCCAGCACCGCGAAGCCGCCGGCCGCGCGAAGGACTTGCTGGCGAAGGCCGAGACGATCGGCGGCACGCCCGCGATCATCGCGAACCTCGGCACCGCCGACGGCGACACGCTCCAGACCGTCGCCGACGCGCTGAAATCGCACGGCTTCAAAGGCGTCACCGTCCTCGGCAGCAGCACGGGCGGCGCGGTGGCCCTCGTCGCGAGCGTCTCGCCCGATTTCACCGCGAAGGCGCAGGCCGGGAAGATCATCAGCGCCATCGCCCCGCTCGTCGGCGGCAAAGGCGGCGGCAAGCCCGACAACGCCCGCGGCGGCGGCAAAGACCCCGCGCAACTCGACGCCGCCTTAGCGCAAGCCCGCGCGCTCCTGGGGCGCGAAGCGCACCCGTAGGCGGCTCTTCCCAGAGCCGCAACCAACCCACCCCCGCAGCGCACACCCGGCGGGACTGGGAAGTCCGCCTACGGTTTGCGGCTCTGGGAAGAGCCGACTACGCTCGCGGAGTCGCTTATTCGATTTTGAAAAGGATCGTCGCGGTTTTACCCGCGGCGACGACGCTCAGCAGGTAGTCGCCGGGGGCGAGCTTCGACTTGTCCATGGTCCCGGCGAGCGTGCCCTTGTTGGTGTTTTGCAGGAGGATGATCGCGGGCTGACCGCCGGGAACGGGCGCGCCTTTCGCGTCGGTCTTGTGGACGTTGATGATGATCATCTGATCGGCCTTGGCGGTGACTTCCAGGGCGGCGTCGTTCTTCACGGGCTTGGCGAGTTTGGCGAAGGGCTCGCCCTTTTTGTAAGTCGCCGCCTGCCCGCCGACGCTGACGGGGAAAGGCAGCGAGCCGTCGTCCTGCGCGCGGGCGGTGACGAGGCCGGTGGTGACGATGGAGAGGAGCGCGAGGAGGAGTGTCTTCATGGTGCGGGAGCCTGCGCCGTCCGCTCGCGGATCGGCAAGCCGGGATTGCGCGACGCGCGACCGGTGGGGCAGATTCGCGCGCGCATGGACGTGTCGCGCGCGAAAACCAAAGACCCCGACGAGTGGCTCGCCACCGCGCCCGATTTTTCGCGACCGCTCGCCGCGGAACTGCGCGAGGCGTTTTTCCGCTGGGAGCCGGACCTCGCGGAGTCGGTCAAGTGGAACACGCTGGCCTTCACCGGGCGGAAGCTGGTGTGCGCGCTCAGCCCGTGCAAAAGGCACCTGAGCATCGTCTTCTTCCGCGGCACTGAACTGCCCGACCCGGCCGGGCTTTTCCACGGTGGCGAAACGAACACGAACATCCGCTCCGTGCGTGTGACCGAGCCCGGCTCGCTCGACCGCACGGACGTCCGCGCGCTGCTCCACGCGGCAGCGGAACTCGACTCGCAGCCGGACATACCCCGCGCGCCGCAGCGCGAACGCGAGCCGTGGCCGGTGCCGGATTTTTTCGCCCAGGCCCTGAAGCGAAACCGCGCCGCCGCCGCCGGCTTCCGCCGCCTCTCGCCGAGCTGCCAGCGCGAATACCTCGTCTGGCTGACCACGGCGAAGCGCGACGAAACGCGCGCCGCCCGCCTCGCGCAGACCCTCGCGGCGCTCGCGGACGGCCTGAGATGGATCGACCGCCGGAAGGCGACCGGATGACAGGCCGGCCGCGCGACGCTGCGGGGGAAGCTGACAGCCTCCCCCGCAGCGTCGCGCAATTGTGAAGTGACAAGCCGCGCGCGCCTTTGGAAGATGCGGGCACCCCAAGTATGAATCCCTC
>JANOBH010000121.1:0-4738 GCA_031411535.1 Chthoniobacter sp. | reverse complement strand
TGCCGACGCCCTCATGAAAGCAGACCCGTCCCGCCGCGCGGCCTTCACGCTCATCGAGCTGCTCCTCTCCACGGCGCTGATCGCGCTGATCCTCGGGCTGCTGCTTTCGACCGCCGATCAGACACAGAAGATCGCCCAGCGCACGACGGCACGCGTCACCACCTTCCAGGCGGCGCGCACGGGCTTCGAGGCGATGACGCGGACGCTCAGCCAGGCCACGCTCAACACCTACTGGCAGGTGGATGACCCGGCGGTGCCGAAGAACTTCCTCCGCCAGTCGGAGCTCCATTTTCTGGCCGGGAAAACGTCCGCGCTTTTTAGCAATCCCGCGCTCGCCGGAGCGTCGGGCGACGTGGCCAAACGCTACCCGACGCACTCGGTTTTTTTCCAGGCGCCGCTCGGCCGTACGGCGTTTCAGTCAGACCTCGCCGCCGACACGGCGCTCGACCCCAACCTGCGAAAGTACCGCCAGCTCGACGACCTGCTCTGCGCCTGCGGCTACTTCATCGAGTGGGACGACGACCGCGCGGTCCCCGCGTTTTTGAAAGCCACGCTGCCGCAGCGGATGCGCTTCCGGCTGATGGAGCTGACGCAGGCCGCGGAGAAGCTGAAGCTTTTCGACAAGACGCTGCCCTACAACAGCGTGAGCCCGGACTCTGGCGCGACGAAATATCTGTCCGGCCGCCGCCCGGAGTGGGTCACGCGGGCGCTGGAGAAAAGCGCGGGCGGCACCTTTGATCAGGCCACGGTGCTGGCGGAAAACGTCGTCGCGCTCCTGTTGCTGCCGAAGCTCGCCGAGGAGGACGTGCCGGCTGCGCCGAATTCCGGGCGGCTCGATCCCGAGTCGAGCGCGGCGCTGGCTTTCGATTCGTGGGCGCCGGCTCCCGGGAAGACGAGCGGCACGCCGTATCATCAGCTCCCGTCGATCGTGCAGGTGACGATGGTGGCGATCGATGAAATCTCCGCGCAGCGCCAGCAGCGTGTCTCGACCGATCCGCCGGATTGGACCGGCGGCCTTTTCTCCCCAGACCGGGCGACGGTGGCGCTGCAGGCGGCGGACCTGGGCGAGCCGGCGGACGGGATCAAAGGCGGGCCGGCCGAGAGCAAGAACACGCTGATCGGGAAGCTCAATCGCGCGCAAATGAACTACCGCATCTACACGCAGGACGTGGTCATCCGGGGGGCAAAGTGGAGCAATGACTGACCGGCGCACATCCCCCCGGAGCGGCATCGCGCTCGTGCTTGTGCTCGGCATGCTGGTGCTCATGTCCGTGCTGCTGCTGGCGTTTTTCGCCACGGTCTCCACCGAGCGCACGGCGTCGCAGACGGCGTCGGACGGTGCCAGCGTGCGGCAGTACGCGGAGACGACCGTGAATCTCGTGATGGCGCAGCTCCGCGACGCGACGAACAACGCCGGGGCGGACCGCGCGTGGGCGTCGCAGCCGGGAGCGGTGCGCAGCTACGGCACGCCGACCGGGACCGGAGACGACCGCGCGCAGAACACGGTGTACAAGCTCTACTCGGCGGAAGTCATGCGGGAGAAAGAGTCCGACTACGATCCGCAGAACGACACCTCGACCGTCACGGCCGGGAAAGTTCCGACGCTGGCGAAGGCGGATTTCACCGACCTGAACATGCCGCTCTTTGTCCAGGAGGGCACCATGGGCAATGGGACGCCGGTCTGGCAGCCGCACTTTCCGATCATCGACCCGAGGGCGAAATTCAGCGTGTCGGGCGCGGCGACCTCTGACCCCGCGCAGCGCCTAGTCGAGGGATTTGAGTGCGCGGATTACACGATGCTGGACCCGAATGGCACGGCGGTTCCCGTGCTGCCGCTGCCGGTGAAGTGGCTCTACATCCTGCGCGATGGCTCCATCGGCCCGGCGACGAAGGCGACGAAGGCCAACCCGATGGTCGCGCGCACGGCATTCTGGACCGACGACGAATCGGCGAAGCTGAACATTAATACGGCGAGCGAGGGCACGTTTTGGGACACGCCGTATGTCTCCAGCATTTTTGAAAGCGGCTGGGTGGACACCTCGGGAAACGTGGAGGGGGGCAACCGGCTCAACCTCGCGGTCGCCCAGCCTACGAAGCGGGAGTACCAGCGCTATCCCGGTCATCCGGCCACGACCAGCCTCAGTCCTGTGCTGCGGCGCATGTTCCCGCCCGCCTCCGGAGCGGCGGCGGCGCTCGATGTGGATTTCAAAAACCGGCTCTATCAGATCCTCCCGCACCTCACCGGCGGCACCGGCAGCAGCCAGGCCGGATCGTTGAATCCGAGCGCCCCGATCAGCGGCAAGAATCAGTCGGCCGTCGCGCCGCTGGTGGATGACCGCGAGCGCCTTTTCGTCAGCGTGGATGAGCTCGCCTTGCAGCCGTCGCGCTGGAACACCGGCGCCAAGAAGCCGATCGACAACTCCGAGCTGACACCCGCGCTGCTGGATCGCGTGGGCTTTTTCCTCACGGCGCAAAGCCGCGCGCCGGAGTTGAACCTCTTTGGCCGTCCGCGCGTTGCGATCTGGCCGGTGCCGCGCGATGTCGGAGACCGCACCGCCTACGACAAACTCTTCGCCTTCACCTCCAGCTACGCGGGTGAGCAGGGCAAGCCGGAGTCGGCAAAAGGCTATTACTTCATCCGCGACAACAATCCGGCCAGTCCCGGCTACAAGAGCATGACGAGGGACTACGATCTCCCAAACAGCTACGGAAAGAGCCGGAACCGCGAGGTCTATGCGTATCTCCAGAAATGGATGAGGACGCCGGTGCCCGGATACGGCGGCACGTTTTTCGGCAAATACGGGGCGGACTCCGACCAGATCCTCACGGAGATCTATGACTACATCCGCTGCACCAATCTCCTCGATGGCACCGCGGGCGCGAAGCAATACTCCGTGCCGTATCGTTCCAGTGACACCGACACCGACGAGGACGGTGCCAAACCCAGGCCGAACGAATGGTCCGGCCAGGTCGCGCCCATTCGCATCGGAACGACCCAGGGATTTGGGCGGTTCGCCACCCTGACTGAGGCAGCGGTCCTGTTTTACGCGCCATCCACAAGTCTCGGTGCCGCGACCGATGCGGCGACGACGATGCGAGCGGTCCTGCTTTTCGAGTTTGCCACGCCGATGCCCGGCTACACCGGCTTGCGGGACACCTTCAGCTTTCGGGTGAAATGCGACGAAACGATGAACGCAGCGGGACAGCCCATCTTCTCCGCCGGTCAGCTAGGTTATAACATCGTGGATGTGGATGCGCTCCACAGCGACAACGGGCGTGCCCATGCTGCGAATCGAGGCTTCTCGTTGGGCATGTTCACCTTCCCCGGCACGAATGCGGCCACCAGCCAGAAGGGCTTTTTTCCGGGGGGCAATCCGAGCCCCTCGACGGCTGACAAGACGAAGTATCCCTATGTTTCCGCGCCGATCAATATCGGCGCCGCGACGAAGACCTTCGACATGAGCGGCGGGACCTTCACGATGGAGATTTTCGCGGGTAACGATCCCACCGGCGCCGACCCTCTGGTCCAGACGATCACTTTCGCGTTTCCGAGTGTCTCGGGATTGCCAAAGGCAAAGATGTGGGCCGTTCTGCAGAAAGATCAAAAATCCCCGGATGAGCCGGGTGACGAGTTTAAGGGGAAAGACTACAACACCCGCGTGAGAGATGGCGTCCTCGATGAAGACACGGTCCGCTCGGTCGAGATCAACGGCCCGACGAAGGGCGACTACCGTCTCTCCGCGGCTCGCACCACCGTGCCGAAGGAATACTTCCAAGGCCGATCCCTGGCGACGAAATACCATACGGCGGAGCGCCATGTGCATGGCTTGAAGGAAGGCCACGCCGACCCCGCCCGCGGAGCCACCCCGTTTGGGAATTTCGCCAAAGGCGCCGCCTTCCGCGGAAACAAACCGCCGGACGTGCCGGGGGAGATCGACGGAGTGACACGCGCCGACGGTGGCTGGGGCGACTGGGACCGCGGCATCTCCAAGCAGGCCGACGGGCCGTTTTGCAATATGCCGGATGAGGGGAATCTCTTTTTCGATATGGGTCCCACAAATCTGACGCGCCTGCCCTACTACCGCGGGCCCAGCATCCGGCAGGTGAATGACACCTACTACACGCCCAACCGCCTCGTAGCGTCCCCGGTCACCTTTGGCTCGCTGCCCACGGGCGTGATGGCGCAGAAGCCGTGGCAGACCCTGCTCTTCCGGCCCGACCGCCGCTACAATGAACCCGCCGACCATCCCGGCATCGGCACGCGCGGGAGCAAGCCCGCCGACTACCTGCTGCTCGACCTTTTCCAAATGCCGATCGTCGAGCCCTACGCCATCAGCGAGCCGGGCTCCACGACTGGCAAGGTGAACCTCAACTTTGCCATCGCGCCCTTTGGCTACATGAAAGTGGGGAGCGCGCCCTACGTGCGGCGCGACACCGCCCTGCGCGGCGTGCTCAAGCCGGTGAAGATGATGGCCATCGCCGCCGGCATGACCGACGGCGGGCACGCCGAGTCGCTTCCCGATGTGACCTGCCGCTACGACATCGACCCCGACGCCACGCTCGGTGACCTGCAAAAGCGCTTCGATGATCCGCTGCAGGGTCTTTTCCGCAGCGCGGGCGAAGTATGCGACGTGGACCTTTACCCCAGGAAACTCAACGGCTCCACCGACCCTCGCGGCTACGCGGGCACCGTGCCCGCGAAGAAAGCGGATTTCGGGCAGTTCTGGTGGGACAACCG
>JANOBH010000120.1:0-1816 GCA_031411535.1 Chthoniobacter sp. | reverse complement strand
CCCCGCTGCCGATGCTCCAGATCATCCCCACCGGCGGCGTCACGCCGGAGACGGCGGGTGCGTTTTTGAAAGCGGGGAGCGTGGCTCTCGGCGCAGGCTCGGCGCTGGTCTCGAAGGAACTGCTCGCGTCGCGCGACTGGGGAAAGCTCACGCAGCGAGCGAAGGATTTCGTCGCCGCAGTGCAGGCTGCGCGGCGGTAGCGCTCACCGCTTCTGCGCCGCCGCGAGCGCGGGGTCGTCGAGGTCGAGGCGGTAGAGGATCTGGTTGTAGTTGTAGCGCGGCGTTGGCTGCGGGCGGTCGGCGAATTCCGCGGTGTAGGTGCCTTCAAAGAGCAGCACCGGCGAGCCCGCGGGCGTGAACTCGGGATGCAGGCGCGGGTTGTAAAACGTGTAGTTGTCGTGCGTCAGGATTTTCACCGCCGGACCCCACGGGCCGGTCGGCGCATCGGCCTCGGCGTACCAGACCTCGCCGAGCGACGAGGGCTTGCCGAACCTTTCGAGGAAGACCGTGACCCAGCGTTTGCGAAAGGCATTCCACGCGATGTGGCCGGTGTGCGGCTTCACGGTTTTGCCATCGGGAGCGGCGAATTCCGCCTGCGGCTGGAGCACCTCCCAGGTCGCGGAATCCTGCCACGCCTCGAACGTGGCCGGGCAGCGCAGCTTCGGCAGCGGATTGCCAAACACGACCCACTCCTTTCCCGCGGCGTCCTTCCAAAGCGCGGGATGGCCGGTCGGCATCGGCGGCGCTTTTGGTGAGGCGGCGGATTTCGTCCAGACGACGCGGAGCCGCTCAAAGTTCTCGGTCGCATCATTCCACACGCACAGGCCGCTCTCGTACTCTTCGAGATGGCCGCGGATTTTCGCGTAGGTCGCGACGAGATGCGGCGTGCCGCTTTTGTCCGGCAGCGTGAGATACGCGCCGAGCCAGGTGGGGCCGTCGCCGGGCATTTTCGCGACGCCGCGCGGAGCGCCTTTGGCATTCGTAAAGTAGTCGAACTTCAACCGCAGCGGCGGCTCGAACGACGCGAGCGGCTGCACGGCGGTGGTGGCGCTGGTCGTGTCGAAAACGCCGAGCGGGTAGCCGGGCAGGGTGGTGTCGCCCCAGTTCCAGAAATACTTCCCGCGATAGACCGCGTTCTGGATGGTGTCGCAGCCGAAGACGCCGGACTCGCGCCAGTCCAGCTCGCGGCCGGTTTTCTGGCTCTCGGCGAAAATGCCGCCGCCGGTCAGGCGGCCGAGGCGTTTGGCGATGTTCCTGCGCTCGACCTCGACGCGCAGCGTTTTGCCGGGCTGCGGCGTGAGTCGCACGCCGCGGTAGCCGAAGCCGTCCTTCGGCACGTCGTAGCCGTGGCCCAGCACATCGAACCACGTCTCGCGCCCCATCGTCTCCGGCAGGTCGAGCGCGATGACGCCGGCATTGTCCGTGACGAACCGGACGCCGTGCGTGGTGCGCAGCTCGACGAGCGGCACGGGCCAGCCGCTCCTCTTTTCCACGACCTCGATCCGGCACGGCTCCAGCGCGAGCGCGCGGGCGGCGAGGAGAAAGAGGGCGGTCCACGAAAGGGCACCAATGGGGAGGGCGCGGCTCGCGGCGTTTTGGGTGCGGGGCGGAGTCATGGTTGGGAGCATGCACGGAATGGTTCGCGGCGGGCGGAAAAATTCCCCGTCATCCTGAGCCGAATCCATGCGCTTTGGAGCAGATGGATTTTTAACGCAGAGACGCGAAGGCGCAGAGCCCGTAGAGAGCGTGAAATCGGTCGGGAGTCCGGGCGCGGGAGCGCCTCGTGGGCGCGCAGGAGCGCTTGGCTCCGCAGCTA
>JANOBH010000119.1:0-2352 GCA_031411535.1 Chthoniobacter sp. | reverse complement strand
CACCCAGCCCGACGCCGCAGCGCCCGAAGAAATGTCGGCGGGTGATGTCTCTGACGTTCTCGTGATTCATCGAATCCAATTCTCCAGTTCGAGATTCGGAACCCGCGAAAACTCCGACACATTCCCCGTGACCAGCACGAGCCCGAACGCGCGGGCGTGCCCGGCAATGAGGGTGTCGAAGGGGCCGATTCCCCGTCCTTCCGATTCCAGGTGCGCGCGGATGTCAGCAGCCTCCTCGGCGGCACGGGTGCCAAAATCGAGCCGGGAAATATTAGAGAGCAGCCACGCCAGCCGGGTTCGCTCCTGTGCTTGTCGCGGGGCCTTTTTCACCCCGACAACCAGTTCAAAATAGGTGACGGCGGACATGGCGAAGCTTTCCGGCGAGCGCTCCTCCATCTTTGAGTGAAACCGGCTGACACCACGCATCACCTGGATGCAGACGTCGGTATCGAGCAGATGAGTCATTTCCCGAAGTCTGGCGCTGGAGGCATCTCACCCTGCGGATGACGGACAATCTTGGAAGGATTGTCGCGGAATTTCTTAAAGAAGCCGCGCGGCCATTTGCTCTTTGCCGCCGGTTCGAGGATCACCTTTTGGCCCTCGCGCCGGATAAGCACTTCATCCCCCTCGAAGCGGAAATCCTTTGGCAGACGGACGGCCTGGGAGCCGCCGGTGGTGAAGAGTTTGGCGGTGGTCATGTAGCTACAGTAGATATTTTGGCGAAGCCGGCAATCCGCTATTCGCGGGTGATGAAGTTGTCGGTGTTGAAGATCGCGCGGGCCGTGGCGACCAGCGCGGCGGCATCGGCGGGCGCGGGCGTTTTCGCGAGCGCGGCGGGCAGGAGCTTCGTCGCGGCGGCGGGATCGGCGGTGAAATCGGCGAGCTGCGCCGCGTGGAATTTGCGAAGAATCGCGAGTTCCCTTTCTCCCGGCTCGCGGCTGAGGCAGAGCGCGAAGGCGCGGCGGATGCGTGCGTCGGCAGCGCCCGCCGGAACCTCGCGCAGGACGCGCGCAGCGAGGCCCTGGGCGAACTCGATGAATGCCGGATCATTCGCGACGGTGAGCGCCTGGAGCGGCGTGTCCGAGCGCGGGCGGCGCGTGCAGACGGTCTGGAAATCCGGAGCGTCGAATGTGCCGAAAAGCGGATACGGCGCGCTGCGGTAATACATCGTGTAGAGAGCGCGGCGGTAGCGGTCCGGGCCGGTGTCGGCGGCCCACTTTTTTCCCGTCTGGGTAAAGGAATACACGCCATCCGGCTGCGGCGGGTGGACGCTCGGGCCGCCGATCGTCGTGGTCAGCAGGCCGCTCGCGGAGAGCGCGGCGTCGCGCACGATCTCCGCCTCCACGCGCACGCGCTCCTGCCGCGCGAGGAGCAGATTGCGCGGGTCGCGCTCGGCGAGTTCCGGCCGCACTTTCGACGACTGCCGGTAGGTGGCGCTCGTCACGATGAGCCGGTGCATCGCTTTCATGGACCAGCCGCCGCGGATGAACTCCCGCGCGAGCCAGTCGAGCAGTTCCGGGTGCGACGGCGCGGCGCCCTGCGAGCCGAAGTCCTCGTCCGTCTCCACGATGCCGCGCCCAAAGTAGCGCATCCACGTGCGGTTCATCGTCACGCGAGCGGTGAGCGGATTCTCAGCGCTGACCAGCCAGCGCGCGAGATCGAGGCGGGTCGTGAATGCGGCGGGCGGAGAGCGAAATGCGGAGCTGACCGCGGCGATCACGCCGGGCTGGAGTGCGCCGGCTTTCTCGTCGGGACGCGTGTAGTCGCCGCGCTGGAGGAGGAAAGTGGGGCGCGGCTTCGCGAGATCCTGCATGACCATGAGGTCCACGATCTCGCCAGTCACGGGCCGCGGCTTCTCGGCCTTCTCCTTTGGCACTGCGCGCTGGTAGGCGTCCTTCACGAGCTTTCGCTCCGCGTCGCTGCGAATGGAGTCGGCGAGTTTCAGCGCGAGCGTGAAGCCGTCCTTCGGCTGCTGGTCCGGCGCCAGCGCTTCGACGCGCTCCAGCTCCGCGCGCTCCCACGCCTCCTGCGTGATGCGGCTCTTCGGCGATCGCACGCTTTGCAGGTCGGGCGATGTCGGCGCGACCGGCTGGCCGAAGACTTCGCCGCGCGCGACCTCCACCGTCGCGCCCTTGCTGTTCACGTCCTCGCCGGAATTGAAGAACGCGTAGAGCTGATAGAACTCGCGCTGCGTGATCGGGTCAAACTTGTGCGTGTGGCACTGCGCGCAGCCGACCGTCAGCCCGAGCCACACCGCGCCGGTCGTGTTCACGCGGTCGATCACCGCCTCGACGCGGAACTGCTCGGGCTTCGAGCCGCCCTCCTCGTTGATGAGCGTATTGCGGTGAAAGG
>JANOBH010000118.1:0-3652 GCA_031411535.1 Chthoniobacter sp. | reverse complement strand
GTCGGGTTTCTAGGTGCCTACGCGAATGTTCGGCAGCCGCGCGTTCGCGCCCGAGCCGTCGCTGCGCTCGGCGGCATCGCCTACCAGCCGAGGCCCTACGACGGCCATTGGTGGGGGACGCAGCCGGTGAAGAATCCGCCGCCGCCGAACAGCGTCGCGTGGGCCGGCACCCCGGCGGCCATCGCCGCGCTCACCGCCGCGCTCGGCGATGCCGACACCGGTTGCGCCTCGGCGCGGCTCGGGCGCTGGCGCTCGGCACCGGGCCGGAGCCGCTCCCCGCCTTGCGCGCGCGGCTTTCCGCCGAGACCGATCCGGCGGTGCGCCGCCAGCTCATCGAGACCCTCGGCGTGCAGCGCGATCCCGAGGCGATGAACGTCTTCACCGCCATCGCCCTCGACGAAAAGGCCGACGCCGATTTCCGCGACACCGCCATCAGCGCCATCATCAGCATCGGCGGCGACGCGGCGAGAAAGGCCATCGTGCAGATCCCACTGGATAAACTTTCGCCCGCCGCCAGACGCACAGTCATCATCGCCGCAGGAGAACTGCGCATACTCGAAGCTGCGCCGATCCTGACGCTATACCTCACTGCTGAAGACGTGGGCTACCGGCTGGCTGCGATCAAATCGCTCGCGCAGCTCGGGCCGAAGGCGAACGCCACGCCGTTCATCATCGCCGCGCTTTCCGACCCCGACGACAAGGTGAAGCCGGCCGCGATCGAGGCGCTCGGCGCGCTCGGCGACCGGGCCGCGCTGCCCGCTCTGCTCGAGTTTGCGAAGACGAAGAAGAACGCCAAAGAGCTGATCGCCGCGCTCTCCGCGATGCCCGATCCGCAGTCCATCCCCGTGCTCGTCAACGCGCTGCGCGACGCCAACAGCGGCATCCGCCGCAACGCCCTCAAGGCGCTCAAAACCATGCGCGAAGCCGCGCTGCCGCAGATCGAGGAACTGCTCGCCAGCGGCAAAATCCCCCGCGAATACGAGCCCGAAATCCGCGCCGCCTTCGACAGCGGCGCGATCGTGAAATGGAAAATGATCGGCCCCTTTGAAAACGTCTGGGCCGCCGTGCATCCGCCGGAAAAAGACGTGCTCGCCGCCGGTTGGCCGATGACGGAATTGCCCACCGGCAACATCCAGCGCCACCCGTCCGACGACTACACGAAGGGACTGCTCGCAAAGCGCTACACCAACGCCGAGGGCAAGGAGGTCGGCTGGACCGATGTGAGCGCGAACGAGGACGGGCGCGTCGACCTTGGCAAAATCTTCCACACCACCGGCATGGTCTGCGCCTACGCCTACGCGGACATCGAATCGCTAGGCGTCGCCGACGCGAAGCTGCTCTGCGGCAGCGACGACCAGATCGCCGTCTGGCTCAACGGTGTGAAGGTGCATGACTCCGGGCCGGGCTCGCGCAGCTACTCGCCGGATCAGGATGCGGTGCCGCTGCGCCTCGTCGGCGGGACGAACCAGCTCTTCGTGAAGATCGGCAACGTCGGCGGCGGCTGGGAATTTGCCGCGCGCATCCCCGGCGTGACCGACGGCAAATTCACCCCGCCAAAGGACGGGCCGCCCGACGCGAAGCAGCGCGCCTACGTCCTCGCGCAAAACGCCGACGGCACCTGGACCCATCGCGGCGACGCCAAGCGCGGCGAGAAGATTTTCCACGACCCCACCGGCCCGCTCGGCGGCATCTGCGCGCAATGCCACAAAGTCAGCGGCCTCGGCGCGGAAGTCGGCCCCGACCTCTCCCTCGTCGGCAGCGTGTACAAACGTGGCGACCTCCTCACCTCGATCGTGGAGCCCAGCAAGACCATCGCCCTCGGGTACGAGCAGGTCGTGGTCGAGACCAAAGCCGGCGACATCTTCGCCGGCGCGATCCGCAAGGAGACCGACGAAGCGCTTACGCTCCTGGGTTCGGACATGCGGCCGCATGTCGTGAATAAGGCCGACATCAAAAGCCGGAAGCCCGTCGAGACCTCGATCATGCCCGCCGGCCTCACGCTCGGGCTCAAGCCCGAGGAGCTGGCCGATCTGTTCGCCTACATGGAAAGCCTGCGCGGGAACTGACAGCGGAGACGCCGATGCGGCTGCGTGGGATGCGCGGGAGCACGTCCCGCGGGGTGAATGAGCGGCGTCGTTTGCATTCCGGGCGGCGTAAGACGAGCATTCGCGCCCATTTTTAATGAAAGACTCCAAGCTGACCCTCGTTCCTGACCCCGGCGTGATTGAGATTCGAGGCGCGCGGCAGAATAATCTGCGCGGCATCGACCTCGATCTCCCGCTGGGCAAGCTGAACGTGATCTCGGGGCCGAGCGGCAGCGGGAAGTCGAGCCTCGCCTTTGACACGATCTACGCGGAGGGGCAGCGGCGGTATGTGGAGACGTTCTCTCCCTACACGCGGCAGTTTCTCGACCGCATGGACAAGCCGAAGGTGGATGCGATCCGCGGCATCCCGCCGGCCATCGCCATCGAGCAGTCGAACCCCGTGAAGAGCACGCGCTCGACGGTCGGCACGATGACGGAGATCAACGACTACCTGAAGCTGCTCTTTCCGCGGATCGCGCAGGCTTTCTGCCCGGAGTGCGAGCGCGAGATCCGGCCCGAGACCGCGAAGTCGATCGTGGATGAAATCTACGCGAAGCACGCGGGCGAGACGCTGCTCGTGACCTTTGGCGTGCCCGCGCCCGCCGGGACAAAGCCGGCCGACTTTTTCGACTTCCTCAAGGCGCAGGGCTACCTCCGCGTCTGGCTCGACGCCGACACCGTGCGCATCGACGAGCCGGTGAAAGTGAAGCGTCTCCCGGCCGTCGTGCCCGTCATCCAGGACCGTATCGCCGCCACCGACGAGAACCGCTCGCGCTTTACCGAAGCCGTCGAAACCGCCCTCCGCTTCGGCAAAGGAAAGATCGCATTCATCGTCCCAACGTCCGCGCAAACCAGCGGCGGCTCTCAACCATCAACCCTCAACCATCAACTCCTGCCGTTCTCCGCCGGCTGGCACTGCGCGCACTGCGACACCGACATCACGCCGCCGTCGCCGGGCCTGTTCAGTTTCAATCACCCGCAGGGCGCGTGTCCGACGTGCCGCGGCTTTGGGCGCACCATCGGGCTGGACATCCTGCGGGCGATCCCCGACTCGACGCTCAGCATCGCGATGGGAGTGGTGAAGCCTTTCCAGACCGAGAACGGCGCGGAATGCCAGCGCGACCTCATGCGCTGCGCGCGGGCGAAGGACATCGACACGATGTGCCCCTTTGACGAGCTGCCGAAGCCCGAGCAGGACTGGGTGATCTTCGGGGAGAATCCGAAGGCGGCTGGCGAGGAGCTTTGGAAAGACGGGCTGTGGTACGGGGTGAAGGGGTTTTTCGCGTGGCTGGAGTCGAAGAGCTACAAGATGCACGTCCGCGTGCTGCTGAGCCGCTACCGCAGCTACACGCTGTGCGTGGACTGCCGCGGCGGGCGGTATCAGTCGGCGACGATGAATTTCCGCGCGGCGGAGAAGACGCTGCCGATGCTGATGGGGATGCCGGTGCGGGAGCTGCGCGGGCTGCTGTCTCCTCCTGATCGTGCTCTTGCTCCTGCTCTTGATCCCTCCTCTCCGGCGACCAATGGCAAAAAAATGAGGAGGGATCAGGATCAAGAGCAGGATCAAG
>JANOBH010000117.1:0-10101 GCA_031411535.1 Chthoniobacter sp. | reverse complement strand
GCGCAGCCGCGTCTGGATGATTCCCCAGTAAAGCGGCACGGCCCAGTCAACACCCTCCACGCTGCGCACGCGGTTCACCTCGATGTCGCGCATCGGCACCACCTCGTTCACCTGCTCCACCTTCGCATCGCAGACCCAGATAGGCACCTTGATGTTCCGCAATGTCGATGTGGTCCACAGCATCAGCCCACAGAAGACCCCGCTTTGCTGCGTCATCAGCAGCGCGCAAAACGTGAGCCCGCCAAGAAGCATGACGAACTTCGCCACATCACCATAGAGCATCTTGAGAGCGAGCCTGAGCATTGAGGGTCGGAACGAAGCATCGTCCTTTACGCCGGGTCAAGGGCGGCGGACGCAAAGTAGTCCCACGCTTCAGCGTGCAGAACCGCACAAAACGGCTTGGATGCGCCGATTCCGACTCGCGCACTATCAGCCATCGCAAGCATCTGCACGCTGAAGCGTGGGACTATTTTGCAAACGCCCCTTTTCATGTGCGGCACAATGCCGATGCCCAAAAGCAAAAACGCCGGAGAGCCTCTCGGCCCGCCCGGCGTTTCGGTGATTGTTGGTGCGCGTGTTTGGGCTCGTCGCCTACAGCCCCTTGCTGACGATGTATTTCACGAGGTCCACGCAGCGGTTGCTGTAGCCCCACTCGTTGTCGTACCAGCTCACGAGCTTGAAGAACTTCTTGTTCAGGCCGACGCCGCTGCCGGCATCGAAAATCGAGCTGCGCTGGTCGTGGATGAAGTCGCTGCTCACGACTTCGTCGGTGGTGTAGCCGAGGATGCCCTTGAGATAGGTCTCGCTCGCCTTTTTCATGGCGGCGCAGATTTCCTCGTAGCTGGTCTCCTTCACGGTCTTCACCGTGAGATCCACGACGGAGACGGTCGGCGTCGGGACGCGGAAGGCCATGCCGGTGAGCTTGCCTTTCACCTCGGGGCAGACGAGGCCGACGGCCTTCGCCGCGCCGGTGGCGGAGGGGATGATGTTGATGGCTGCGCTGCGGCCGCCCTTCCAGTCCTTCTTGCTCGGACCGTCCACGGTCTTCTGCGTGGCGGTGTAGCTGTGGACGGTGGTCATGAGGCCTTCCTCGATGCCGAAGCCTTCCTTCAGCAGGACGTGGACGACGGGGGCGAGGCAGTTCGTGGTGCAGCTCGCGTTGGAGACGATGTTGTGCTTCGCGGGATCGTACAGCTCGTGGTTCACGCCCATGACGACGGTGATGTCCTCGCCTTTCGCCGGGGCGGAGATGATGACTTTCCTGGCGCCGGCCGTGAGATGGCCCTTCGCCTTGTCGCCGTCGGTGAAGAGGCCGGTGGATTCGATGACGATATCGACGCCGAGCGCCTTCCACGGCATGGCGGCCGGGCCTTCCTTGATGGCGAGACACTTAATCTCATGCCCATCGACCACGAGGATGTCGTCCTCAGCCACATCGGGGCTGGATTTCTTGCTATAGACTTCCTCCTTGGCCTTGCCCTGCGTGGAGTCGTACTTCACGAGGTAGGCGAGGTTGTCCGCCGGGACGAGGTCGTTCACGGCGACGACATCGATTTCCTTGCCCAATAAGCCCTGGTCGCAGATGGCGCGAAAGACGAGGCGGCCAATGCGTCCGAAACCGTTAATGCCGATTTTGATCATGATATGTGTGTTTGGTGGTGTGGATTTGAGTGCGGAAAAAAGCGCGCTAATCAATCGGGCACGGAGGGGAGCGTCAAGGTTTCATCTCGGCACGCCGGGCGATTGTCCGGCTGGCGCGCGGGAGGTGGACCGCGGGTTGCTATTTGACGAAGGGGAATGCGTGGGTAGTCTCCGCGCGTCCGAAAACCTGAATGACACGCTTTCGCACTCTCCTCCTCACCGCCGCGCTGCTCGGCATCGCGGGCTCGGCGACGGCGGAAGACTCGCTGCACGACAAGGCAACGGCGAAAAAGCTGACGCCGGAGCAGCGCGCGCAGTTCGGGCCGAAGTCCGGCGCCTACCAATACGATGCGCGGATGATCCGTGCGGCGGAGATCGCGAAACAGCGCGCGCATCCGAAGATGACGTGGCACTGCTGGAAATACGTGAAGGACGCGCTCCTCGCCGCCAACGTGGTGACGAGCCGACCGACGACCGCCTGGGCCAAGCAGGCCGGCGATGAGCTTTGCCGGAATTACGGATTCACCAAGCTGAAGATCACCGATCCCTACAAGGCGCCGGTCGGGGCCGTGGTCGTCTATGGCGGGCCGGACGCGGGGCATGTGGAGATTCGGACGAAAAACGGGTTCGTGAGCGATTTCGAGTCGCGGACGTCGTATCCGCGTCCGCTGGTGGGTGTTTACGTGAAGCCGACGTAGCGCGGGCGGTTTTTGAACTCGGCGGGACCGCCAGGTGCATTTTTTTGCTGCGCGGGGCGCGGGGTCTGGCAGTAGTTGCCGCCCGCCCCGCGAATACCGCGGGTGCTTTCTCCCGAACCAACTCATGAAGCTCGCCGCCGCCCTCCTCGCCTGTGCCCTCGCCGCCCCGCTGCTCGCCGAAGATGCGCCCGAGCACATCGACGCGCGGATGATGCAGATGCCGGCGGTTTCCAAGACGCAGATCGCGTTTGTCTATGCGGGCGACATCTGGATCGCGCCGAAGGCGGGCGGTGCGGCGGTGCGGCTGAGCACGCCGCGCGGCGCCGAGTCGTTCCCGCGGTTTTCACCGGACGGGACGCGGCTGGCTTTCAGCGGGAACTACGACGGCAACGCGGACGTGTACGTGATGCCCTCCGCGGGCGGGGAGCCGCGGCGGATCACGCATCACGGCGCGAATGACCGGCTGCTGGGCTGGTTCCCGGACGGGAAGTCGCTGCTCTTTGCGTCGCACATGGCGAGCTTCACGGAGCGGGCGGCGCAGATTTTCAAAGTCTCCGCGGGCGGCGGGCTGCCGGAGAAGCTGCCGGTGCCGTACGGGGAATTCGGCGCGGTCTCGCCGGACGGAAAGACGCTCGCCTACACGCCGATCTCGACGGATTTCGCGACATGGAAGCGCTACCGCGGCGGGATGGCGCCGGACGTGTGGCTTTTCGACCTGGAGAAGAAGACGGCGGAGAACATCACGCTGAATGACGCGAACGACTCGCAGCCGATGTGGCACGGCTCGACGGTCTATTACCTCTCGGACCGCAGCGGGCTAGGCCGCGCGAATCTCTGGGCGTACGACACGAAGACGAAGCAGACGCGGCAGGTGACAAAATTCACGGACTCGGAGGTGCATTTCCCGAGCATGGGGCCGGAGGAGATCGTGTTTGAAAGTCACGGGCATCTGCATCTGCTCGACCTCGCGAGCGAGCAGGTGCGGGAGGTGGAGATCACGGTGGTGACGGACCGGGCGACGCTGCGCCCGAGGACGATCAACGTGACGAATTTCGTGAGCGACTCGGCGGTGTCGCCGACGGGGAAGCGGGCGCTCTTTGAGGCGCGCGGGGAGATTTTCAGCGTGCCGGCGGAGCACGGGATCGTGCGCAATCTCACGGAATCGAGCGGCGTGGCGGAGCGCTATCCGGCGTGGTCGCCGGACGGAAAATGGATCGCGTATTTCTCCGACCGCACGGGCGAGTACGAGCTGACGCTGCGGCCCGCGGACGGCAAGGGACCGGAGCAGGTGCAGACGCAGCTCGGCGCGGGCTGGCGCTACCAGCCGCAGTGGTCGCCGGACGCGAAGAAAATCGTGTTCATCGACAGTGCGATGCGGGTGCATCTGCATGACGTGGCGACGAAGCAGACGGTGGAACTGGACAGGGCGCTGTCGTTTTACCACGGGGAACTGGAGCGCTTCCGGGTGGCATGGTCGGCTGACAGCCGCTGGGTGGCCTACGCGCGCGACCTCGCGAACGACCAGACGGCGATCATCCTCTGCGACACGCAGGAGAAGAAGCGCCACCAGGTGACGAGCGGATTCTACAATGACGACCTGCCTGTTTTCGACCCGGATGGGAAATACCTCTACTACCGCTCGAAGCGCATCTTTGAGCCGCTCTACAGCGCGACGGACAACACCTGGATCTACACAAACGGTGAATCGCTCGTGGCCGTTCCGCTGCGAAAGGATGTGGCGTCGCCGCTCGCGCCGCGCGATGACCAGGAGCCGGTGAAAAAGGACGCGCCGACCCCGGAGAAGAAGGACGAGAAGCCGGCGGACGAACCAAAGCCCGAGGAGAAAAAGGAGGAGCCGAAAAAGGAGGAGGAGAAGAAGGGCGAGGTCGCGATCAAGGAGCAGAAGCCGGGCGGCGACACGGCGAAACCCGAGGAGAAGAAGCCGGAGGAGAAGCCCGCGAAGCCCGAGGAGAAAAAGCCGAAGCCGATGGTGATCGATCTGGCGGGTTTCGAGGCGCGCGGAGTGGTGCTGCAGGTGGGCGGCGGGCACTTTGACAATCTGCTCGCGACATCGGGCAAGGTGATCTTCCGCTGGCCACCGCGGGCGGGCTCCCGCGGCGGGGCGAGTCCCCTCTCCTACTGGGATCTGGAGAAGCGCGAGGAGAAGCTGATCCTCGATGACTGCGGAGGCGCGGAACTTTCCGCGGACGGCAAGAAGCTGATGCTCAAGCGGGGCCCGGTGTGGGGCATCGTAAACGTGGCCGAGGCGCAGAAGATGGACAAGCCGCTGGCGGTAGGGAGCATGGACGTGACGATCGATCCCGCGGCGGAATGGCGGCAGATTTTCAACGATGCGTGGCGGATCGAGCGTGATTTTTTCTACGACCCCGGCATGCACGGGATGGACTGGAAGGCGATGCGCGAGCGCTACGGAAAGCTGCTCGACGACGCGGTGACGCGGTGGGACGTGAACTACGTGCTGGGCGAGATGCTCGGCGAGCTGAACGTCTCGCACGCCTATCGCGGCGGCGGCGATGTGGAGGAGGCATGGGTGCGCGGCGTCGGGTATCTCGGGTGCGATTTCGCGCTCGATCAGGGCGCGTATCGGATCGCGCGCATCCTGGAGGCGGCGCCGTGGGATGCCTCGCGCTCACCGCTGCGCCAGCCGGGCGTGAAAGTGGCCGAGGGCGACTGGCTGCTGGCGGTGAACGGGCGCGCGCTCGATGTGAATGAGGATCCCTGGGCGGCATTTCAGGGGCTCGCCGATCGCGCGGTGGTGCTGACGGTGAACGGCAAGCCGGACCTCGACGGAGCGCGCGATGTGCTCGTGCAGACGCTCGGGAGCGAGGCGGTGCTGCGGCACCAGGCGTGGATCGAGGGAAACCGCAAGCGCGTGGAGGCCGCGAGCGGCGGAAAGATCGGCTACATCTATGTGCGGAACACTGCCGCGGACGGGCAGAGCAATCTCTACCAGCAGTTCCGCGCGCAGTTTCCAAAGCCGGGTCTGATCATCGACGAGCGCTGGAACTCAGGCGGGCAGATTCCCGACCGCTTCATCGAGCTGCTCGGCCGGCGCGTGACGAACTACTGGGGCGTGCGCGACGGGCGCGACTGGCAGACGCCGCACGTCGCCCACAATGGTCCGAAGGCGATGCTCGCGAACGGCTGGAGCGGCTCCGGCGGCGACTGCTTCCCGTGGCTTTTCCGCAAGAACAAGCTGGGCCCGGTGATCGGCCAGCGGACCTGGGGAGGGCTCATCGGGATGACCGGCGCGCCGCGGCTCGTCGACGGAGGAAGCGTCACCGTGCCGACTTTCAGCATCTACGACACGAACGGCGAATGGATCATCGAAGGCCACGGCGTCGATCCCGACATCGTGGTCACCGACGATCCGGCGGCGCTGGCGAAAGGCATCGATCCGCAGCTTGAGCGCGCCATCGAGGAGGTGAAAAAATCCATCGAAACAAAACCGCCGCAGGCGCCGAAGAAGCCGGCCTATCCGAATCGGGCGCCAAAGTAATCCTCCATCCATGTATCCGATCCCCACATCGATCGAAACCGCCGCCGCGAGCGGCGATCTCAGCGCGGTCCTCTCCGCGACCGTCGCCCACTTCGGCTGTCAGGCGGGCACCGTCCACCTGCTGCGCGATGGCGTGCTGAAACTGGCCGCGCACAAGAACATCCCGCCGCCCGTGGTGCAGATCATCGGCACCGTGCCGGTCGGGAAAGGCATCGCCGGCCTGGCCGCCGAGCGGCGGGAGCCGATCACCATCTGCAATCTCCAGACCGACGCCTCCGGCCAGGCGCGGCCGGGCGCGAAAGCCACCGGCATGGAGGGATCGCTCGCCGTGCCAATGCTGGCCGGCGACGAACTGCGCGGCGTGCTGGGAATCGCGAAGGCCTCCGCATATGACTGGTCGCCGGAAGAAACGGCGCTGCTGCTCGCCGTTGCGGCGAGGTGCGGCGATCTCGCGTGAAATCGGCCGGGGGTATTCCTGTATTTGTACACACTCCAGTATTTATAATGTTGACGGCGTGAGGACCGCTCCGCTATTGCCCTCGCCCCGATGAGGACGAAACCATTTTCCCGGTCCACTAAAATGCAAACGTTGGCGACGGGTGGCCTGCTTATTCTGGCAGGCGCGCTGCTCGCACAGGAACCCGAGCCGATCCTCGACCGGCCGAGCCGGCTCAGCGAACCGGCACCGATGCTGCCGATGACGGCGGCGCCGACCCTCGAAACGATGACGCTCTTCCCGGATGCTGCGGAAAGCATGTCGCTCGAGGCTGAAGTGGACAAACATCCGTGGAAATTCGTGCTTCACGGCAGCGCGACCGCGACGTTCGACGACAATATTTTCATCAGCCATTCGGACAGGCAGGAAGACTTCATTTACACGATTGCGCCGGGAATGGCGGTGGGCCGCGGGGATTTCAGAAACGAACTGGCGAGCCTCGGCAGTTACCAGAATCGTTTCGATCCGGATCGTTCGGAAATGGTGGCTGCGACCAACTATCTCTTCCTCCACTACATTCCCAGCGTCACTTTCTTTGCCAATCACGGCAGCGAAAACACTTTCGATCACGACGTCACACTGAACGGCCAGTACGAGTGGAAACGACTGACGCTTGGGGTCAAGTCACGCTTTCAGACGCTCAATCTGCCGGACGTGGATCTGGGCGAACGCGTGGAGCGGCAGCTTTTCACCACCGCGCTGACTTCCCGATACGACTACAGCTCCAAGACGTCTTTCGAACTGAATTTCTTCAACTACGTCCGCGACTATCCGGGCGACCTGGTGGACTCCGTGGAATACCGCGGGCAGGCATGGATGAACTATCAGGCGCGGCCGAAGATCACACTCGGGCTAGGTTTCACGTATGGACGCGTGGAATTGAGCAACGGTCCCAGCCAGAACTACGAGCAGGCCCTCTTGCGGCTGCGCTACCGTGCCACTGAGAAAATGCGCTTCGATCTCGCCGGAGGCGTGGAGTTCCGGGACATCCACGGCCTCACGAACCTGACCAACGGTATTTTCAGCATCGGCGTATCCTACGCCCCGTTTGATGGCACGTCGGTGTATCTGCAGGGGTACCGCCGCACGGTGACTTCGGCGAGCGCCTCGCCCGCAAATTACTCGGTGACGGGAGTGGAAGCACAGGTGCGGCAGAGATTTGCGCAGCGTTTTTACCTCGTCGTGGCCGCGGGTTTTCAGAATTCGGAATACGATTTCTTCGCCTCTGACGCGCAGCGAGAAGACAATATTTTCTACATCCACCCGAGCCTCGGCATCGACGTGACTCGCTGGCTGAGCTGCGAGGTCGGCATGCAGTACCGGAAGAACGACTCGACGCAATTGCTGACGGATTTTTCCGAGACGACCATTTACTTTCAGGTAAACATGTTTTTCTGACCGGCCACCGGGCCGGAGTTTGATAGAAGGGAACCATCATGGGAAAAAAAACCTCGCCTACTCGTTTACACACCGCCATCCGAACAGGCTTGCTGCTGCTCTCTGCACTGCTGGTCGGCGCGGCTCCGCTCCGCGCGCAGCAGGCCAATTACGTGCTCGCGCCGAACGATCTCGTCACCATCACTGTTTTTCAGGAGGACGACCTCATGACCAAGGCGCGGGTGGGCAATGACGGGACCATCTCCTTCCCGCTCGTCGGATCCGTCCGGATCGGCGGAAAATCCGTGGAGGAAGCCGGGCACATCATCCGTGCACGGCTGGCCAAAGGCTATCTCGTCAATCCCCAGGTCAACGTGGCCGTCACGGAATTTGCCAAGCGTCTGGTCACGGTCCTCGGTGAAGTGCAAAAGGGGGGCACTTTCGAATTTCCGAACCAAGGGCCGCTCGACCTGCTGCAGGCGATCGGTCTCGCCGGGGGTTATTCCGCCAAAGCCAATCCGGCAAAGATCGTCGTCAAACGGAAGATCGACGGGAAGGATGTCGTCTTTCAGGTGAATGGCAAAGCCCTCGCCGCCAGGCAGGACACCCAGCCTTTTGAAATCCTTCCCGGGGATACCGTGACTGTCGCGGAGAGCATTTTCTGAATGCCGGGCACCCGCCGAATTTCCATCAACCCGCCGGGGATCGGAAAGGCTTTTCCGCATTTGGCTCCCGCATGGATTACGCGCTGAGCCCGGTATCCGCGGAGTGTCCGGTGTGCGGGTGCTGCGAGGGGCGTCTGCTGTACGCCGTGAACGCCACCGAGGCTGCGGGGCATTACGTGACGAAAGGGGAGGATCCCGATCGCCACGAAGCGTTGCGCCGGCACATCGGCTCGCTCTGGAAAGGCGACCGCTGCGAAATTGTGCGTTGCACCGATTGCGGCCTCTCCTTTGCCCATCCCTACGAAGCCGGCGATGTGACTTTCTACACGCTGGCGTATGAGCGGACCGGTTACCCGGAGTGGAAGTGGGAATTTCAAATCACCCGCGACACCTTGCAAAAACTCCGGCTTCGCGATTTTCACCTTCTTGAGGTCGGTGCCGGAAACGGGGCGTTCGTGCAGCGCGTGGCACCTTCGCTGACGCCCAAGGATCACGTCCTGACCACCGAATTCTCCGACTATGGCGCACGCGCGATCAGGGACTACGGAATCTCGTGCCTGAGCGAGGATTTCCGCTCCCTCCGCCAGCCGGCGATGAACGGGCGGTTCGATGTCGTTTGCTTGTTTCAGGTTCTGGAGCACCTGGACCGCCTGGATACTTTGTTCGCCCAGATCAATCAGTTCACGAAACCAGCCGCACATGTTTTCTTTGCCGTCCCGAACGGCAGAATCATCGAGTTTAACGAACGGCACGAAGGGCTTCTCGACATGCCGCCGAACCACATCGGCCGCTGGACGCGCGAGGCTTTCTCGATTTTCGGCAAGCGGCATGGATGGAGTCTCGCGGCGCACGAAATCGAGCCGGAATCGCTCAGTTCCAAGTTCAAGTTATTCGTCAAATACCGCGTTTACCGCGCCCGGCAAAAGGAGGGGACACTCGTGTGGCGGGCCAAACGCCTCAGGAACAGATTCGCACGCAAGCTGGCCATGACGGCGATCGTTCCGCTCTACGCCCTTTCGGCTGCACCGTTGCTGGTCAAACTGAAGAGGCCCGATTTCGGGCACTCGCAGTGGGTGCATTTCATCAGGGATAATTGAAAGGCACGATGTCGATCTCCTGTTCGTCAGTGCATCCTGCGAAAATTGCGCACGTCGGCCAAAAGGCGACACCCTGCGAGCCACGGGCACACCACACGACGATGCGGAAACTCCCGCAGAATCAGGTTTTTCCAGAATCAGTTTCCGCTCAAACCGGAGTTCTTTCGCCCGTAGCAGCGACTCGCAAACGACTTCGGGGCGGAGGGCAAGTCCGGCAGCCCTGCCTCACGGACGGCGCCCGGTCTGGATTCTGCTAAAACCGCAAACCAAATATTTTTTACGCATGAAAAAAGCACTTATCACCGGCATCACCGGCCAGGACGGCTCCTATCTGGCCGACCTGCTGCTCGAAAAGGGTTACGAGGTCCACGGCATCATCCGCCGGGCGAGCACGTTCAATACTTCGCGCATCGACCATCTTTACGCCGATCCGCATGTCAACGGCGTGCGGCTGCACCTGCACTATGGCGACCTCTCGGACTCGCTGAACCTCACCCGGCTCATCGACCGCACGGGGCCGGACGAGATCTACCATCTCGGCGCGCAGAGCCATGTGCGCGTGAGTTTCGACATCCCGGAAAACACCGGCGACATCGTGGCCCTCGGC
>JANOBH010000116.1:0-25943 GCA_031411535.1 Chthoniobacter sp. | reverse complement strand
CCGCATCTGGCGGATCACGTATAAAGGCCGCCCGCTCGTGAAGCCGCCGCAGATCGCCGGGGCGAAGGTGGAGGCGCTGCTGGAAAACCTGAAGTCACCCGAGCGCTGGGTGCGCGAGCAGAGCAAGCGGGAGCTGGCGGGGCGGCCGACGGAGGAGGTGGTGAAAGCGGCGCGCGCTTGGTGGCCGAAAGTCGCGGGTAGGGTGGGCGTCCCGCCCGCCGGTTCCGGCGTCTCGCCGGAACGAACTTCCGAAGCAAAAGACGGTAGCGAAGTCCGGCCAGGCGAGACGCCTGCCCCGGCGGGCGGGACGCCCACCCTACCCGAGAGTTCCGAGCGCGCGCTCGTCGAAGTGCTGGGAGTCTTTGAAGCGCACGAGGTTCCCGAGAGCGCCTTGGTGCTTCGTTTGCTGAAAGCGAAAGCGCCCGATGCCCGCTCCGCTGCGACAGGCGCAATCGTGCGATGGGCGGATCGCGTGAAACCTTTGGGCCTCCTCGGCGGGCCTACTCACGATGCCAATCCTCGCGTGCGTCTCGCCGCGATCGTTGCCGCTGCAAATATCAAAGGCATCGATTCCCTCGGCGTTGTCTCGCACGCACTCGATTCTTCCAAGTTCGGGCCTGCCGACCGATTCACCGCTCTCGCCGCACGGAGCGCAGCCGCCGTTCTGAAGTCGCTCGATAGCTCGCCGATGGGGCTTTTCATCCTCAACGACATCGAACAAGCCGGGATGCAAAAACCCGCCGCGCCCGCTGCGAGCATCCCTTTGAAAATCACCTCCGCCATCCCCGCCACCGGCAAGCTGCGGGCGACGCCGGAGTTTGTGGCCGAGCTGGTGAAGGAAGTCCGCGCGAGCGGCGATGCGCAGCACGGCGCGGAGGTTTACCGCCGCGCGGAACTCGCCTGCACCGCCTGCCACAGCATCGAGGACAAGGGCGGGAAGGTCGGCCCGCCGCTCGATGCCATCGGCTCCGGGCAGCCGCTGGACTTCATCATCGGCACCGTGCTGGAGCCGCAGCGGGAGATCAAAGAAAGCTACGAAGCCATGCAGATCACGGCAAAGGACGGCCGCACCGCGCTCGGCTACATCGTCGCGCGCGACGCCGCCGGCACCACGCTGCACGACCCGGCCACGGGCGCCGAGACGAAGTTCGCCGCCGCCGAAATCGCGGAGACAAAGCAGCTCGGCTCCTTCATGCCCGCCGGCCTAGTGGACGCGCTCCCGCGCGCCGACCTGCGCGACCTTTTCCGCTACCTCTCCGAGCTGGGAAAGCCGAAGTCGCCGTAAAGTATCCGCGGTCATCCTGAGCGGAGCGCCGCTGCGGGCGAAGGCGGCGCGGCGCGCAGTCGAAGGACCCCGGCAATAACGTGCGACGCCGCCCAATGCCCCGGGGTCGTTGCCTCCCCTCCTCCGCCCGCTCGGCTGTCTCGCGGACTCGGCTCGACTGCGCTACGCCCGCCTTTCCGCCTCCGCTCCGCTCAGGATGACACGCGTTTGGGAAAACGTCGCTCCGCCCTACTTCCTCAGAAACACAAACCCGCCGCGCTTGTTTCCCATCACCACATCCGGCTTGCCGTCACCATTGATGTCCCCCGCCATCACCTGCGTGCCGACGCCCGAGGCGTCGTCGATCAGGTGCGCGGTGTAGCTGGCCTTGCCGCCCTCGCGTTTCAGCTCGAACCAATACAGCACGGGCGTCGCGTTCGGCTCCGGGTCGCCGCCGGGGCCGTGCGCCCAGAAGCGCTTGCCCGTCACGATGTCGAGCAGGCCGTCGCCGTTCATGTCGTGGAGCCACGTCGCGTGCGGCTGGGAGAATTTCACGCCCTGCGGATTCTCGGCCTCGGTCTTGCCGATGATGAGGTGCTTCGTCCAGCCCTCCACGCCGCCGTCATTCGTCTGCTCAAACCACGCCACGCCGTAGCCGTGCGCTTCGAGACTCGTGATGATGTCATTCTTCCCGTCGCCGTTCACGTCGTACGCGTACATCTGCGCGCCGCCGCTGCCGAACCGCGCCTCGTGCTTCGTCCACACGGGATCGCCGTCGAGCGACTTCGGCTGCTCCCACCAGCCGTTCGCCTCCAGCATATCGGGCTTCCCGTCGCCATTCACATCGCCGATGCCGATGCCGTGCGTGAACTTCGCCCACGGGCCTTTGGTCGAGATCGGATGCCACGCCCACTTCGCCGTCGGGTTCTTCGGATCGGGCTGCGCGTAGCCGAGGAAACCGCCCGAGCTGCACACGAGCACCGGCTGCTTGTTCGCCAGCAGATCGGTGAACATCGGCGACTCGTTGTCCACCACGTCCCACACCACATGCTTTGCCCACGGAGCATCTCCGCCCTTCGGATTTTCAAACCACAGCGCCTCCTTGCCCGGAAAGCCGATCACCAGGATGTCCGCCCAGCCGTCGCCGTTGAAGTCGTGCGTGTAGGTGATGAAGTTGTCCGAGTATTCGTTCTCGTTCCCCAGCGCGCCTTTGAATCCGGCGAACTCCACCTCGGTGCCGTCGGCCTTCTTGCTCTTCGATTTCTTGCCGTCGGGATAAAACGTGTGGCGCGTTTTGAAGTCAGGGCCGTCCCACCAGTACGGGCCGTAGCAGACGTCCATCTTCCCGTCCTTGTTAAAGTCGCCGAACGCCGCGCCCTCGGCCCAGAACTGGTCGGTGAGCTGGATTTTCGTGAACTCGCCGCCCGGCACCGGATCGGCAGCATGCGCGGCGGCGGCGAGGGCGAGGAGCGGGAGGAGGGCGATTGGTTTCATGGTGAGGAGTCGGGGGTTTGGGAGAGCCGTGTTTCTGACACGCCCGGAAGCCGGTGACAAGGGGCCGTTACCGGAGGTCAGCGCAGGAACCCCATAGGCACACGCCCGGCGGCGTTGACGGAGCCGGGGCGAAAGCGATTGAAGCCAACGCTTCAAAAAGCATGTCATCCTGAGCGGAGTTCCGTCCCGCCTCCGCCCACGACGGAACTCCGCTCAGGATGACATCCGTTTCCCCCCGTCACTCCGCGCCCGGCCCAAACTGCAGCTCCGCCAGCCGCCGGTACGTCCCGCTGGGCGAAGCCATCAGCTCGGCGTGCGTGCCGGTCTCGGTGATGACGCCGTTTTCCAGCACGCAGATGCGGTCGCACTGCCGCACGGTCGCCAGCCGGTGCGCGATGATGAATGCCGTGCGCCCCGCGAGCAGCGTGGCGAGCGCGGCCTGGATGAGCGCCTCGCTTTCGCTGTCCAGCGAGCTCGTGGCCTCGTCGAGGATGAGGATCGCCGGATCGCGCAGCAGCGCGCGCGCGATGGCGAGCCGCTGGCGCTGGCCGCCGCTGAGCTTCACGCCGCGCTCGCCCACCAGCGTGTCGTAGCCCTCGGGGAAGCGCTCGATGAACTCGTGGCAGTGCGCGCGCTCCGCAGCCGCGCGGATCGACGCCTCGTCCGCGCCCACGCGGCCATAGGCGATGTTCTCCCGGATGCTGCCGCCAAAGAGCAGCACCTCCTGCGGCACGATCGCCATGTTTGCGCGCAACGTGTCGAGATCGAGCGTCTGCGCGTCCGTGCCGTCGAGCAGGATGCGCCCGGACTCCGGCGCGTAGAAGCGGAGCAGCAGCGAGACGAGCGTCGATTTCCCCGCGCCGCTCGGCCCCACGAGCGCGATCTTCTGCCCCGGCTCCGCGGTGAGCGAAAGCCCGCGCAGCACCTCCAGATCGGGCCGCGAGGGATAGCGGAAGGTCACATTTTCCAGCGCCACCGCGCCGCGCAGCCGCAGCGCCGGCGCAGTCCCGGCAGGCACGGCGGACGGTTCCTCCGCCGTCTCCTTGAGCAGCTCGGCCACGCGCTCATTCGCGCCGAGCGTGCGCTGGAGCTGGCTGAAAACCTCCGCGAACGACGAGACCGCGCCGCCGACGAAAAGCGTGTAGAGCGTGAACCGCGTGAGCTGCCCGTGCGTGAGCTGGCCAGCCTTCATCAGCACCGCGCCGTACCACAGCACGAGGATGATCGAGCCGAAGATGCCGAGGATGATGAAGGCCACAAGACCCGCGCGCCGCCGAGCGCTGCTCAGGACCGTCTGCAGGTACGCGTCCACGCCGCTCGCGTAGCGCCGCGCCTCGTGCCGCTCGTTGGCGAACGCCTTCACATTCGCGATGCCCTGCAGCGTCTCCTCCACGATCGTGGCGCTCTCCGCCAGCCGGTCCTGCGCTTCTCGCGAAACCCGCCGCACTTTTCGCCCGAAGAACACCGCCACCAGCATGAGCACGGGAAACGTGGAGACCATCACGAGCGACAGCCTCGGCGAGGTCGCAGTGATGGCGATGACTCCGCCGAGCAGCATGATCGTCTGCCGCATGGCCTGCGGGATCGTGCCGGTGAGCGTCTCGCCGACCAGCGTCAGGTCGCTCGACATGCGGCTCGTCAGCTCGCCCACGCGATGCTCGCCGAAGAACTTCATCGGCAGGCCGATCAGCGTCTCGTAAAGCCGCCGCCGCAGCCGGGCGACGGCGCTTTCCCCCACGAAATTGAACGCGTACGAGTAGAAAAACGTGAGCACCGCCTGGATCGCGAGCGTGCCGACGAGCAGTAGCGCCACGGTGTTCACATCCGGCCTCCACGTTCCCGAGGGCGGCGCGACGGATGGCACCGCGGCGTCCACGAGATGCCCCACGAGCAGCGGAAACATGAGCCCGAACGTCATCGAAACGACGAGCGCCGCGAGCGCGAGTGCGAAGCGGCCGCGCCACGGGGCGACGTACGCCAGCAGCGCGCGGATTTCGTCGAGGTTCAGCCTGCTGCGGGCTTTCGGGATTGGATCAGCCATCGTCGTGCGCTACCTCGCGATCCCCGATTCCGACTGGTCGGCAAGACTCATGTCGATCTCGTAGCGCGCCGCGGAGATGCAGCCGCCGAGGATGATGATCGAGCCGGAAAGATAGATCCACAGCAGCAGCGCCACGACGCTGCCGAAGGTGCCGTAGAGCGCGTTGAACTGGCCGATGTTCCGTGTGTAGAGGACGAAGAGGCGCTGGAGGATCTCCAGCGAGATCGTGACGAAAAGCGCGGCGCTCCACACCTCGGTGAAGAGGGTTTTCCGACGCGGGGCGAATTTGAAAAACATGCTCATGCCATAGAACAGCACGAGCAGCGGAATGCCGAACTTTGCGAACTCGAACAGGTACCAGACAATGCTGAAATCCAGGCCGACCTGGCGCGAATGTTTCCAGTAAAGGTCCTCCACCGCCCGGAGCACACTCGGCGCGACGACGCCGAGCAGCAGCGCGCTCGCGAGGATCCCGGTCATAAAGAGGTTTTTGATCGGGAGCCGCCACCACGAGTACTCCTTCGTGCCCCACGCCTTGTTCACGCCGCGCACGAGCGCCTGAAAAAAGCGCATCGCACTCCAGAGCAGCACGCCGATGGCGATCAGCCCGGCGCTCTTTCGCGATTTCACCACGCCGTTGATCGTATTGATCACCGTGGTCGCGTCCTCCGCTTCCAGCGGGATGTAGTTCGAGACATATTCCACGATCTTGGCCGTGGCTTCGGCCTGCGCCGCCGGCGTCTTTAGAAAGCTCGTGCCGATGGTGATGAGCAGCAGGATCAGCGGGAACATGGCAAAGAAGGCGTAGTAGGCGAAGGACGCCGCCCGCTGCTCGCCGTCGGTCTCGTCGTACTTCTGAGCCGCGCGCCATGCGATGGCTCCCACGCGCCGGACCCGCCGGGCAAGGGCGGAGCCGGCCTGCCGGGCAAAGCGTACTGGAGCATCCATCGCGCGGACTTTAGTGGAGAAGTTTCCATCCACGCAACCTTGCGACGCCTTGCAAGCGATACAGTGACCGCTAGCCTATGCCGCCGATGCCGGAGCCCACCCCGCCGACTGCGAAGACGAAGCCGAAACGCGGCTGGTTCCGGCGTGCCCTCCGCTGGCTGCTCATCCTCGTGCTGATCGCCGCGGTTTTTCACCGGCCGCTCTTTCACGGCGGAGTCCGGCTCGCACTCGTCACCGTCGCCGCGCGGATGCACCTGAAAGTCGATCTGCATCTCTCGGGCAGCATTTTTACAAACCTCGTCATCGAGGACATCGCCGCGGAACCCGTGGGCGATTTCCCGAATCCGATCCGCAAGATCGCCATCGCCCGCGTCCGGCTCGACTACAGCATCCCGCGGCTCGTGAAACACGGCATCGGCGAATTCCTCGGCAGCTACGAGATCATCGACGCCGATCTCCAGTTTGAGGCGCTGCCGAGCAAGAGCACGGGCGAGCGGCGCGAAAAGCAGAGCATCGCGCAACTGCTCAACAGCATCCTCGGCCAGCCTGCGCTCTACTCCGACCGGGTGAAAATCGAGAACCTCAACCTGACGGTGCGCGCGCAGAAAAATGTCACCGAGATTCGCGGCTTCCATCTGCTGCTCGATCCCGAGCGCACGGGCGAGCTGCGCATCGCACGCCTGCGGATTCCCGGCGTGCCCGTATGGGAAAACCTCGCCGCCGAGACAAGCTATGAGGCGCGGAACTTCTACATCCGCCACCTCCAGCTCGCGCCTGAGCTGAGCCTGGAGGAGGTGAATTTCGATGCCTCCCTGCGCTCAAAGAACAAAGGCAGCATGCAGCTCAAAGCCCGCGCCTTCGGCGGCACCGCCGACCTCAAGCTCGCCGGCAGCCAGCTCGACAAGCGCGGCGAAAACCTCGCGAAAAGCTACGACACGACGCTGACGGTAGAAGCCGCCGGAATCTCCATTGACCGGACGCTCGCCTATTTCAACGTGCCGAAGCTGCCCTTCGAGCTGGGCACGCTTGCGAGGCTCGACCTCCATTTCACCGGCGAGCCGGAAAAGCCGCGCACCTGGCGGGGAAACGCGGGCGCGCGGGTCGAGGCGCTCACTTTCGACAAGACCCGGATCGACGCCGCGGAGTTCGCCACCACGTTCAAGGACGGCCGCGCCGACGTGACCGCCGTGAACGTCGGCGTCGGCAAAAACAGCGCCACCCTCACCGCGCAGGTCGCGCTCCCGGAATCCGTGAACGACTTCCCGAAGAGCGACGTGGACGCCACGCTCCGCATCGACGCGCCGGAACTCACCGCGCTCACCGCGATGCTCCCCGAGCCGCTCACCGGCACCATCTCCGGCGGCGGCACGCTCTCGCTGCGCGGCGGAAAGGTCAGCGCGGACCTCGCTCTCGACGCCGCGAAACTGGCCACCGGCAAGTTCTCCGTCGGCGCGGGAAAGGTGCGCCTCAAAGTGGCGAAGCGCGTCGCCAAGCCGGGCCTCGCGCCTTTCGAGGAACTCGACAGCGACATCGCCGCGGAGTTCACCGACCTGCGCGTGGACACATTCGCCGTCGATTCCGCCACGCTCCGCATGGAGAACCGCGACCATCTCGTGACGCTCCACGCGCTCGATGTGCGCCGCGCGGAGAACTCCGTGACCGCGCAGGGCAACTACCGCATCCCGCGCGATTTCAAGAACGCGGCGAATGCGCCGGTCGATGCGCAGTTCGCGATCAAGGTGCCGAAGCTGGCGGACTTCGGCATCGCGGTGAAAGGCCAGACGCTCACCGGGCATCTCGATGGCGCCGGCACGCTCAAGCTCGTGAACCAGGCGCTCGCGGGCGGCGTGACGCTCGACGGAGGCGACTTTCAACTCGGCGAATTCAAGGCGGGGAAACTGACGGCGAAAGTCGCCATCGCGGACAGCGTGGCGACGGTCGGCGAGTTCGCGTTCAAGCTGAACGGCACCGACCAGATCACCGTCTCCGGCAAGGCCGGCGTGCAGGCGCCGTTCGCCTACGATGGAGCATTGGTCGTCGATGTGAAAAACATCGCGATCTTTCAGCCTCTCATTGAAGCGATAAGCGTCTCACCAAAAGGTCCACCTCCAAAAATCGGACCGCTCGCCGGCGCGCTCCACATCGAGTGGAAAGGCGACGGCACCGAGCCGGCGAAAGGCGCGCCGCTGGAGCACGCGGGCTCGCTCTCAGTCGCGCTCGAGAAAGGCCGCTTCGACAAGACGGACCTCAGCGAGGTCAAGGTCGCCGGCATCTACGGACCCGGCTACGCGCAAACCAGCGAGCTGCACCTGCTCACCGGCCCGACCGATTTCACCGGCGCGCTGGAGATCAAGGAAGGCAAGCTGCGCATCCGCGACATCAGCCTCTCGCAGGGCAAGCTGACAGTCCTCACCGGATACCTCATCCTGCCCATCGACCTCGGCAACCCGAAGGAACTCATCCCGCTCGACGGCCGCATCGCCGCGAATCTCAACGCGACGAAACTCGACCTCGAAAAGCTTCTCGCCAGCTTTGGCCAGACCTCGCCGGTGAGCGGAAACTTCACCGCCAACATCGTCGCCGGCGGCACCCTGCTCGCCCCCCTCGGCCATCTCAAGCTCTCCGCGACAGGCCTCAAGACCAAGACCCTCGCCTCCATCGCCCCGGCCGATCTCGATCTCGACCTCCACTACTCCAACAAGGAACTCACGCTCGCCAGCGTGCTGAAGCACCCGCAAATCCAGCCGCTCACGATCAAGGGCCACGTCCCGCTCGATCTCGACGCGACGATAAAAAACAAGAAGATCGACCCCGCGCTCCCGCTCGACGTCACCGTGCATCTCCCCGCCTCCTCGCTCGCCATCGTGCCAAAGCTCGCCCCGCAGGTCCGCCGGATCGACGGCACTGCCGCCATCGACGTGCATGTGACCGGCAGCGTGGAAAAGCCCGCGCTCGGCGGCTCGGCGGAAATCGCGCTGAAGAGCGCGCGAATGGCCGATGAGAACATTCCGGCGCTCGGAGCATTCCAGGCAAAGCTCGGCTTCGCCAACGACACGCTCAGTTTCAACACCTTCAAAGGCGAGCTCGGCGGCGGCACATTCAACATCGCCGGCACCATCAAACTTCCGAAGCTCACTGAGCCTGTCTTTGACCTGCGCCTGCTCTCGGATGAAGTCCTGCTCAAGCGCAACGACTCCATCACCATCCGCGCCGACACCGACATCCGTGTCACCGGCCCGCACAATGCCGGCACGCTGAGCGGCACGCTTTTCCTCACGCAAAGCCGCTTTTTCAAGGAGATCGACATCCTCCCGATCGCCATGCCCGGCGCGAAGCCCAAGCCCGCGCCGAAGGCCGTCGAGGACCGCTACAGCACCGTCTCCTTCCCGCAGCCGCCGCTGCGCGACTGGACATTCGACGTCGCAATCAAGACGCGCCCAAATGAATCCTTCCTGGTCCGTGGCAATCTCGCCAATGGCGCCGCGGCCATTGACCTGAAGTTCGGCGGCACCGGCCTCGCCCCGTACCTTGACGGCACCATTCGCATCGAGGAGTTCAAAGCCACGCTTCCATTCAGCACGCTGAGCGTCACGCGCGGCTTCGTGTATTTCAAAAAGGACGCACCCTTCCAGGCGTCACTCGATCTCCAGGCGGACTCGCAGCTCCGCGACTACGTCGTCCACGCCTACATCTACGGCCGCGCCTCCGCGCCGCAGATCCAGCTCAGCAGCGAGCCTCCCCTGCCCTACGCCGACATCGTCTCGCTCCTCGCCACCGGCACCACCGTCGGCGAACTCGGCGGCAGTGCCGACGTGCTGGCGAGCCGCGCGGCCATGCTCGCGGTGCAGCAGCTCTACCGGAAGGTTTTCAAACGCAAGGCTGCCTCTCCGTCCGACGCGCAAAAGGAGGACGCCGGGAGTTTCATGGACCGCTTCCAGGTCGAACTCGGCGCACTCGACAACCGCTCCGGCAGCCAGGAGGTGCGCTCGCGCTTCCGCATGACGGACAATCTCTTCCTGCTCGGCGAAATCGGCGTGGACGGCCGCTTCACCGGCAGCCTGAAATACCTCATCCGTTTCCGCTGATGCGCGCTGTCTTCGATACCGTGAAAGAAGTCGCGCCCTCGACCGCTGGAGGGCCAACGGCCCGACCCATGCCAGCCCAGGGCATCGCCCTGGGTCGCGCATCATCCGAGGATCAAGCCCTGAAAGGGCGGGTCAGATCCGTTGGCGCGCGGTTGTTCCGCCCTTTCAGGGCTGACTCCTCATTGATGCAGCTACCCAGGGCGATGCCCTGGGCTGGCATGGGTCAGGCCGTTGGCCTGCGGATGAGCCGGACATGTGGTCTGCGGCGCTCTTCCTTTGCGCCTCTGCGCCTCTGCGTTTTCAAATTGCTCCGGCGGCAGCGCTCAGACTTGGGATTCATCACCGCATTACTCATCGCACTTGCGTTCTCGATGCCGCTCCGGGCTGCCGATGAAAACGTCACCCGTGCGCTCGCCGGCGCGGATTTGCTACTCGGCACCCTTCAGGACACCGCGAAGAACAAGGTGGAGTTCACCGGCAACAAGACGTTCACCGAAGAGGAACTCCGCGCACCCATCGCCGAGCAGATTCGCGAGTTGCAGTCGAAGGGCCTCACACCCGCGCGTGCTGACGACACGGCATTTTACGTCGGCTCGTTTTACCGGAAGGCCGGCTTCTCGCAGGTCTCCGTCGAATACGAGATTCGCGGCGTCAAACTGCTGCTCAAGATCGCAGAAGGTCCGCGCTCGCTGCTGCGGCAGATCACTTTCATCGGCAATACCTCCATCCCCTCCGCAACGCTCTACGACTACATGATCGGCGCCACGCCCGAGCAGCTCGCGAAGGAGCCGGAGCAGTTCCCCTACACCGCCGCGGAAGTCGCCGCCGGTGCCGACCGCGTTCGCGGACTGTATCTCTCGGAAGGCTTCCTGAATGTCGCCATCGACAGCTCCGGCGTGCAGCTCTCGCAAAATGAAACGCGCGCCGACGTGACGCTCCGCATCACCGAAGGCATCCGCTACACCTTCGGCGACGTCGGCTTCGCCGGTGACACGCTTTTCCCGCGCGAGGAGCTGATCACGGCGCTCGGCGAGACAGTCACGGGACCCTTCTCGCCCGGCAAAGCGATGGCGATGCAGCGCAACCTCCAGTCCTTTTACAAAACGAAAGGCTACTACCAGGCCGAGGTCCTCCTCGCGGCCGACCCACTGCAAGCCACCGGAGGAAAGGTGCCCGTTACCTTCACCGTCCGCCCAAACGCGCTCTACCGCTTTGACGGCGTGATCGTTCGCAACGAGACCGGGCGCCCGCGCCTGCGCGAGGATTTCCTATCAAAACGCTTCGCGCATTTGAAAGGCGAAGTCTATGACCCGGCGAAGCTGGACGAGACCTATCGCGAGATGCTGCGCACCGGTCTTTTTGAAAACCTGCGCGTCACGCCGACGGCCGTCGCCGGCGATGCAATCCGCCTCGACTTCACGATCTCCGAGGCCAAGGCGAAGGAGGTCGGCTTCAACATCGGCTACGGCACCTACGAAGGCGCCGTGGCGGGAATCCGGCTCGCGGACCGCAACCTATTCGGCCGCGGGCGGCCCCTCAGTTTCACGGCGCAGTACACCCAGCGCGGGCTCAGCGGCGAGTTCCTCTACGTCGATCCCTGGCTCTTCGACACGCGCTTTGCGCTCCGCACCCGCCTTTACTCCCAGACGCGCCAGGAGGTCGGATACTCGAAGAACGACATCGGCTTTCGCACCGACCTCACTCGAAGGCTCCTGCCGCACCTCGAACTCGGCACTTTCGTCGAGATGCAAAACGTGAAGGTCACCGACGCGACCATCGACACCGCCGACCTCGGTCCGCTCAGCTACACGCTCCAGAGCGTCGGCATCACGCAGAGCACGGACTATCGGAATGATCCCATCAATCCCGCGCGCGGCTTTGTCCTCACGTCGGCGCTCGACTTTGCGCTCCTCGACAGCCAGCCCGCCTTCACCCGCTCGACGGTCCGCCTCTCCTACTACCTCCCGGTCGGCAAGTGCCTGCTCGCGCTCGGCGCGCGCGCGAGTTACATCGCGCCGCTGATCGATGACCTGCCAATCGACGTGCTCTTCTTCAATGGCGGCGGCACCAGCGTCCGCAGCTTTGCCGAGCGCGAACTGGGCCCGCAGGACGCGAGCGGCAACCCGCTCGGCGGCGACGTCTCCACAGTCTTCAATGCCGAGCTGATCTTCCCGCTCTACGGCGCGCTCCAGGGCGCGGTTTTCACCGACGCCGGCAGCCTGCGAAACGACCGCGTGCCCGGCTCCGGCGACCTGCGTTACGCCATCGGCGCGGGCCTCCGCTACAAGCTCCCCATCGGCCCGCTCCGCCTCGACTACGGCGTGAACCCAACCCGAAAAGAAGGCGAGGAGTTCGGCGCATTCCACTTCTCCTTCGGCTTCGCGTTTTAGGGCGCGAGCGCCGCTTTCACATCTCCTCCGCACCCTGCCGACGCGAGGTGAACCAGAACGCGACGGCGAAGAGCACCACCAGCGTCATCCCCAGCGCCGCGCCGAAGGGCCAGTCGCGGGCCTGCATGAACTGGTTCTGGATCACTTCGCCGATCGTCGGCTCGGTGCCACCGCCCATGAGCTGGCTGATCGCAAACATGCCGATGGCGGGGATGAATACGAGCAGCACACCCGCGACGATGCCGGGCCGCGTGAGCGGAAGGATCACCTTCTGAAACGCGCGCAGCGGCCCGGCCCCGAGGTCAAAGGCGGCCTCGACGAGAGAATTGTCGAGTTTTTCCACCGAGCCATAGACCGGCAGGATGAGGAAAGGCAGGTAGCTGTAAACCAGCCCCAGCACTACCGCTCCGGGCGTGTAGAGCATCCCGAAGGGCTCCTCGATGAGCTTTGCGTATTCGAGGAAGCCGTTGAGCAGGCCGTTCGTGCTGAGGATCGTGATCCACGCGTACGTCCGGATGAGGAAGCTCGTCCAGAACGGGATCATCACGAGCGTGAGCAGCAGATTCCGCCGGCTCTCGGGAGCGCGCCCGATGAACCACGCGACCGGGTAGCCGAGGATGAGGCAGATCACCGTCGTCAGCCCGGCATAGACGATCGAGCGGACGAATATCGTAAAATAGACGGTGCCGAATTTGCCCGTGTCCGAATCAAAAAAGATGCGCCGGTAATTGTCCCAGGTGAACGAATAGACGACCTGCCCGAGGTCGTCGCGCTGGCAGAAGGAATAGACGAGCAGGATCAGCGTCGGGGCGACGACAAAGGCCGCGAGCCACAGGAGCATCGGCGTCATCAGCAGCCAGCCAAGCAGGCCGGGGCGGCGCGTGCCGTTGGGTCCGGGAGCGCCGAGTGCCGCTTGCATGAAAGGCGGCGCGAGCCGGGGCCTACTTTGCCTTCCCGCCCTTGATGTCGGTCACGAGCTTGTCGATGTCCTTCGCGGCCTTGCCGATGTCGCGGAAGGTTTCGAGCTTGGGCTCGCCGGGCGGATAGCTCGCCGGATTATCGAGCGCACTCTTCTTCAGGAGCTTCACGGCTTCGGCGTTCGGGTTCGTGTACGGGAAGTCTTTTGAAATGAGCACGCTCACCTCGGGCTTGAGGATGTAGTTGATGAACTTCTCCGCGTTCTCCTTGTTCGGCGCACCCTTTGGCACAGCGAGGCTGTCGATAAACTGGTGCGCTCCCTCCGATGGCAGGACGTAGGTGAACTTCCTGTTCTTGTTCCAAAGGATCGCCGCCTCACCGCTCCACACGATGCCGAGATCCACATCGCCATTGAGCAGCGCGGTCTTCGGCGAATCCGAGTCATACACCTTCACCTGCGGCAGCCACTCCGCGAGGATCGGCTTCGCCTTTTCCAGATTTTCCGGCGTCATGTCGTTGGCGGAAATGCCGAGCGTCGCCAGTGCCCACGAGACGATTTCGCGCGAGTCGTTCAGCACCACGATGCGCTTCTTGTGCGTGCCGTCGAAGACGTCCTTGTAGCCGGTGACAGGCGTTTTCACCTTCGCCGTATTGACCGCGATGCCGACGGTCCCAACCATCCACGGCACGCTGAACTTCCCATCGGGATCGTGCGGCATTTTCGCATACTTCGGGTCGAGATTCTTGAGGTTCGGGATGCTGTCCAAAGCCAGCGGCTCCAGCTTCTCGACCTTGATCAGAGCCTCGATGACATACTCGGACGGCTGAATGAGATCATACTTGCTGCCGCCGCCGAGGAGCTTCGAGAGCATCTCCTCGTTCGACGCATAGTTCTCCACGTTCACCTTGATCCCGGTTTCCTTGGTAAAGCCGTCGATCACCTCTTGCGGCACATACTCCGACCAGCAGAAGAGGTTCAGCACCTGCCGCTTTTTCCCCTGCGCGTGGCAGGGAATGGTGAAGACCGCGAGAAGCGCGCAGACGAAGGCAAGACGGATGATTTTCATAATTGTGAATGACGGAGCCAGTCGCCGCTAGCGGTGGAGCTTCCGCATGCGGTCAGCAAGCACCACAAGCACGGCTGTCACAAGGATAAAGACGGTGGAGACGGCATTGAGCGATGGGTCGAGCCCCTTTTTCGCGAGGCCGAATACTTTCAGCGGCAGCGTCTGCGAACCGGGGCCGCTGACAAAAAATGTGACGATCACCTCGTCCATCGAGAGCGTGAAGGACATGAGCGCGCCGGAGATGATGGCGGGCAAAAGGTAAGGCACCATCACGAGCCGGAATGCCTTCATCGGCGGCGCGCCGAGATCCATCGCCGCTTCCTCCAAAAAGGGATCCACACCCGCGAGCCGCGCCTGCACCGCGACCAGCACGAAGGGGAAGCAGAACGTGGTGTGCGCGATGATGATCGTGGCGAAGCCGTTCTCGAAATACGTGTCGGTGAAAGTCGCGAGCCACTCGTTCAGCGGCGTGGCGAGGACGGTGAAAAGGATCAGCAGGCTCACGCCCATGATGACCTCCGGGATCACCATCGGGATGAAGATGAGCGTGCCGAGCGAGCGCAGCGCGGGAAACTTGTACCGGTAGAGCAGCCACGCCCCGAGCGTGCCGAGGATGACGGAGAAGACCGTCGTGACCGCGGCGATGATGAGGCTGTTCGTGGCCGCGTCGATCAGCGGCGTGTTGCGCCACAGCCTCACGTACCACTCAAAGCTGAATCCGCCCCAGATGAAGCTCAGCTCCGACGCGTTGAAGGAATACACCACGAGCAGAATGATCGGAATGTAGAGGAACAAAAACACCATGCCGGTCCAGCCCGCGCAGAGCATGTCCACCAGCCGCATGCCGGACGGAATGCGAAAGCGGCCCGAGGTTGGCGAGGCGGAGGTCATCCGGCCGGAATCCTGTAGCGAAGCAGGGGCGCGGGCGAGAGGGAAAACTCACCACTCCACCCACTGCACCGCCTGCTCCCCGGTCGTGAAGCGGATGAAGCCGCGTCCGCCGGGGCGGCCATTGCCGGAGGCACGAAGGCCGCCGAAGGGAAGAGTGGAGGGCGAAAACGTCGTCGGCAGATTCGCGTAGAGATTCCCGACTTCGAGCCTGTCGCCGACGGCCCGGAACGTCGCCTGCGACCGCGTGAAGACGGATGCGGTGAGGCCGAAAGGCGTGGCGCTTTGCAGGCGCACCGCGTGGTCGAGATCGTCCGCGATGAAGACGCTGACGATCGGGACGAAGCACTCCGTATCGGTGGCTCCGTCGTCCGTCCGCAAAACCACGGCGGGGTGGACGTAGTGGCCCCGATTTCCGCCGACCTCCGGCTCGGGCCTGCCGGGAAGCAGCCAGTCGCCAGGCGTTTCCGCGAGCAGCCGCACGTAGCGCGCGACAGCGGCGGCGGAGATCACGGGGCCGAGGCGCGTCGTCGCGAGCAGCGGATCGCCCGGCTGGAAAACGGCGAGCGCGTCGAGAAAGCGGCGCTGGAATTCATTCGCCACCGGGCGCTCGACGATCACGCGGCTCGTGGCGTTGCAGCGCTGGCCGGCCGTCAGGCACGCGCCCTCCGCCGCGGCGTGCGCGGCTTTGTCGAGATCCGCATCGGCGCAGACGATCAGCGCATTGCTCCCGCCAAGTTCCAGCGCGAGGTCCTTGGAAAAATCCTCCGCCAGCGATTTTGCGAGCGCCTTTCCCACCGGCACCGAGCCGGTGAAGCACACCGAGCGCACACGCGCATCGAGGCACAGCGCCTCACCTTCCGCTCCCCCGCCCTGCACGATCTGGAAAACGCCGGACGGAAACGCGGACGACATCAGCTCGCCGTACCGCCCGGCCACAGACGCCGCGAGCGGCGACGGCTTGAAGATCACCGGATTGCCCGCGAGCAAGTGCGCCACATTCGCGCCATGGCCGAGATGCAGCGGGAAATTGAACGGCCCCACGACCGCGGCCGGTCCTCGCGCGCGCCGCCGGACCAGCGCCGGATGCGGCCCGCCGAGATTCCCCTCCTCCGCCAGCCAGCGCTCCGCATCCGCGATCGTCAGGTCGATCTTAGCGACCACAGCGCCTACTTCGCCGAGCGCCTCGGTGAGCGGCTTCCCCGTCTCCAGCGCGATGCCGAGCGCCAGCTCCTCCTTTGCCGCCGCGAGCGCCTGCTGCGCCGAGCGCAGCCGCGCGATCCGCTCGGGCAAGGGCATGCGCGCCCACGCGCCCGCCGCCGAGACAGCGGCATCGACCGCCGCCGGTACGTCGCCCGGCGCTACGTCCGGCAGGACGACCGACAGATCGCCGGGACTGCGCCGCAGCTCATCCGCCATAACGAGCGTCAAGGTTACCAAAAGCGCGGTCATCCTGAGCGGAGCGCAGGCGGGAAAGCGGGCGGAGCGGAGCCGAAGGACCCCGTCGATTCACCAGCGACACCTTCGGAAATTCCACGGGGTCCTTCGACTGCGTTCCGTCCCGCCTTGGCCCGCACGGAACTCCGCTCAGGATGACAGATGGAAGGTGATTCCTAAACGCCGCCATAGACTTCGCGCCACGCCTGAAAGGTGTTGAGATGCACGCGGACGACTTTGCTCACATCGCTCGTGTAGCCGCCGGCCAGCACCCACGCCACGGGAATCGCGTGCTCTTTCGCAAACTCAAAGACGCGCCGGTCACGCGCCAGAAGGTCCGCGTGATCGAGGGCGAGCGGCGAGAACGGATCCTCGAAATAGGGATCGGCCCCGGCCTGGTAGAGCAGCACGTCGGGCCGCCGCTCGGCGATGAGCGGCAGCGCCTCGTCCATGATCCGCAGCAGCGTCGCGCGGTCGCACCGGGCGGGCAGCGCGAAGGAGCGGTGATTCGCCCCGTCCTCGTGATGCCGCACCGTCACATCGCGGAAGCAGTAGTTGTCCCAATAGTCGTTTCCGTAGAGCGACAGCGCGAAAACCTGAGGGCGCGATGCCGCGAGCTGCGCGGTCCCGTTTCCATAGTGCAGGTCCATGTCGAGCACCGCCGCGGTGCGAATCTCGCCAGACGCGACCAGCGCATCGAACGCGACGATCAGACCATTGAAGGTGCAAAATCCCTCGCCGTGATCCGCACACGCGTGGTGAAAACCGCTCACGACCGCAGCGGAGACGCCGTCGCGCAATGCCTGCCGCGCCGCCGCAAGACATCCGCCCGCCGTCAGGCACACCGAGGAAAACAGCTCCGGCGACCAAGGGAACTTCTGCGACTCCGCCAGGTCTCGCGGCACGCCAGTCCTGATCGCAGCGACGTATTCCGCCGAATGCACGCGCCGCAGATCCTCCTCCGTCACGGGCGCCGGCTCCGCCAGCCGCACGTCCGCCGCCTCGCGCAGCCGCTCGGCGAGGAGCGCGAATTTCTCAATCGGCATGATGTGCAGGCCGATGGGCGCAGCGTATCCCGGATGGTAAAATGCGGTCAGCATTGGGTCGGAGGAAGCAGCGCGATCACGGCATCGTCCGCCGGCAGGCGGTCGAGGGCGAGCAGCGGATGCGCAAGGTCGGCGGGGCGAAACTGCGGCGCATAGATGCCGTGGATCGCGCTCACAAGTCCGCGCACCTCCCGCCCGGAGATCGTGCGCGCGTCTTCGCGGCCGACACGCCGCACCACGAGCTGGAATGGCAGCGGGCGCGCACCGCCGCTCGCGTCGATCACTTCCGGCGCGCGGAAGTCCGGCTGATGGTACGACACCGCCGCAGGATCGAGTTTCAAGAATCCCGCCTTCTCATACGCCGCCTGCCGGATCGCCCGCGCCGGATCGTCCGCGGCGGGATGCTCCATCTCGGCCACCAGCGTCACCGGCGCATCCGGCGGGGCGCCGTTCGCCGCGAGGCACTCGCGCGCCGTCTGGATCGGCCACGCACGCAGCCAGCCGGCCAACCCCGTCCGACGCGCGGCGGGTGCGACGAGATTATGCGAGAGATGCACCACCGCCCCGCCATCCGCGACTGTCGCCGTGTGATCCCGCGCCGCGGCAAATCCCCCGCCGCGCCGCACCAGCACCATCTCGTAGAGAATCCGGGGCGCGAGCCGGAATCGCCGGTCCAGCGTCTCCCGCAGCTCTATCTCGTCCTTCGCGCCAAACTCCGCCCACAGCGGCGCGTAGGCGTTTTCAAAAAGTGGATCGTCGGTCCCGCGAATGCGGTCGATGCGATACGGCGACAGATCGAGCGCGGCGGACTTGGCGTCGCCCGGCGCGAGGTCGGCTGGGGAAAAAACAAACTGCGCCATGGGAATTGCGACGGCGTGCAGGTTCGTGGTTCATTTCCCACATGGCAAGCACGCGCACTCCCCTCCAGCAGCTCGACCGGCGTTTCCACCTTCACCCATTCACAAACCACGACGACATGCACGCGGCGGGCACGCACGTCATCGTCTCGGGGTCCGGCGTCTTTGTGCACGACGCGGAGGGCCGCCGCCTCCTCGACGGCCTCGCGGGACTGTGGTGCGTGAATGTCGGCTACGGCCGCACCGAGATCATCGACGCCGTGGCCGCGCAGATGCGGCAGGTCGCGTTCTACCCGTCCTTTTTCAATACCACCACCGAGCCCGCCATCCGACTCGCCGAGCGCCTCGCGCGGCTGGCTCCGGCGCGGCTCCAGCACACGACCTTTTGCAACTCCGGCTCCGAGGCCAATGAGTCCGCTCTGAAAATCATCCGCGGCTACTGGAAGCTCCGCGGGCAGCCGCAGCGCACGAAGATCCTCTCCCGCGAATTTGCCTACCACGGCGTGACGCTCGCCACCACGAGCATGACCGGCCTGCCGGGTTGCACCACGCCCTTCGACCTGCCGCTGCCCGGTTTCCTCCAAGTCCCCGCGCCGCACGCCTACGCCGCCGGACGCGAGGCCGATCCGGTCGCATACGGAGCGTGGTGCGTGGAGGAAACCGCGCGCACAATCGAGCGCGAAGGCGCGGAGACGATCGCGGCGATGTTTGTGGAGCCGGTGCAGGGCGCGGGCGGCGTGATCCCGCCGCCCGCCGGCTACCTCACCGCGCTGCGCGCGCTCTGCCGCGAGCACGGCATCCTCTTTGTCGCCGACGAGGTCATCACCGGCTTTGGCCGGCTCGGTGAGTGGTTCGCCAGCCACCTCTGGGATCTCGATCCTGACATCATCACGCTCGCGAAGGGCCTGACCAGCGGCTACCTCCCGCTCGGCGCGACCATGCTCAGCGACGAGATCGCCGACACGCTGCTGCACAGCGGCTACTTCGCCCACGGCTTCACCTACTCGGGCCACCCCACGAGCTGCGCAGCCGCGCTCGCGAATCTCGACATCATCGAAAACGACGGGCTCGTCCCGCGCGTCAAAGCGGATGTCGGGCCCTACTTTCAGGAGAAGCTGCGCGCCTTCGCCGGGCATCCCGCCGTGGGCGAAGTGCGCGGGATCAATCTCATCGGCGCGCTGGAACTCGTGCCGCGCGGCGGCCGGGCAGCACTCACGCCCACGATGATGCTCGGGGTGAAGGCCGCGGCGCTCGCGCGCGAGGAGGGCGTCATCGTCCGCGGCATCCGCGACATCCTCGCACTCGCCCCGCCGCTCACCATCACGCGCGCGGAGATCGACCAGCTTTTCGCGGCGGTGCAAAAGGCCGTGGACCGGATTTGGGAATGAAAGCCGTCTGCCGCTGCTTCTGGGCGCAGGCGCCGCTCGACATCATCTACCACGACACCGAGTGGGGCGTGCCGGAGCACGATGACCGCGCGCTTTTCGAGCTGATCATCCTGGAGGGCGCGCAGGCCGGCCTGAGCTGGTCCACCATTTTGAAAAAGCGCGAAACCTACCGCGCCGCTTTCGACGGCTTCGACGCCCGGAAGATCGCGCGCTACGACGACCGCAAAGTGGCCGCGCTCCTCGCCGACCCCGGCATCGTCCGCAACCGCCTGAAAGTCGCGTCCGCCATCCTCAACGCGCGCGCCCTCCTCGCCGTGCAAAAGGAGTTTGGCACCTTCGACCGCTACATCTGGCAGTTCACCGGGGGCCGGCCGAAACAGAACGCCTGGAAGTCCCGCGCGGAGCTGCCGGCCAAGACCGCCGAGTCCGACGCCATGAGCCGCGACCTGCTCAAGCGCGGCTTCAAATTCGTCGGCTCCACCATCTGCTACGCCTTCATGCAGGCCACCGGCATGGTCAATGACCACATGACAGACTGCTTTCGCCACGCCCCCCTCGTGAGAAAAGGCGGCGGCTGACGCAAACCCAGCTTCCCTCCGCGCGTCCCTTGTGCCATAACCCCGCGCCCTTCATGGACGAACCCCATCTCGAGCAAGCCACGCTGGAAGACCTCCCGCAGCTCACCGACCTCCTGTTTGAACTTTTCACCCAGGAAGCCGACTTCGTCCCCGACCGCGCCAAGCAGATGCGCGGCCTCCGCCTCATCCTCGAACAGCCGAACCGCGGCCGCATTTTCGTCCTCCGCCAGAACGGCACGATCCTCGGGATGATCAATCTGCTCTTCACGATCAGCACGGCCGAGGGCGGCTTCGTCATCATGCTCGAGGACGTGATCGTGCATCACGACTTCCGGGCGAAAGGCTTCGGCGACAAGCTCCTCAGACACGCCATCGAATACGCGAAGAAGAAGGATTTCCTCCGCATCACGCTCCTCACCGACCGGCTGAACGACCAGGGCCAGCGTTTTTTCAAAGCGCACGGTTTTGTCGAGTCCAAGATGATCCCTCTCCGCCTCATCCTGACCACCGGCGAACCGCCCGCCTGCTGATGCCCGACGGCTTCGTCGATCTCGGCTTTGCCCGCGTGGACAGCGACCGCGCCCGCCGCTGCGGCTTCCCCGAGGTCATCTTCGGCGCCGGCAAGACCCCGGCCGACGTCCTCCTCATCGGGCGCACGATCCTGGCGAAAGAGCGCGTCCTCCTCGTCAGCCGCGCGAATGAGGAACAGCACCGCGCACTCGTCGCCGAGTTTCCCGACGCGCGGTGGCATGCGCGGGCACGCTGCATCACCGCCGAGATGGAGCCGCTGCCAAAGAACGACGGCACCATCGGCGTCCTCTGCGCCGGAACCTCCGACCTGCCCGTCGCGGACGAGGCGGCTGTGACGCTCGAAATCTTCGGCAACCATGTCGAGCGCATCACCGACGTCGGCGTCGCCGGCATCCACCGCCTGCTCGCCGAGCGCGACCGACTCGAAGCCTGCAATGTCCTCATCGTCGTCGCCGGGATGGAAGGCGCGCTTCCGAGCGCCGTCGCCGGGCTCGTCAGCAAACCCGTCATCGCCGTGCCCACGAGCGTCGGATACGGCGCCAGTTTCGGCGGCCTCGCCGCTCTCCTCGGGATGCTGAATTCCTGCGGCTCCGGCGTGACCGTGGTGAATATCGACAACGGCTTCGGCGCCGCCTACGCCGCCGCGCAGATCAACCGGCAGCTCCACACGGCCCGCCGCGGACACTGAAAAGGCGCGCCGGGTATTCTCCAGCGTGCCTTGGGCCTTGGCAGGTTGCATTTTGCGGGCTTTAGAGAGCCATCGGCGGCGCCGGCGGGATCCAGTCATTGGCCGCCGACGCTACTTCGCTATCTCTATTTCCAAGCTTTCCCGCTCAAGTGGTCGAAAATGTACAGTTGTAATTTCCGGAATCCGACCGCTGCCACTTACTTTTTAGACGCCCTCTAAAGAACGCCGCAATCCGGTTAAGGGACGCCGCAATCCGGTTAAGGGACGCGGCAATCTGGTTAAGGGACGCGGCAATCTGGTTAAGGGACGCGGCAATCTGGTTAAGGAAAGCTCCTTCCCGTGTCGGAAAATCGCTTCCCGTATCGGAAAATCGCTTCCCGTGTCGGAAAATCGCTTCCCGTGTCGGAAAATCGCGTCCGGTATCGGAAAACCGCAATCCGTAGCGGGAAATCCGCCCCCGGGACGAGCCGCCGATCCCGCGCCGGCCCGACGGTTTCGCCGGCCCTCGGTGGTGTTTTCGCCCCTCGTTTCGCCCCTCGTTCCCAAAGTTAGCGAAGCGCTTTGGGAACGGAGACGTGCGGCGAAACTCCGTTTCGGTGGCGGGCGGGTGACCGCGGGGGGCGCGATCGAAGTCGTCGTTCGCCGGAAGGGAGACAGAGTCTCGCTGGCGGAACTGCGTTCCCAAAGCGCTTCGCTAACTTTGGGAACGAGAGGCAAAAAGATAATTGCCCGCGCCCGCAGATTTTTTGGAAAAAACGCCAACTCGTGCGTTTAAGGGATAACAGCTTCCGCCCCAGACAGAAACTCCCCCTAATGAACACGCCTTCCCAGCGTCCCTGCGCCCGCGTCCTCCGCACGCTCCTCGCCGCCTTCTTTTGTCTCGCGGCGCTCCTCCCGCTGCACGCGGAGAACTGGCAGACCTTTGACATCGCCGCGCCGGCGGGCCGGTTCTCGCACGGATTCACGTTGGAGGTGGGCGGGCAGCCCCACGGCTTCGTCCAAGGGGTCGTCACCACAGACTCGCTGGGTTACATGAGTTCGACTGTGCTTCCTTACCTGCGACTGACGCTGACCCTCGACCGCGACCAACCCGGCCTCACGCTTCGCGACACTTCCACCGGAGAAGCCGCCGATCTCATCTCGGCACCATGGAACGAACTCGGCCTGCTGATCCCCGGGGAGCACGATTTTCGCGCGCCACCCGGCACACCGCACACCCGCTCTCTCTTCCTGCTGGAAGACCGCAGCGGCAATCAGCTCTTTCTCTGCCAGCCGGGTGGCGTGGCCTACCCGGTGTCGATCCTGAGTTCTGTGAGCTATTATTCCGGGATCACATTGCATGATGCCTGGGCCTACGAGGGGCGCGCGCTCTTCGATCCCGCGCTCCCCTATCGCATCGCCGACCTCACGACCGGCGAGCAGACTCCGTTTCACGTCACCGACCTGACTCTTGGGTGGGTGTGGGAGCCCGGCACCGGCGACATTCCGCTCGTTTCATTCACCCTCTACATCGAGGAGCGGGAAGCCGGTCATCATTTCCATGTCCACAGCCGCGCAGCCTGGGGGCCGGAGTTGACCAGCGCAGTATCGGCGGTGACGGAGTCAGCCAATGGCACCATGCTCAACTTCAGTGTCGGTGCCGGCATGGAGTTTTGGATCACGCGCGCGGCGGACGGTTACTCTTCGCAGACCGCTTTCGGTGGGAATTTCCAAGCCGGTCCCGCGGGGGAGCATCAGTGGTGACCGATCTACGGAATGTTCCCCGAGCGCATCCCTGGGACGGAGACACGCACCTTCCGCGTCCACACACAGCGCCAGGGCCACCAATTCACTGTCTGGATGCCCGGCGGCTACCACACCACCATTCGCTTGGATCCCGGTCAATTTGGGAACGACCAAATCGCGAATTTCGATGACGGCGGCCACATCTGGAACCCGCTCGATGTCCTGACCTTTGTTATGGGAGTCGAGCCAGGCAAAGACTGGTGGCTGACCGATGACACCACGGGAGAGCAGTTCCCCATCCGGCAGGGCGATGTGCTCGACGGCTGGGCGCCGCTCCACGCCGAGCCGCCGCTCAATCCCACCATTTCCCTCCAGCTTTTGGATTTCCGGCGGGGACACCAGTTCCATTTGAACGGCGAAAACGGAGTCGCTTTCGCCGATGATACGGGGAGCGGGCCTTTCGTTGAGCACTACGTCAATTCCTTTACCGGCGAGGAGTACTCGCTCTCGTGGTTTTTATGGTCTGCCAGCAACCCCATCCCGTATGCCGCTGGCCCTCACATCTTATACGACAGTCCCATCGGCGACTCCGTGCAAATCCAGCCTGGCTCCAATGACCTGCGCCATTGGTTTCCCCCTCCCTCCGTGCAATCGCTGCAAATCTCCACCTCCCGCTGGGGGCACGACCTCGTCGTCCATCACCCCAATGGCGACGAATACCCGATCGAAAACCACCAAACGCAGGGTATCTACACCACCGCCGCCAATGGCAGTGCATGGCCCATTTCCTATTACTATTTCGACGCCAGCACCCTCATCCACGACTTCCTGCCCTGGTATGTCATCGACCGGCAGACCGGGGAAACCGCCGGGCTCAACCAGGACAATCTCATCGACTGGATCAACCTCCCAAAACCGGGCACGCTCACCGTGAGCGGCACAGCGCAGCCGACCCTCACCTGGCCGGTGGAGGATGCCCCGCCCGCCGGTTCTTTCCGCGTCGAGCGCCGCGTCTCCGGCACGCCCACATGGCAGCCTCTCACGCCGGACGTGACCATCCCATCCGGCGCGAGTTCGCGCAGCTTCACAGATCCGGCTGCACCCGCGCTCACCATCCTGGAATACCGCGTCCGCTACACTTTCGGCGGCCGGTTTTCCGCCCCGTCCAATGTCGTGCCTTTCAGCGGGGATTACGACGGTGACGGCATGCCCGACTGGTGGGAAGTCCTGCATGGTTTCAATAAGAACAGCAACACCGATGCAACAGACGACTTCGACCACGACACCATCTCCAATCTCGACGAATACCTAGCCCACACGGACCCGCGGGATTACTACAACGGCGCGCTTCCCGTCATCACACTGGTCAGCGGCGACACGCAGACCACCGCGCCCCGCGAGCCGCTGCCGCTGCCGCTGATCGTGCGAGTCACGGATCGCCTTGGCGTGGTGTTGGAAAATGCTCCCGTGACTTTTGCCGTGGCCCTGGGCGGCGGCAAAATCGTAGCCCAATCCGGCGGCACACCCGCGCCGGTGATAGTCGTGCAGACGAATGAAACGGGATACGCACAGGTCTTCTACACGCAGCCCGCCGGATCGCGCGTGCGCAGCCGCATCTCCGCCACGGCGACCGCCGGAAAGCGCAGCGCGAAGGTCGAGTTTCGCGCCCTCACCACCCACCGCACGCCTGGCTCCGGCGGCAATCCCGACGATGGCACCGAGAACGACCCCGCCGACGATCCCGACGGCGACTGGGACCACGACGGCCTCACCAACGCCGAGGAAATGGAAATCGGCAGCGACCCGCAGAACGAGCAGAGCGACGACGACGGGGTGGCCGACGGCGCGGACGCCATGCCCGCCGATGGCGACATCAGCTTTCCGCGCGCGGGAGCGCCCCACTACGCGCTCATCGACATCGGCCCCGGTACCATCCACGCGATCAACGGCAAGGGCCAGGTCGTCGGCATCGTGCCGGCTGCGGAGGGCACCACGGACGACCCGGTGGCGTTCTTCTGGGACAAAGGCACGCGCACGCCATTGCAGGGCCGCAAGCCCATGCCCCGCGCGCTCAATGATTCCGGGGCCATCGTCGGCGAGGCGGATTTTCCCGTTCGGGATTTTCCCGGTACCTATTGCCGACACGCAGCCCACTGGGCCAGCGCCCAGAGCGCACCCACCGATCTGGGCGCCTTGTCTGAAAAAGACACCGATGGGGACAAAAAGCTCAGCTCCTACGAAAAACACGCGAGTTGGGCCGTGGCCATCAATAACGCAGGGATGATCGTGGGCGAGTCCTCAATCGGCGTTTACGGCGATTACAATGTTTACAAGGCTGTCCGATTCAATGTCGGCGGCCAGCCAACCGTGCTCGGGCCGGGAAGCGTGAGTGACCTCAACGTGGAAAGCTCGGTCATCGCCCTCAGCGAAGGCGGCGTGGCAGTCGGCACAACTTCGGGTGGGAACTACACCGGCGCGGCGCTCTGGGACAATGGCACGTTCTCCGACGAACTCGGCGAAGACTTCACCCCCACCGGCATCACCACCGCCCCGGCCTCAGACACCCGCTACAAATACTACGTCACCGGCACCGCCACG
>JANOBH010000115.1:0-13401 GCA_031411535.1 Chthoniobacter sp. | reverse complement strand
GATCTCGACGGCGTGGTCGGCGACGACGCGCTTTTTCATCGGTCGCTGCGCTACGCGGAGAATCACGACGAGGTGCGGCTCGCGGGCGCGGGACAGTGGGATGGCGTGGGCATGGAGGTGGGTCGGCCGGTGGCGGCGATCCTCTACGGGCTCTCGCGCGGGCCGGTGCTGATGTACAGCGGGCAGGAGGTGGGCGAGCCCGCGCGCGGGGAGGAGGGCTTCGGCGGCGACGACGCGCGGACGACGATCTTCGATTACTGGTCGATGCCCGAGCTGGCGAAGTGGGTGAACGGGCATCGCTACGATGGCGGGCGGCTTTCGGCGGAGCAGAAAAGGCTGCGCGAGTTTTACGCGCGGCTGCTCGCGCTGGCGGGTGAGCCGGCGTTTCGCGACGGGGAGTGTTTCCGCCTGAACTACGCAAACAAGACGAACGAGCGCTTCGGCCGTGTGGGTGGCGAAACGGCGAGCGGGCACTGGCTGTATGCGTATCTGCGGTTCGACGCGAAAAGCGGGCAGCGCTTTCTCGTGCTGGCGAATCTGCACCGCAGCGAGACGCTGCGCGACGTGCAGGTGCGGCTGCCGCGCGAGGCGGTGGCGTTTCTCCAAGTCCCGGCGAAGGCTGCGCTGAAGCCGGTCGAGCGGCTGATGGCCGCGAAGACCGAGATCGCGCTGGCGGACGGCGACGACGGCGCGAAGATGGTGCGCGTCGCGGAAATGCCGCCGCTCACGCCCTTGTACATCGAACTCAAGTCCGCCTCCCGTTAGCCGCCTTTCCTCCCATGAAACTCCCGCTCCTGCTCGTCCTCACGCTTGCCTTCACCGCTTGCGACAATGTCCTCTACACGCCCGACGCCACGCCGATACCCGCGCCCGTGCCAGCCGCTACGCCGGTCCCTGGCCGGCCGGGGACCGCTCCGGCGCCAGGCGGTGCGGCGACTCCTCCCGGATCACCCGCGCCAAAGCCCGGCGACTGGATGTGGCAGAAAAAGAAGGGCGCACTCGACCAGGGCGGCGGCCTCAACAGCACGCCCGGCGGCTCGAAGACGAAAAAATAGCGCGGCGCAGCGGGCTTTCCGCGCGCGGAAACTTGCCGCTTTCGCCCTACGCCTTCAGCCTTTCCCCGCATGGCTCTGCCGCTCCGTTATAACTTCCGCAACGTCGTCGTCCGCTGGCGCGCGACGCTGGCGACGGTGCTCGGCGTGGCGCTGGTGGTGGCCGTGTATGTCAGCCTCCAGGCACTCGCCGTGGGGCTGGAAAAGGCGAGCGCGGCGACGGGCGATGCGAACAATCTCATGGTCGTGCGGCGCGGCTCGGCGGCGGAATCCGGCAGCCAGATTACCCGCGAGCAGTTCAACGCCATCCAGTATGCCACCGAGATCGCGCGCGACGCGCAGGACCGGCCGTTCATTTCCGCCGACACGCTCGTCATCCTCAATCTCCCGCGCGGCGGCGGCTCGGCGGGCGAGGCAAATGTCTCGCTGCGCGGTGTGTCGCCAAATGCCTTCGCGCTCCGCCCGCAGGTGCGGCTCGTGGAGGGGCGCTGGTTTGAGCCAGGCAAGCGCGAGGCTGTTGTGGCGAAGCGGCTGGCGGCGCGGTTCGCGGAGATGCGGGTGGGCGATGTGGTGAAGATCGGCCTGCGCGAGCTGACGGTGGTCGGGCACTTCGACGCGGGCGGGAGCGCGTTCGACTCCGAGGCGTGGATGGACGCCAATGAGGTGCGCTCGCTTTTCACCCGCGAGTCCTACTCCAGCCTGCTCATCCGCCCGACGGATGCGGCCGCGGGAGAGGCGCTCATCAAGAAACTCGAGGCCGACAAACGCCTCAGCGTCCGCGTGCTCAGCGAGGTGGCCTACTACAAGGACCAGACGAAAACCGCGCAGCCCATCCGCATCCTCGGCAACTTCCTCGCCACCGCGATGTCCATCGGCGCGATCCTGGCCGCGATGAACACGATGTATGCGAGCATCGGTGCGCGCACGCGCGAGATCGGCACGCTGCGCGTCCTCGGCTTCCGCCGCCGCTCCGTGCTGCTGGGATTCCTCATCGAGGGCGCATTCCTCGCGCTGCTCGGCGGGGCGCTGGGTATCCTGGCGGCGATGCGGTGGCAGGGGACGAGCGTGGGCACGCTGAGTTTTGAGACATTCAGCGAGACGGTTTTCCAGTTCAGCATCACGCCGTGGCTCGCGGTGAAAGGGCTCATCTTCGCCGTGACCGTGGGTGTCCTCGGGAGCCTGCTGCCCGCGCTGCGCGCCTCGCGCCTGCCGGTCATCGCCGCACTGAAATCCGTATGAACACCGACCGACTCCAGACCATCCGCATCGAACCCGCCCAGCGGCAGCGCGCGGCGGGCGCGCCGTGGCTGATCTTTGGCAGCGTCCTCGCGATCACCGCGGTGGCGGCCTACTTCGCATGGCCGAAGGCCGGCGACGACCGCCGCGTCTTCCATGGCGCCGCCCAAGCGGCGGCCGGCGCCACGCCTGCTCCGTCAGGCGCGGCGGCACCCGCCGCTGCTGAGAATCCAAAATCCGACTCTCCCGTCCTCACCGTCTCCGGCTACATCATCAACCGCGAGCGGATCGAGATCAGCCCGCGCATGATGGGGCAGGTGAAATGGATCGGCGTGAAGAAGGGAGACATCGTGAAGAAGGATCAGGTCGTGGTGCAGCTCGACGACGCGGAGCAGCGCGCGCGTCTGCTCGAAATCGACGGCCAGCTCGCTGGGGCGCGTGTGGCTTTGGAAAAGGCGAAGATCGCCTATGAGCGAGTGAAGCGGCTCCGCGCCACGAAGAACGAAACCGCCGAGCGCGAGGACGAGGCGCGGCTCGATGTGGAGGCCGCGGAGGCGGCGATCCGGCAGGTGGAGGGAATCCGCGCGGCGGTAAAGGTGGCGCTGGACTGGACGGTCATCCGCTCGCCGATTGATGGCGTGGTTTTGGAAAAGCTGGCGGTCGCGGGAGCGCTGGTCACGCCGCAGAGCTTTGGCGGCACGAGGGGTCCGAGCACCGCGCTTTTCGCCGTGGCCGACCCGCAGGATCTGCAGGTCGAGATCGACGTGAATGAGAGCGATCTTCCGAAGATTTCCCTTGGCCAGAAATGCCGCGTCACGCCCGAGGCGTATCCCGACCGGCAGTACGGCGGCCACGTCACCGAGATGGCCCCCGAGGCGAACCGGCAGAAGGGCACGCTCCAGCTGAAGGTGCAGATCGAGGCGCCCGACCGTTTCCTGACGCCCGAGCTGAGCGCAAAAGTGGAGTTTCTCAAAGCGGAGCAGTGACCCCGCTGGTGGGGGCCGGAGAGCGCGGGTTTTTCACAGCCAGGATCGCAAACTCCGCGCTCGACGCCGCCAGCCCGGCTCTCTCTTATACGCCGACTGAATTACCCGGCGTGTCCTGTCGTTTCCCAATTCCTGTTCTGCACTGTGGCCTTTGAATGAAGACGATCCTGCTCATCGACGATGACGAAATCTGCCGCACGCCAGCCGCGGCGATGCTGCGCAAGGAGGACTGGCGGGTCTATGAGGCGGAGGACGGTGAGCGCGGGATCGAGCTGGCGATCAAGCACCGGCCGGACGTGATCCTGTGCGACCTGCTCATGCCGCGCGGGAATGGCTACTATGTGTGCCGAAAAGTGCGCGAGCACATGGAACTGCGGCATACCAAAATCATCGTCATCACGGGGCGCGACTTTGCGGCGGACCGGCAGAGCGCGGCGGAGGCCGGGGCGGACGACTACCTGGTGAAGCCGATCGAGTTTGGAAAACTGCGGGAAGTGCTGGCGCGGATCGCGCCGGAGGGTCGGAACGAAGTGGAGGTGGCGGCAGGATCCGGAGCGGCTCGCCCGACCGAGCAGGCGACGAAGGTGAAATTCTGGGGTGTGCGCGGATCGATCCCGACGCCGGGGGCGACGACGGTTTTCTTTGGTGGAAACACCTCGTGCCTGGAACTGCGGGCGGATGGCGAGCTTGTGATCCTCGACGCCGGCTCGGGCATGCGCCCGCTGGGCCACGCTCTGGCGGAGGAGTTCGGCGAAGGCGCGATGAATATCACGCTGCTGGTCTCGCACACGCACTGGGATCACATTCAGGGCTTCCCGTTTTTTCTCCCCGCCTACCATGCGAAAAACCGGGTGCGAATCCTCGGCTACGAAGGCGCGCGCGACGGCCTGGCGGCGACACTCGCGGGGCAGATGGAGAGCCCGTATTTCCCAATCGCGCTCAAGCAGATGCCGGGAAACATCGTGATCGAGGAGCTGAAGGAGATGTCGTTCAGTGTCGGGCCGATCCGGGTGGAGGCATGCTTTTCAAACCACCCCGGCATCTGCGTGGGTTACCGCCTTTTCACGAGCAGCGGCTCGGTCGTGTATCTGCCGGACAATGAGTCCTTCAACGAGCACACGGCGGAGACGCACGGCGGATCGCTGCCGCGGACGATCGAGGAAAAGCTCGCGAAATTCATCGAGGACGCGGACGTGCTGATCACCGACGCGCAATACACTGCGGAGGAATACAAGGAGCACGTCGGCTGGGGCCACGGGTGCGTGGATGACGTGGTGCGCTTCGCCATCGCGGGGCGCGTGAAGCGGCTCTACCTCTTCCACCACGATCCGGCGCACGACGACCGGACGATCTCCGGCATGCTCATGCACGCGCGCGAGCTGGCGACTGCGGCGGGGAGCGGCATCCGCATCGAGGCCGCGCGGGAAGGGGAGCAGTTCACGATGACGCCGCGTGCCGTGGGCGCGATGTAGGGAAAGCTCAAAGCTCAAACAGGAGCCGGGGCGAGGTTACTCGGCGAGTTCGTACCAGAGCGTCTTGTGGTCGGGGGAGATTTCGAGGACTCCGGCGGTGAGCGGGATTTCGGCGCGGCGCTGGCCACGGTCGTCGAGCGCCCAGGCTTTCAGCTTTTTGGAAAGGGGTAGCGTGATCCTTGCGGCGACGCCTTCCGCGAGGCTGGGGGCGCGGCCCCATTTCGTGCCGACGCTTTCCTTTTTGTCGCTGGTCCACTCCATGCCGGTGTTCTCGGCGGTGGCGGTGGCGGTGACGAGGATGCGCCGCGCGGTTTTGAAATCCGCGCCGTCGAGGACGGTGAGCTGCACGCAGGCGAAGCCGGCGCGGGTGGCGGCGAAGTCGAGCTTCACTCCGCCGAGGTCGTAGCTGCGGCGCTCGACGAAACCGAGGACACCTTTCGAGCGCGCGGTGTCGATGGTGACGGCCTTGTCGAGCGTGTCCCAAGTCAGCTCGCCGGTGTCGCTCACGAACTTCGGGCCGGCTGGCGCCGGCGTGGCGGAGAAGTTTTGCGCATCCCCCTGCTGCACGCCGACGCGGTGCTGGAGTGCCGCCATCCGTTTCACGCCGAACTGCTCCGCCCCGAGGCGCTGCCCCTGCTCGCGCGCCATCGCCACGGCCATGTCATGCTGGACGTTTGCAATCATGGCGGTCTTTGCCGCGGCTACATCGCCGCGCATGAAGAGCGCGAGCGACGCGGGGAGGGTGGCCATTTTCGCGGGGTGCTGGTCGATGTCGAAGAAGCTGGGGAAGTAGCCTTTCGCCCAGTCATTCGAGCGGTGCGAGTAGGCGAAGGCGAAGATGCCGTCCCAATCCTGGAGCGCGGCGTAGGCGCAGATGAGCGGGAAGGTTTCTGCCGAGAACTGGTTCGGCGCGGCGTGGTTGTACTCCGTGCAGACGTAGGGTTTTCCCGCCACGCGCTGGAGGGCGAGCGTGGGCAGCGTGCCGCCGTCCGCCGCGCCGGTCATCGCGGTGTTTTTGACTGTCCAGTCGTTCATGTCCCACTGCCGTCGCGGGAATTGCGGGTGCTGCCAGTAGGCGTGCGAGTCGATGACATCCATGTGCTGCTGGATGGGAAACGGCGACCAGCCGAGCTGCGTGCCGATGATTAGGCTCTTCGCTTTCAGCTCCTCGCGGATGAAGCGGTACATGCCGGGCCAGTAGCGCTGCTCAAGCGTCCAGAGGAAGCGCTGCCAGTCGTCGCGCACCAGCTCGGAGCGGCCGGCGATTTCGGATTTGGTGAAAGGCGCGACACCTCCCGCGGCGTCGCGCGGCACCGAGCCGTCGGTGCCGGCGGGCCGCAGCGAGACGGCGGCAAACTCGAACCAGCCGGCGGCGAGCGCGAGATTGCTGAAGCCGATGCGCGCATTCGGCTCGCTGGCGTCCGGCGTGAAAAAGACGCGGAAGTCCCGCCACTCGGGGCCGACTTCGATGTTCTCATTGGTCAGCCCTTTCCACGGCTCGTGCGCCTGCATGACGGCGACGTTGATCGTGCGCTTCGCATCGGCGCGGGCGCGGAAGGTGAAGGCGAGCGGCTCCTCGCCGGAGAGCTTGAGCCCGCTCTGGTAGCCCTGCACATGCCAGCCGAGCGCGCCGGCTTTTCGCACGTCCACGCGGAGGACGCGGTCCTTCACCGTGACATCCGCGACCGCGCCCTCGTGCTGCTCGAAATACCAGCCGTCCTTCCCGCGCGCGAAGTCGCCGTTCTTCAGCATCTCCGCGCCCGCGGCCTTTGCGCCAGCGGCCCAGGCGGTGGCGAGCTTTTTGTCGTCGCCATATTTTTTGCGCAGCCAGTCCGTCCACATCGCGCCGAGTTCCGCGCGGTAGGGCGCGGCGGCTTTGTCGAGGCCGCCCCAGTTCCACTGCGCGAGGAGCGCGTTCTCGTTGTTGATCTCGATGAGCGCGACGGCGGGCTCATCGGTGTAGGCGTTTTTCGTGTACGGATTGACGTGCGTGAGCAGCGCGCGGGCGAAGTCCTTTTGCAGCGCGATCATCTTCGGCGAGAAGTTGTCCACGCCGGCGTCGAAGTTCGGGTTGCCCTGCTTTTCCTCCGCGGGCCGGTCCGGGTAGGTGCGCGAGACGTGGAGATTCAGGTCGGTGTAGATGCCGCGCGCCTTGAGCTGCGAGATGAAGTAGTCCAGCCGGTCGAGCTGCCCCGGATCGAAGCCCGAGTAGTCCTTTGCCCAGATGCCGCTCGGCGTGGTCTGCCAGTCCATGTGGTGAAAGCGCACGCAGTTGATTCCGAACTTCGCCATCCTTGCGGCGATTTTTTCCGCGTCGTCGTGGGTGGGAAAATTTGCGCCGAAGGCGAGGTTGACGCCGAAGATGCGCAGGCGTTTTCCGTTCGCGAAAAGGTGCCCGTCTTTCACGGTGACAAAGCCGCCCTTTCCCGCCGGGGCCTCCAGCCATGCGCTCACATTCGTCGCCGAGGGCGAGGCGTCGTCCCACGGCGGGACGAAAGGGAACAGCTCCGCGGCGCGCGCCATTCCAGTGGCAAGGAGCGCTGTGCACAGTATCCGGGCGGAGCACGCGAGCCGCGTGCGCTGTCCGGCGAGCCGCCGGGCACGCGGGTCGCGTGCTCCACCCGGCGAGGGGGCATTCCTGCGCGCCGCGGTTCGTGTGTGCTCGGGCATTATGAAACGAATGATGTTCATCGGGTTAGTGGCCATCACGTCTGTCGCGGAGAGTGTCGCGCAGTGCGGGGCGGGGTGGCTGGAGGATGAAAAGTACCGGGGCGATGGGAAAGCCGAATTCAACATCTACGACGCGCAAGTGGTGCGGTACGGGGAGGCCCGCGTGTGCGGGGGCATCCACATCTATGTGCGCGGAGCCCTTTACCGGATCTTCGGCGCGTCGAAGGTGCGGCCGGCCTGGTGGTGGGTGGCTTTGGTGACTTTGCCGTCGGCGTCGCGCGTGAACTGCACGCGCGCCGGGACGATGCGCCAGATGAACTCGGTCTCGGATTTCGGGTAGATGGGAAATTTCGGCTGGCCGGTGAGCTGGGCGGAGAGCTGGCCGCCATTGCGGGTCACTTTGAGGACGGCGCCCGTCCCGTAGTTGTATTCGCCGGTAATGCTTTCGAGCACGGCATCCGTGAGCTGGACAGCGGGGAGCGGGGGCAGCTTCGGAGCCTTGAAGCTGGTGCCATTCTGGTGGTGCTCGATGGCGGTGATCTCGCCCTTTTCGCTGCGCAGGAAAACAACGCGGGCATCGATCGTCTTCCAAAAGAAACGGTCGGGCGCGCTTTGGAAAATTTCGAGCCGAGGCTGGCCGGTGAGCTGGGCGAAAAGGTGCGCGCCATCCGCGCTCAGGGTCATCGTGCCGGTGCCGTAGTCATAGTCGCCGGCATAGGCGGCGAAGCCGCGCGGATCGGCGAGCGGGTCCACTACAGGCGCGGGTGGGAGGTCGGCGGCGAGGAAGCGCTCGGCGATCTCGTGGCCGAGCGTGGCGGGGACGAGGCCGGGCGGAGCGGCTTCGGCATTGGACAGGACGGCGATGGTCACCTTCTGCTCCGGGTAGCGGACGAGGTAGCTCTGGAAGCCGTGCAGGCCGCCGCTGTGGTCGTAGAGCGGCAGTCCGCGGAGCACGCCGATGGCCCAGCCGAAGCCGTATTTCATCCCCTGCACGCCGGGCGGCAGGGTCAAGGGAGTGAGCGCGGCTTTGAGTGAGGCGCCGCCGAGGACCCGGCCGGTGAAGACGGCTTCATTCCAGAGATGCAAGTCGCGGACGGTGGAGTAGAGGGCACCCGCGCCGCCGGCCCAGGACATGTCCCAATCGAGGGCTGGCGCGAGTTTGTCATCGGGAAAATACGAGTAGCCGAGCGCAGCGCCGGGGGGCGGGGCGTCATTGCGGAAAATGCCCGTGTCCTTCATGCCGAGCGGCTCGAAGAATTCCTCGCGCAGGAAATCCGCGAGGGGTTTGCCTGAGACTTTGGCGACGATTTCGCCGAGGAGAAAGTAGCCGCTGTTGCAGTAATGCCAGCCTGCGCCGGGCGCGAATTCGGGCGGGTCGTCGCGGAAGGAGGCGATGAGCTTTTCCGGCGCGATGGGTGTGATGACGCTCTTGAAAAAATCCGGTCTCGCCGTGTAGCTGCGGAGGCCGGACGTGTGCGTGAGGAGCTGGCGGATCGTGATTTTTTCCGCGCCGGGGACTTCCGGGAAAAACTGAGAGAGCGAGCCGTCGATGGCGAGCTTCTCATCTTCGGCGAGGCGCAGGATCGCCGCGGCGGTGAACTGTTTCGTGATCGAGCCGATGCGGAATTTTGTGGCCGGCGTGGCCTTCAGATGATGCCCGGAATCGGCGAGGCCGACGGCTTTCTCGTAAAGGATTTTTCCGTCCCGCGAGACGAGGACGGCGACGGCGACGGGATGCGTGCGGGTCAGTTCGGCGAGGCGCGCGTCGGTCTCTGCGGCGGGATCGGCGGCGGAAAGATTCAGCGTCAGCGCGAGGGCGGCGGCGGCGCGGAGGAGTCGGGCGAGCATGGGGCGAAGGTCAAATCTCAAGGCGCAAAGTGCAAAGCTCAAAGTCGCTGAGCACGACTTTTCGTGACGGGCGATGCCTCATCGGGCTACACGTGCCGCTTTCCACGAAGATGAAAACGATCCTTGGCCTGATATTGTTCGCGCTGGTTTTGGAGCCGGCGCTCGCGGTCGAATACCGCACGGTGGCGCATGCGGGGAGGCGGCACATTATCTGCACGGTTGATCCGAAAACGGAGCCTCTGGAGCTGTTTTGGAAAGACGGGCGCGGGGCGGTGCTGCACAGATTTTCCGCGATCGAGACGATGCTGGCGGAGCGGGGGCGGCGGCTGGCTTTCGGCATGAATGGAGGGATGTTTCACCCGGATTTCTCGCCGGTGGGTTTGTTCGTGGCTGAGGGGCGCGAAATCTCGCCGCTGAATAACGCGGCGGCGGACGGCAATTTCTTTCTCAAGCCGAATGGCGTCTTTGCCGTGCTGAAAGACGGCCAGGCGGTCGTGACCGAGACTGCGCGATGGCCGGTGTTTGCGGGGAAAGCGCGGCTCGCCACGCAGTCAGGCCCGATGCTGGTGATCGACGGCAGATTGCATCCGGCGTTTCGCGAGGGGTCGGATTCGCGGCTTTTCCGGAACGGGGTGGGCATCGCTCAGGATGGGAAGGCTGTTTTCGCAATTTCGAGTGAACCGGTGAATTTCCACGAGTTCGCCACGCTTTTCCGCGATGCCCTCGGATGCCGCAACGCGCTCTTCCTCGACGGCACGATTTCCAGCCTCCACGCGCCGGAGCTGAAGCGCAGTGACGACCTGAAGTTTCCCCTCGGCCCAATCCTCGGCGTCACTGCGGGAAAACCCGCCCCTTAAAACACGCCGGAAGTCGGCGCTGGAGCCGACGGCACGGCCTCGCCTTTGAGCTTGGCGGTGAGCAGAGTCTGGAATTCCTGCATCTGCTGGACCACGTCTGGTCCGCGCTGGAGGACGGCTTTTGCGAGCTTCTCGTAGTGCGCCGGGTTGCGCTGGGCGAGCTCGGAGAGTGCCATGATCACGGCGAGGGTGTTGTTGATGTTATGCTTCACCTCACGGAACTTTTCGTTCACGGCGAGGAACTCCTCTTTGGTCAGTTGGAAAGTATTGTCGGACATCGCTAATTGCCTCTGGAGACGGGTTTAAGGTTGTGCTTTGCTCTGCGGTTTCAACCGACGGCGGAAATGCCAGCACAAGTAATTAAGATCACCGGGGCTCGCCAGCACAATCTAAGGAACCTCACACTGGAGATTCCGCGGGAAAAGCTGGTGGTGATCACAGGATTAAGTGGTTCGGGCAAGTCTTCGCTGGCGTTTGACACGCTCTACGCGGAGGGCCAGAGGCGCTACGTGGAGAGTTTGTCAGCCTATGCAAGGCAGTTTCTGGACCAAATGCAGAAACCAGACGTGGATTTTATCGAGGGACTGTCACCGGCCATCGCCATCGAGCAGCGCAGCTCGGGCGGAAATCCGCGTTCGACCATCGCGACGACGACGGAAATCTACGACTATCTCCGCCTGCTTTACTCGTCGGTCGGCCAGCCGCACGACCCCTCGACGCGCGCGCCCATTTTCAAGCTGTCGCCGCAGCAGATCGTGGATCGGATCGTGGCGTATCCCGCGGAGAGCCGCATCGTGGTGCTGGCGCCGATCGTGCAGAGCGAGGTGGGGGAGTTTCGCGATGTGATTGAGAAACTGAAGCGCGAGGGCTTTGTGCGCGTGCGGGTGGATGGGGAAATCATCGAGCTGAGCCGGCCCGAGCCGATCCGGCTGAGCAAGGGCGAGCGGCATGTGATCGAGGTCGTGGTGGATCGGCTGGTCATCCGTGAGGGCGTGCGGACGCGGCTGGCGGACTCGGTGGACACGGCGCTGAAGTGGGGCGGGGGAAAGGTGGTGGTCCTGCAGCGTGTCGGGGACGTGGAGCCCGAGCGGTGGGAGCCGCACCGCTATTCGACGGATTTCAGCAATCCTGAGACCGGCTTCACGCTGCCGGAGCTGACGCCGAAACATTTCTCATTCAATTCGCACTTTGGCGCGTGCCCCGAGTGCCACGGGCTCGGCACGGAGTTGGAGTGCGACGCCGACCTGATGATCCCCGACCGCGAGAAGTCGCTGGCCGAGGGCGCCGTCGCGCCGTGGGCGAAGGCGAACAAGCGGATGCACGGCTACTACCAGGGCGTGCTCACCTCGCTCGCGAAGGAATACCGCGTCTCGATGGAAGCGCCGTATGATGATCTCCCGGTGGCGTTTCACGAGGCGCTCGTCCACGGCACAGGCGAGCGGGCGCTGGTTTTTTCATGGGGCGAAAACGGGAAGCGCGAGAAGGTGGAGAAGCCCTTCGACGGGCTCGTGGCCTCGCTCCAGAATCTCTACGAGACGACGGACAGCGAACTGTCACGCCAGCGCATCCGCCAGTACATGAGCCGGCGGACGTGCTCGGTGTGCGCCGGCGCGCGGCTCAAGGCGGAGATTCTCGCGGTGACGGTCGAGGGCGATTTGAAGCCGCTGAACATCCACCAATTCTGCCGGCTCTCGATCGCCGACGCGCTGCGCTTTGTGGAAACGCTCGCCTTCACCGAGCAACAGCGTTTCATCACCAGCGAGGTGCGGCGGGAGATCGCGGCGCGGCTGAGTTTTCTCGTCGAGGTGGGGCTCGGCTATCTCTCGCTCGATCGCGAAAGCGGGACGCTGAGCGGTGGAGAGGCGCAGCGCATCCGGCTGGCGACGCAGATCGGGAGCGGGCTGGCGGGCTGCCTGTATGTGCTGGATGAGCCCAGCATCGGCCTCCACCAGCGCGACAATGACCGGCTCATCGGCACGCTGCGAAGGCTGCGTGACCTGGGGAATTCCGTCATCGTCGTCGAGCACGACGAGGACACGATCCGCTGTGCCGACCACATCCTCGACCTCGGCCCCGGCGCAGGCGTGCGCGGCGGGCAGCTCGTGGCGCAGGGCACGCTGGAGGAGGTGCTCGCGGTCGAGAATTCCCTGACCGCGCAGTACCTCAGCGGGAGGGCGAAAATCCCCATCCCGAAGCAGCGCCGCCGCCCGCAGTACGTCGCGCCGCAGAACCGCAGCGACGGGCACAATCCCGGCTGGCTGACGATCACGGGAGCGCGGGAAAACAATCTCGACGGCGTGACCGCGGCCTTTCCGCTCGGGTGCCTGACGTGCGTGACCGGCGTCTCCGGCAGCGGGAAATCCACGCTCGTGGATGACATCCTGCGCCGTGTCTTGTTCCGTCACTTTTACCGCTCGAAAGACCGGCCCGGAAAATATGCGGCGATCCACGGGCTGGAGCAGATCGACAAGGCCATCGTCATCGACCAGACGCCCATCGGGCGCACGCCACGCTCGAATCCGGTGACCTACACCGGCGCGTTTGGCCCGATCCGCGAACTCTTCGCCGGGCTGCCCGCGTCGCGCATCCGCGGCTACAATGCGGGGCGCTTTTCTTTCAACGTGAAAGGCGGGCGCTGCGAGACCTGCGAGGGAGACGGCGTGAAAAAGATCGAGATGCACTTCCTCGCCGATGTCTATGTGGAGTGCGAGGTCTGCCGCGGGCGGCGCTACAATCGCGAGACGCTGGAGATCACCTACAAGGGGAAGAACGTGGCGGACATTCTCGACCTGACTGTGGATGAGGCGGCGCGCTTTTTCCGCAACGTGACGCAGATCCACGACAAGCTCGTGGCGCTCGAAGACGTGGGGCTCGGCTACGTGCGGCTCGGGCAGAACGGCACGACGCTGAGCGGCGGCGAGGCGCAGCGCATCAAGCTCGCCGCGGAGCTGGCGAAAAAGGCCACGGGCCGCACGGTCTATATCCTCGACGAACCAACGACCGGGCTGCATTTCGCGGACATTCACAAGCTGCTCGAAGTGCTCGCGAAGCTGCGCGATTCCGGCAATACGCTGATCGTCATCGAGCACAATCTGGAGGTCATCAAATGCGCCGACTGGGTGCTCGATCTCGGGCCGGAGGGCGGTGCGGGCGGCGGGCAGATCGTGGCGCAGGGGACGCCGGAGCAGATCGCGGAGATTGAGCAAAGCCACACGGGGCGGTATCTGCGGAGGATGCTATGAAGCGAAAAACTTTCACGGCGCTCGCGCTGCTCGCTGGC
>JANOBH010000114.1:0-27486 GCA_031411535.1 Chthoniobacter sp. | reverse complement strand
CCGTGAATGGCCGAAATGGAGAGGCGTTGAGTTGATTGCGAAGCCGGTCGGGAGCCATGCACGAAGGCTAGCGGCCGTTTTATCGGCGGGCAAGCGCCGCGCCACATTCCACCGTCAGCGCCACGAACCGCTCCGCCATCCTTGGCATCGAAAACTCCCGCTCCACCGCCGCCCGCCCGCGCGCGCCCATTTCGCGGGCCGCCTCGGGTTCCGCGAGCAGCTTTTCCCAACCGCCCGCCAGCGCCTCGGCACTGCCCGGCTCGCACAGAATTCCGCCGCCGGTCGCCTCCACCAGCTCGGGAAACGCCGCGCACCGCGGCTGCACCACCGGCACGCCGGCAGCCCACGCCTCGATGAGATACAGCCCGAACGCCTCGCCATAACTCGCCGGCACCGAGAGCAGCGTGAGGCTGTGCAAAAACGCCGCCTTCTCCTCCCGGCTCACGTTCGGCAGGAACTCCGCATCACCCGCCAGCCCGGCCTCGACCAGCCGCTGCCGCAAAGCCGTCACATACACTTCGTCGGCATCGGTCATCGCGCCCGCGCAGCGCAGCCGCGCATCGGGAAAGCGCCCGCGCTTCTTCAGCATAATGAACGCCTCAACCACCAGCCCCAGCCCCTTCCCCGGGATGAACCGCGCAAGATAGCCGATCACCGGTTGAGCGTTGAGCGTTGGACGTTGAGCGTTGGGCGTTTCCCCGATCGCCACCCCATTCGGAATCACCCGCAGCTTCCCATCCTCGATCCGCATCCGCCCGCCCATCAGCTCCGCGTAATACCGGCTCGGCGCGATGCACGCATCCACATCCCGCGCCCGCTCGCCGAGCGCCTCCCACGACCGCGTGCGCCACGGCTCCGGCAGCCCGTCGAGAAAGCTGTCCTCGCCTTGCAGCGACGCCAACACCGGCACGCCGAGCGCCTCATTTATCCGCCGCGCCAGTCCCACGAGCAGCGCGGTGGAAAGCCACACCGCATCCGGCCGATGCTCGCGCAGCCATTCGATCAGCTTCTCCAGCTCCTTCGCCTGATGCCCGTGCTCGCCCTGCAGCATCGAGAGCGTCAGCTCGCCCACGTCCGCCGTCGCCGTCATGCCGCTCTGCTTCCCCGCGAGCCGCAGCAGCCCGCGCGCATTCAGCAGCCGGTCGAGCCACCGCGGCGTGTGGCGGAAAAGCGCGAGCTTCTGCTGCAGATAGACATTCACCCCGCCGAAAAAAATCTCCGAGTCCGGGCTCGCCGCGCCCTCGTCGAGCGTGAGCGGCAGATACATCGGCAGCATCACCGCATCGTGTCCCTGCCGGATGAGTTCCTTCGCCAGCGCATTGTCCCGCATGCACACGCCGCAGTAGTAGCTGCCCGTGCCGGGCGTGAGCAGGACGATCTTCATTCCCCGCGCAGGTCATAGCAGATGATCCGCCGCTTCGTCCCGCCGCCTCCCGGCTGGTTCTGGCAGATGAAAAGGCGCCCGTCACAGATCACCGGCGGCGTCCACGTCTCCGGCGCATGGAAGAGTTTCGCGTGCGCCTTCACCGCCGCGCCCGTCGGCGAGAGGTCGAGCCACGCGAGATCACCATTTTCGCCCAGGCAGAGAAACGCCCCGTCCGCGCGGACCAGCGACGCCCGCTGAAATTTGCCGCCGAGATCGTCGCGCCACAGCTCCTTGCCCGTCGCCGCGTCGTAGCACGCCAGTTCCGCATTCTGCTGATGCATGCCGGCAAAGCCGTAGAGCGAGCCCTCATGCGCCACGGCCGTGACGATGTAGGTGTCGAATTTCGGCGCCCGCCAAGCCGGCTTCGCCGAAAAGTCCGGCGCGATCTCCACGCACATCCCGCCCTCGGTGTAAGCCTCGGCGACAAACACGCGCGAACCCACCGCGACAGGCGCCGAGATGCTCGCGCTTGCAAACATCTTCGCCCGATGCGGCGTCGCGCTCAGCACGGCCCCGGTCTTCGCGTCGATGACGAGCAGACCGCCCGTGGCCGGATCATCCATCCCGCCCTGATACGCGAGCACGCACTCGCGTCCGTGGATCGTCGCGCCGACCGGCGACGAATAGCTGGAACCCCACGCATGTTTCGCCGCCCACACCTCCTTTCCCGTCGCGGCATCGAAAGCGACGACTGATTTCTGATCGCGCGTGCCGAGCGACACGATCACCCGATCGCCGATCACGAGCGGCGTGCCGCCCTGGCCAAAGAACGTCGGCAACAGCTCATAGTCCGCCGCCAGGTCCCGCTTCCACACGACCTTGCCGGTGGCGAGGTCGATGCAGTGCAGGATGCTGGAAATGCCCAGCGTGAAAACGCGCCCGCCGGCAATCGTGGGATTCGTGCATGGGCCGGAACCGCCGCCCTGATTCGGCGTATAGGGCGCAGCGTAGCTCATAAGCCACGCGCGCGCGCCCGTCGCAGCGTCGAGCGCCTCGACGGTTTCCATTTCACCCGCACCGGAAATGACGACGACCTTTCCTGCGCTCACCGCGGGCGCGGCGTGCCCCACGCCCTTCGGCGATTCCCACAGCTTGCGCGGCCCATCCTTCGCCCACTCGTGCCGCAGTCCGGCCTCAGCGCTTGTGTTGTCGTACTTCGGCCCGAGGAAATGCGGCCAGTCCGCCGCAAAAGCGCCCACGCCGAAAAGTCCGAGCACGACCGCCAGTCCTCGCGTCTTCATGCAGCGACGCGAGCGGGAGCGCGGCCATGCGGAAGCTCCGCGGGGAGCGCGGCGAACTCACTCATCGCCGCATACAGCTCCGTGAAATCGCGCTCGAAAAGATCGCCGATCAGAGAGTCCGTCAGCCGCCCGCGATGCTGCGGATACGCCTTCAGCATCCGCCCAAATGAAAAGCCCGGATCGTAAAATGCATAGACCAGCTTCCGCATGTTCTCGATCGCCGTGCAAAGCTGCCTCCCATAATCGTCGAACCGCGCGCCACTGGTGTCGCCCGCCGCCAGCGCGGCATCCACCGCGTCCGCCGCCATCTCGCCGCTCTTCAGCGCGAGGAAGACGCCGCTGGAAAACACCGGATCGAGAAACGCGAACGCATCGCCCGCGAGCAGCAGCCCGTCCGCCGCGCAATACTTTGAGCGGTAGGAAAACTCGCTCGTCACCCAATACTCGCCGAATTGCTTGCCGGTGCTGAGATGATCCTTGATCCACTCATTGCGCCCGATCTCGCGGCACATGATCTCCGCCGGATCCTTCGACTCGGAGAAAAGGTAGTCCTTCTCCGCCACGATCCCGACGCTGACGACATCGTTCTTCAGCGGGATGTACCAAAACCACCCTCGCCCCCCGACGTAAGCCACCGTGGTGTTTCCCTCGTCAATTCCGGGGTCGCGTTTCGCCCCGCGAAAATACGTCCACACCGCCATCTTGTTGAGCTGCGCATCCTTCACCCGCCAGCCCTCGCGCGCCGTCGCCACCTGTTCGCGCCCGGAGCAGTCGATCGTCATGGGCGCGAGAATCTGCCACGCCTCGCCATCCGCTCCCACTGCCTCCACGCCGATCACGCGTCCGCCGTCGTCCTTGATCACACGCTTCACCGCCGTCTCCTCGCGCACCTCCGCGCCCTTTGCCCGCGCGTTGTTCAGCAGCATCAGGTCAAAATCCGCGCGCTCCACCTGCCACGTCGTCGAACTCGGATGATCGTAGTGCTGGAAAAAGTAAAACGGCTGCGACTGCCGCCCGTCCTGCGTCACAAACTGCATGCTGTATTTCTTCGTATAGGCGATCCGCTCCATCTCCCCCACCAGCCCGAGCCGGTTCAACGTGAACCAGCAGAATGGCATCATCGACTCGCCGATGTGATAGCGCGGAAACTTTTCCTTTTCGAGGATCAGCACGCGCCGCCCTTTCTCCGCCAGCAGGGCGCCCGCCGCGGCTCCGGCAGGGCCGCCGCCGATGATGATTACGTCAGGGTTTTCGGACTGTGTCGGACTGGTCATGCGGATGCAGAGGGATTCGCTCGGCGGGAAATCACGGACGCAGGACTTCCACGATCCGCGCCAGCACCCGCCCGTCGTTGCCGAGCAGGGCATTGCTCCGGCCGTAGAGCGTGTGCGCCCCTTCGAGGTCGAAATGCGCGTCCATCACCGAGTCCGGCGCGAGTTTCAAAAACGCGCGCGGCTCGCTGCGATAACTCACCGCATGCTCATTGAGCAGTCCGCCGAGCGGCTGGCGGCCCTCCAGGATCAGCGCCCGCAGCGGTTCGTCGAAAGCGGCGAGATTGATCTCGATCGCCCCGTACTCCACCGGCAGCCCGCTGTCCTGCGCGCACAGCAGCACCTCGCGCCGGTAGGCGTCAGCATCCGCCTCGCGCTGCAATACCCGCAGCGTCATCGGCGCACCGTGAAACTCCTCCAGCCGCGATGTCATGTCGCCATTGTGAACGAGCAGCGAGCGATACGGCTCCGGCATTTCAGACCCATCGATGAGCGCGCATTCCGGAAGGGGATGACCGCCTGCCTCACAGAAATGCGAGAGTGGGAAAAGCAGATCGGCAGTCAATTCGGCGGCGATCATGTGTAACGGGCGTTTTGATGCTGCGGCAGGAAGAACGCGTGCAGGATCACGTCGATCTTGAGCAGGGCGTCGCGGGTCAGGACCAGCCAGTCCCCCTGCTCGGAGAGCAGGCCGCGGCGCGTCAGTTCGGCAAGCTGCTGATTGAAACGCTCCCCAATAACAACGCCGAATTTCTCCCGGAAATAGCTTTGGCTCACCCGCCCGAGTTTTAGCTGCAGGATCAGTTCTCGAATCATCCGCTCCTCCTCGGTCGTCACCAGCGCGCGGCCGATGGGCAGCTCCCCGCGCCGCACCGCCTCGGTGTAGGTTTCAAAGTCCGGCAGGTTTTGAAAATGCACACCCGCGACGTGGCTGAAGCTCGCGACTCCCAGCCCGAGCAAATCCGCGCCCTGCCACAGCAGGTCGCGATAGAGGAACTTCGTCTTCTTCGGATCGCGCACCGCCGTCGTCGCACTCGTCACCGTGTAGCCCGCGCCCTCCAGCGCCGTGAAAGCCTCATCCACCCACCGCCGCTTCGTGTGCCAGTCGGCGACGGGCGCGACCAGTTTTCCCTCGGCCTTCATCTGCTGGTAGATCGTCGTGTTGTACGGGATCTCCATCTGGTAGATCGTCACCGAGTCCGGCTGCAGCTCGATCGTCTTGGCGATGTTCCGCTGCCAGTTCGCGTCCGTCTCCTCGATCATCCCCGCGATGAGGTCGATATTGATCTGCGGGAAGCCGATCTTCCGCGCAAAGTCATACGCCCGGTAGATCTCATCCTCCCGGTGCGCGCGCCCGTTGATCTCCAGCAGGTGCTTGTCGAAATTCTCCACACCCAGCGAAAGCCGCGTCACCCCGATCTCGCGGATCGCGCTCAGCTTCGCCTCCGTCAGCGTCCCGGGCTCCGCCTCGAATGCCACCTCCTCCACCTCGTCCCAAGGCAGCAGTTCCTTCATCCGGTCCGTCAGCGCCTTGAGCTGCGCGACCGACAGATAGCTCGGCGTGCCGCCGCCGAAATAGACAAACTTCGGCTTCCGCCCAGCGATCCGCGGCGTCGCCGCATAGCGCGCCAGCTCCTGCATCCCGAGATCGAGGTAGCCCTTGATGTCCTCCGCATTCTTGTCCGTATAAACGCGGAAGTAGCAGAAGTGGCAGCGCTTCCGGCAAAACGGGATGTGGAAATAAACCCCGAGCGGCACCCCGGCCGGCGCGGGCGCGGCGAGCGCCCTCGCCACCTCGCCAGCCTTCTCCTTTTGCCAGAAAGAGAACGGCGGATAGTTGGCAACGAAGTAGTTGCCAGCCGTGGTTTCATCCCCGTCGGCGAGGAGTCGGTCGAAAGTTTCGGTCTTCATATTCGCGGGTTTCGGGGGACGGGCGCGACCGTCGCGCAACCCTCCCAACCGCGCAACGAAATAGTGTGTGTGCGTATTATTTCGCGCCGAAGCAATAGACGCTGCCGTCCTCCGCGCCGATGACGATCCGGCCATCGGCCACGGCGGGCGAGGCCGTGACGGCGGCTCCGATTTCGTAGGCCCAGCGCTCCTTGCCGTCGGCGAGGCTGACGCAGTAGAGCCGGCCGTCTCCCGAGCCCACGATGATCGCGTCGCCGCAGACGACGGGCGAGCTTTCCACCTCGCCGCGGGTCTGGAAGGTCCACACGCCCTTGCCGGACGCGCGGTCGATGCAGTGCAGGCGTTTGTCGCGTCCGCCGATGATGACGCGGTCGGCGGTCACGGCGGCGGAGGAGAAGTAAGGGAAGCTGCGGTCGCGGTATTTCCATTTCAGGTCGCCGCCCTTCGGGTCGAAGGCGATGACGAGATTGCCGTAGTTTCCCACATAGCCGAGGCCGTCGGCGGTGGCGACGGACGACGCGATGTAGGCGTCGCTTTCGATCTGCCGCAGCTCCTTGCCGTCGGCGAGCTGGAGCACGTGGATGTAGCTGTCGCAGCCGCCGAAGATGATCTCGCCGCCCGCCGTGATCGCGGGCGTGCCGTTGATGTAATTGTCCGTGCCGTGCTTCCACACGGCTTTGCCCGTCGCCGCGTCGATGCAGTGCAGATTCGAGTCGTAGCTGCCGACGAGGAGCCACTGGCTCTTGCCGTCGTGCGATTTCGCGTGGTTCGCGCCGCCGAGGATTTTGTCGCCGGTCTCGTACTTCCATTTCAGCGCGCCGGTGGCTGCGTCCAGTGCGTAGAAAAAGGTGTCGCTGGAGCCGATGAAAACGGTGCCGTCGAGCACGAGTGGCGCCGCCTCGATGGCGGCCGCGGTCTTGAAAGTCCACTGCTCCTTTCCGGTCGCCACGTCGAGCGCGCGGACGGTGCCCGCGTCATCGCCAAAAAAAACGCGCCCGCCCGCGATCGCGGCGGCTCCCTTCACCGGCTTCTCGCCTTTGAACTGCCACAGCAGTTCCACCTTTGCAGGCGCAGCCATCTCCGCGATGCCGCGCAGCTCCGGCCCGCCGCGGTGCATGGGCCAGTCAGCGGCATGAGCCGCGAGCGCGAGGAATCCCAGCACCAGCGGCCACGGTTTCATAATCCGAGCGCCTCCGAGTAGAGCTGCTCGAAATCCTCCGCCACGACCGCACGCGGGTTGAAGCCCGCGGTCCACTGCTTCGCCGCCTCCGCCGCGAGCATCGGTAGCGCACCGCGTTCGATCCCGAGTTTCGCCACGCCCTCGCGCATGCCAGCCGCGTCGAGGATCGTATCGAGTTCGCCGATCAGTTCCTCGATCGGCCCGAGATCGGCCTCTGCGGCGAGTTCGTGGTAACGGACCATCGCCTCCGGGTCGCGCGCGTTGAACTGCACCACGGCAGGCAGCATCAGTCCCACGGCCTGGCCGTGGGCGATGCCGTAGTGAGCGGTCAGCGGATTCGCCGCAGCGTGCGCTGCGCCGAGCATCGAGTTCTCGATCGCCGTGCCGGCAAAGGCCGCGCCGAGCTGCATCATGCTGCGCGCCTCCAGGTCGCGCGGATCGCGCAGCACGCGCTCCAGCCCGGCCATGCAAAGCCGGAACGCCTCGTGCGAATACATCGCGGAGAGCGGCGTCCTCTTTTTCGTCACCGCCGTCTCCAGCGCATGCGCGAGCGCATCCACTCCTGTGCAAGCCGTCACGCGCTCCGGCTGCGAGACGGTGAGCAGCGGATCGAGGATCGCCACGCGCGCCGCCGCCTTAGGATCGCCGCACGCCATCTTCTGGTGCGTCGTTTCATCCGAGATCAGCGCGAAGCTCTGGCATTCGCTGCCCGTGCCGGCGGTCGTCGGGATGGCGATGAGCGGCAGCATCTCGCGCGTCGCTTTTCCCACGCCCCAGTAGTCCTTCATCTCGCCGCCATTGGTCAGGAGAAAATTCGCGCCTTTCGCCGTATCCATGCTGCTCCCGCCGCCGAGGCCGACGATCGTGTCGATGCCCGCCGCCTTCGCCACGTCCACGCAGCGCGCCACGTCGAGCGTCGTCGGGTTTTCGCGCACCTCGTCAAAGATCGTGACATGCAGCCCGGCCGCTTCGAGGAAACTGACCGCACGTGTCGGGTGCCCGGCGGCGGCGATGCCTTTGTCGGTGACCAGCAACGCGTGTTTGCCGCCAAACTCCCGCGCCAGCACGCCCACGCGCTCCAGGCTGTCCGCGCCGAAGATGAGGCGGGTGCGGGGCTGAAAGTCGAAGCCGATGGGGTGCATCACCAGCCGCGCTCGATCGACCGGCGCTTGTAGAGGAACTCGAACATGTTTCCCTCGTGCGGCTGGTCCCACGAGATTTTCATCGTCGAGATCGGGCCGAGATTGAGCCGCTCGATGAGCGGCGAGTCGAGGAGCTGCGCGGTAAAAGCCGGGTCTTTCGTGATCGCGGTGACGACCAGCGACGGGCCGATCTTCCCCAGAATCTCCGCCTGCGGCACCTGCACCACGCTGGCGTAGGGGCAGAGGTATTCGCGGTTCGCCAGCGGGTGCGCGAAGGAATCGCAATGCACGATGGTCGGGCGCAGATACACGCCGCCCTCGAACTCCACCTTGCGCGGGCCGCCGCGATACTTCGCCGTCACATCCTCCGCGCCGGGCGTCGCGAGGTCGCCCTCGATCGCGCCGTCGATGAACTCCGCCATCTTCGCGTTCGCAAATCCGCTCAGCTTCGCGCCTTCGTCCTCCGGCGAGAGCGGCGCGACGGGCCCCAGCTTCTGCGCGAGCGCGTCGGCGATTTCGGCGGCGTATTTCGGCACCACCACGGCGCTCGCATTGACACAGGAGCGTCCGCCGTTGTCGGAGATGGAGCCCGCGATGAGGTCGATGTAGTCGCGCCAGTTTTCGATCTCGTCGTCGCCGATGAGGATCTTGCTGAAGCCCGGCCCGTGGACGGAGAAGCGCGGGTTGTCGCGGTACTGCGCGACGGTGTTCGCGTCGCCGAAAATGAGCGCGCGTCCGCAGAGTTTCATCACCTCACCGGAGCCTTCGTGATCGGTCGGGTAAAAGCCGAACGCCTCCGGCGGCGCCCCCGCGGCGATGAACGCCTGGATCAGCCGGAACGGCGTCCACGGCTCCTCGCGGCCGGGCTTGATGATGACCGGCGTCTTCAGCGCGATGGCCGGGAGCCACAGCGAATTCACGGCCGGCGAATTGCTCGGCATGACGAGCCCGAGCGCGTTCGTGGTCGGGTAATACGAGACGGCCGCGCCGCTCTGCTCGCCGTAGCCGCGGTCGAGCACGTCGAGCGGCAGCCCGCGCGTGAGGCCGTTCAGCACGGTGCGGACAGTGGTCAGGGCGAAGTGAATCTTCGCCATGTTTCGCCGCACCATGACATGCGGCAGGCCGCTCGTGGCGCTGAGCGTGCGGACGTAGTCATCCGCACTCTGCTGATGCCCGCCGTCGCCAAAGGGCAGCGTGCCATTGAGGAAAAACTCCCCCGCCGTCGCGGAGATGATGATCAGCTCCTCGGTGGAGAATTTCTTCAGCACCGCGCGGACCTCGCCGATGCGGCCCAGGTCTTTGCGCAGGATGCCTGCACCGACCTGCGAGACGCGCGCCATCGGCTCGCCGGTGCGGTGATTGAGCACCTCCACGGTGTCGAGGCTGGCGTAGGGTTTTCCGCGGCGCAGCGCGGGAAGATGCGGGAGATTCATGCGATAGGATATACGCCGGAAACGGCGCGCAGGTTCACAGCTATTTCTTCGCCCCGGGCTCTACGGGTTTCGCTCCTTCGGCGATCGCGAAAAGGTGGGTCTGGCTGCCGACATACATGACGCCATTGGCCACGATCGGCGTGGAATAGACCGGTGCGCCCACGTTCACGTCGCTGAGGAGCTGCATCTTTTTGTCCGAGGCGAAGACGCACACATCCCCGTCCTCGTCGCCGAGATAGACTTTGCCATCGACCACGAACGTCGAGCCCCACATGTGGGCCTTCATGTCGTACTCCCAGTACTTTTTCCCAGTCTCGGCATCGAGGCAGAAAAGGAAGCCGCTGAAGTCGGCGATGAAGAGGAGCCCGTTCGTCGGATCGATGCTGACGGTCGAGATCGAGCGGTGGATTTCCTTGAAATCCCAGATCAGCCCCGTCTTCGTGATGTCGCCGGTCTTGGTGGCATCCACGCAGACGAGGCGGCCCACGCCCTCGCCGTGCTCGGGATCCTGGCCGATGGCGACATAGACGCGATTCTTGTAAAAGACGGGGGTCGCGTTGATTTCGCTCGGGCCTTCCGCGGCCGGATACTTGATCGGCTTTCCGGCCTTGTCCTTCTTGTATTCCTCGGGCACCGCGTCGAACCACCACACCTTCTTCATGAAGTTGGAGTCGCCGGCTTTCGTCGCCTCCGTGGCGAAGGCGTAGAGGACGCCGTCGCCGCCGCCGAAATAGACCTGCTCCTTGCCATTCACCTTGCCGATGGAGGGCGAGGTCCACTGGCCGTGCTTGATGTTCGGACCGATGCCCGCGTCGTCCTCCGCGAGGAATTCGCCCGTGTTTTTGTCGAGCATGATGAAGGACGGAGACTGCGGCGACGGGATGTTCACATGCGTCCAGTCCTGGCCGTTGGAGGTGCAGGTGAAAAGCTTGTCGCCCAGCGTGATGACGGAGCTGTTCGAGGCGTTGTGCGGGAAAACTCCGAGTTCATCCATCATGTCATAGCGCCAGAGGATATCGGCGTCCTTCGCTCCCGGCTCGATCGGCGGCTTGCCGGGACCGCCGAGATACTTGGCCTCGTCCTTGAAAGGGCCTTCATTCCCGTTGGTCATGCCTTCGGCGTCGAGGCACACGACCTCGCAGCGGCTCGTGACGACCCACACCTTTCCGCCATCGACCCTCGGCGACGAGAGGATGCCGAGATACTCCCAGTCGTTCACCTTGCCGCTCGCCAGCTTCGGCACCGCGAGCTGCCAGAGGAAGTCGCCGTTGTATTCGTTGAAGGCATAAAGGCAGGAGCGGTCTTCCTTGAACTTCGGATCACGCGGCGACGCGTTGTTTGTGCCCACGAAAACCTTGCCGTTCGCGACGACGGGATTGCCATAGGTCTGCGAGCCGAGCTTCACGACCCACTTCACATTCTTCGTCGTGGAAAGGTCGATCTCCTCGGAGTTCGGCCTGAACTTGCCCGGCTCGAATTTGTCCGGGAATCCCTTCGCGGGGGAATACATGTTCCGGCCCGGATCGTTGCCGCCCCACTGCGGCCAGTCTTCGGCGTGAACGGTGAGCGCGGCCATGCCGCAGGCGAGGGCAATAAACGGGGTCGGTTTCATGGTGGAAAATTACTTATTCGGCGTGACGGCGACATTGTCGATCCACGCCCGCTGCTCCTGCGGCGAGAAGCCGAACAACCCGGGCGATCCCTCCGCGTTCGCGCGCTTGTGCGGGACTTCGATCGTCCACGCGTCCGGCTCGGGATCGTTCTTTTTCCACGCCTTCGCGCGGATCGTGCCACTGCCGTCCTTCGCCACGTCCACGCGCGCCTTGAGGTGGTACCATTCATTGGGCACCCACTTGAATGGCACGTCATGGCGGAAGAGTTCCTGGTTCGAGGTCACCTCCAGCGCCTGCGCGTTGCCTTTGAGCACGATCATGTAGCGCTGATTGATCAGGCCGATCTCGCTCATCTTCCGCTTGTTTCCCTCGCTCAGCACATCGGCCTCGATGGTGTAGTTCCGCAGATCGGGGCGATTGATGAAGATCGACCCGCGCTGGAGCCGCTTGTTGTCGATCGTCTTGCAGAGCGCCTTGTTCTCGCCTTCGCCGGGCGCCTTGCGGACCTCCCAGCGGAAACGCGCGGCATTCCACGGCAGGGGCGGGTAGGCGAAAGGCGTGGGCGGCTCGAGCATATTGGGCACGCCCGGAGCCGGCGGCTTCGAGGTGTCCTGATCGAGCTCGAATTTCTCGAAGTCCTGCGCCAGCGGGATGCCCGGCAGGATGCGCCCCTTGAAATATCCCTTCAGCTCGCCCACCGACGCCTGGAACTGTCCCGCCGAAGGCACGTTCTCCTTGTCCGCCGTCATCACCCCGTCGGCGTTGAATCCCGCATTCATCGTGATCTTCACCAGGGCCGTCGGCGGGATGAATTTCTCCCACTTCACCGACTTCGGATCCACGCTCTCCTCGACAGTAAAGCCGTTCGCATCCAGCGCGCGCACGCGGAAGCTCTGCGTGCCGCCGGTCGGGACCAGCACCTCGTACGGAATCACCTGCAGCTTCGCCTTCTCGCCGGGCGCGGGCCATTTCTCCGGCTCAGGCGCTGGCGCGAGCCCCTTGTTCGCGCCCTTTTTGCCAAAGCAGTAGAGCTTCTTTTCCGTCTGGATGTAGAGCTTGCCATTGTAGCCGATGGGCGAGCCGTAGCATTTGCCCGCGAGGACCGTCTTGCTCAGGATCTCCGCGTCCGTCTCGCCCGGTTTCACGATGAAAAGCTCGCCGTCACCCGTGCTCGCGTCGCCGCTCGCAGCCGCGGTGTACATCGCGATGTAGAGCCTGCCCTCGGCGTAGAATGGCGAGCTTTGCCGCTGCTCGATTCCGAGCCGCTTTTTCCACAGCACCTTCCCGTCGTTCGCGTCCACGGCCACCAGCTCGCCCAGGCCATTGACCTGGAAGATGCGGTCGCCCACCAGCACCGGCGAGCACGCCAGCGCACCCTCGGGATTGCGCCACTGCTCCAGCTCCTTCGTGTCAAAGGTCTGCGCCGTCACCGGCGTCGGCGGCTTGATCTCGGCGGGGATCTTGAACGCCGCCATCCGGCCCACGTCGCTCGTGTCGATGTTCTCGCTTTCATGCACCACCACGATCTTGCCCTTGTGCTCGATCACCGCCGCATTGATGCCGCCCTTCGCACCCGCCTTCGCCACCGGCGTCCGCCACAGCGGCTCGCCCGTCCGCGCATTCATACAGATCACGCTGCTGTCGCCGCACGCGGAAAAGAGCACGCGCTTTCCGCCCAGGAAGCTCAGCCACGGATGCGAGAAAGTATTGTCCTGCGGCAGTTCGCCGGGCGCGCTCGACCACACGAGTTCGCCCGTCTTTTTGTCAAAGGCGTAGAAGCGGTCGCCGGGAGGGCCATACGCGCCCCACGCCGCCGTGATCCCGCGCGTGATGACCAGATCCCTGTCGATCAGCGGCGACGCCGTCCGGTTGTTTGGAAACGTCATCCGCCCGAACTCCTCCATCATCGAATGTTTCCACAGGAGCTTCCCGTCCGCCGTGAACGCCATGAAAAGCCCCGAGCTGTTCTGCACATACACATTGCCCGTCTCGCCATCGATCGTCGGGCTGGAATTCGCGTAGCGCAGATACACCACGTCGCTCAGGAAATCGTTGAAGAGCTGCTTCCACAGCGGCTTCCCGGTCTCCGCGTCGAAGCACGCCACGCCCTCCTGCATCTCCGAGCCCTCGCCCTCGTAGCCCATGATGTAGAGTTTCCCGTTCGCGATCACCGGCGCGCTCTGCCCCGGGAAATCCACGGTCCACAGCGCCGACTTCGCGTCCACCTTCTCCGGCAGCCCGGTCTCCAGCGAGACCCCCGTCTGGAGCGGCCCGCGCCAGTCGAGCCAGCCCTGCACGCCCGCCTTTTCCGACGCGGCCTTCGCGGGCTTTTCCTTTGTCGCGGCCGATAGCGGCAGACCGAGGCCGAGGGTGAAAACGAACGCAGTGACGAGTGGGAGTTTCATGGGCGGGAGAGGGTGAAAAAGGGAACGCCGAGGGAAAGTGGGAGGACTTCTATGGACGGAAGCGCGCGATGTCAAAAGATACTTACACGTATTAAATTCATGGGCAGCAAGCTCGCAAATAAAGCCCGTTTGCCGCTTGACGCCGCCTGTTCCACGCCGCTCACTGAATCCGTCGTATGCACGCCATACCTGCTGCGGCGCGACGAAGGCAAATCCCCCTTGGCAGCCGATTCCTTCCCGCGCTTTTTGCCGCATTGCTGCTGACCCTCGTGTCAGTGGCGCAGGCCTCCTCGCGCTCCGCGCAGCTCACCAGGGAAGGCGCGGACGCGCTGGCCGCCGGGCGATTCGGGGAAGCCCTCGCGAAATTCGATGCCGGGGTCGAGGCGGACCGCTCGGATGCGGAGGCGGGTTTCTTTCGAGCCGTGGCGCTCAACCGGCTCAGCCGTTTCACCGAGGCGCTGGGGTCATTCCAAATGGCGGCGGAACGGGGCTGCGATCATCCCGACCTCGGGTTTGAAACGGGATGGTGTCTCGTGCATCTGGAGCGCTGGGCGGAGGCCGCCGGAGCGCTCGAGCGCTTCGAGCGCGCGCATCCGGGCCGCGGGCAGACGAGCGAATTCCTTGGCCGGGCGTATCTCGGCCTTGGCCGCGACAGAGACGCAGAGACGAGCCTGCGCGTGGCTTTGAAACGTGATCCCGCGCTGCTTCCCACCGTCAGCCTCTACCTCGCGCGGATCGAGGAAAGGCGGAGCCACCGGAACGCATCGCACGAGCACCTGCACGCGGTGCTCACCGATGCGCCGGACTCCCGCACCGCGCGGGAGCTGCGCGGGGAGATGGCACGCCTTGCCTTGCCCGACTCCGCGCGCGGCGCAGCGCAGAGGCCGTGGCATCTGGCACTGGCCGTCGGCGGCGGCTACAACTCGAACGTCGTCACCCTCAACGACGATCTGCTGCTGCCCAGCGACATCTCGCGGCGCCATGCCGCCTTCGGGCAACTCGGCGCGAGCGCCACCTACGAGTGGCGGCTGGGCGACGCCGATACCCTCGCTGCGGGCTACGCGTTCCAGTGGATCGCGTACGACGGTTTCTCCGTCGCCGACTTGATGGATCACACCTGGCAGATCGAGTTCCGCCACCGCTTTTCGCAAAGATTCTCCGCTTCGCTGCGCGCCAGCGATGAGTTCACGCAGATCGGCGGCGACAGTTTTCGCAATCAGGCCACGCTCGCGGCGACGCTATCCTGCCAGCTCGCGACCTGGAATTCAGCGGAACTCTCCTACACGTTTGGCCACAGCGATTACATGTTTCCGGTCATCCCGGCGCAGGATCGCGACGCCTGCTCGCATTCGATCGCGCTCGTCGAACGCCTGACGCTGCCGCGCACGAAACTCGAGCTGACAGCCGCGGGATTTGCGCTTTGGAACGGAGCCGACGGTCGCGACAGCGACGGCACGGCGATCGGCTACCGCGTCGGGTTGCGGCATCCGCTTTTCTGGAAAATATCCGCCGAGGCGGCCTACGGAGCGACCTTCGACCGTTCTGAGAACGCGATCAGCATCACGGGGCCGGACGGCATTTCCCGCCGGCGCAAAGTGGACACGCACAGCGTCAGTGCGCAGCTCAGCCGCCCGCTGACCGAGTGGCTGAACGCCTACGCCCGCTACAACTACAACCGCGCCGACGCGAACCTCCGGTTCTTCGAATACGGCCAGCACATCTTCGCGGCAGGCCTGCTCGTCCAATACTGAAACGCCATGAAACCCCATCTCCTGCTCGTCGCTCTCGCCGTCATTTTGCAAAGCGGCACCGCCCGTGCGCAGACCGGCGCTTTCACCATCATCAACGGCCCCGGCACAGGCGCGGTGCTGAACGCAACGGCGGGCGTGGTGAACAGTCCCGGCCCCACGATCGGCAACCTTCAGGGAGGCCATCCGGGATGCCCCGGCCCGCTCTTTCACTACCACGGCCTGCTCGTCGGCGCGGCCGATCCGGCGCCCGGCGCGTGCGGCTGGGGGCAGATCAATTTCCCCATGATGCCCGGCCCAGTGATCGGCCTGCCCGCGACAGTGCCGGCGGTGCCATTGCAAATGCAGACGAGCCGGGCGCCCGAGATGTCGCCCAACCTTGCCCCATCGACCGCCGCCGGCACGCTCGCGGTGAAGTTCGGTTCGCCGCCGACCGACCCGGCGTTTGCAGCCGCACCCCGCGCTCGCTCGATCACCCTCGCCGCGCTCTACCTCCCGGGGCTCCAGCAGAGCGTCGCCGACGACGACGCGATCCACGCAGCCCGCTACTCCCCGCGGCCATCCTCGCGAGCGCGCGAGTTCCGGGCTGGCATCAAACTGCGCCCTCACGCCGAGCCGATCCTGCGCTCCCGTGAGCCAGTGCCGCCCCGGCGGCCATCCATTTCTCAGACGGAAGCACCCACGCCAGTCCCGACGTGGGAAAACATCCAACTGACCGGCCCCGAAGCCAAACCCACCCTCCACTCCGGAGACCTCCCATGAAACGCATCATCCACATCCTCATCGTCGCCCTCGTCGCGTTCGCATTCACCGCCGGAGCGAGCCGCGCCCTCGCCGACTCAGCCGCGGACAAAGTCAAAGCCGCGGAGGTCGCCGCGCAGAAGGCCGCCGCCGCTGCCGCAGCGGCCGGAAAGGCGGTAGGCCAGGCCGAAAAAGATGCCAAAGCGGCGGCAGACGCCGAGGCCAAGGCCAAGACCGCCCAGGACAAGTCCGACGCCGCGGCCGACGCGGCGAAAGCGGCCAAAGACAAACCCAAGAAGGAGGCGGACAAAGCGCAAAAGGATGCCGACAAGGCCAAGAAGGATGCCGATTCCGCAGCCGCGGCGGCGAAAAAGGCTGGGGAAAAAGCCGACGCGAGCCAGGCCGAGGCCGAGAAAAAAGTCGCCGATGCCGAGGCGGCAAAGAAGGACGCAGACAAGAAGGTCGAAGAGGCCGAGAAAGCCGTGGAAAAAGTTCCCGACTCCAAGCCCGTCGAAAAGCGCAAACTGGGCGAGAAGCTCGACGAGGTGAAGGACGCGGTGAAGACGGCTGGCGAAAAGACCGAGGAAGCGAAAAAGGGCGCGGAAGCCGGCGCGAAAACCGGAGAAGGCAAGCCCGGCGATGCGAAGAAAGAAGACGAAGGAAAGAAGGAGGGCGACGCCGGGAAAGAGGGGGCACCCAAAGCCGATCCACCCAAAGCGGAAAAGCCCATGACGCCGGCGGAGGCCGAAGCCGCCCGCAAGAGCCTCGAAAAATTGAAAGACACGCTCAAAGGGTTCGGCGACCAGCTTCTGGGCGCGGGCAAACGCCTCGGCGAACTCTTCAAGCGCCTGCCCTTTGCCGAATACGGCAAGCCCTTCATCGAGCTTCTCAAGAAAGGCCTGATCGGCGCGAAACTCGACGGCACCGGCGAGACGATCGGGCATGTCGCCAATCTTACGCTGACCAATCCCGGCACCGAGCGCGTGCGCGTGGTCATTTCGCCGACGCTGCTCATCCCCGGCAGCGCCGAGCGGCAGACGTACGCGCTCACCGGCACCCACCTCGCCAGCGTCGGCGCGGGCGAGACGGTGACCATCCCGCTCGATGGCGTGTGCCTCGATGCCCACAAGCCGCCCGTCACTCCCGGCGACACCGTCGGCCTGACCATCGCCGATCCGGCCACATTGCCGCAGGCTTCGCGCGACCTGCTCGCCGGCGCGCAAAGGGTCGCGACCGCCGCGCGCACGCTCCAGGCCGCCGGGAAATTCCAGACCCCTTTTTCCAGCAACCCGGAAAGGGAGCGTGAGACGGTCGTGCAGTGGACGGTCTGGACTTACGCGGCGAGAAAGGCCGACAACCCGCTGACCAAGGCCGATTTCGCCGCGAAGGTGTATGAGCAAGCCGGGGTGCCGCGGGTCGCCGACGGGCTGGTGAGCACGGTCTTCAACCTCCCGCAGGGGAAGATCAAAGTCCTGCTCCCGGATGACACGGCGGCCGGCGACACCATTTCCGGCACCGTCGTCGCCGAGCCGAAAGGCGCGAGCGCCGCGGAGCGCCAGAAGAACACAGAGGCGCTGAATGGCTTCGTGATCGAGGCCGCGGGGCAGAAAGGACCGGCAGCTTCGCGCGCGTTCACCGGCATGGTGCCGGACAGTTTCACGGGCAACCCGACGGTCATCGTCACCGATCCGAAAGGAACGACCGTCGGCAAGGCCACCATCCCGAAACCGTCGAAGTCGGCGGCGAAAAAAGCGGGTGTGCCTGCCAGTTCCGAGTTCAAACTCCCGACCTTCGGACAGTCGGGGCGCCCGCTGGAGATCACGGGGCCATTCGACGGGAACGCCAGCAACACGAGCGTCAAGATCGGCGACCAGGAGCAGGTCATCCTCGCGGAAACGCGGAGCCGTACGATCGTCCAGCCGGCCAAAGCGCCCGCGGGACCCGCGGAGATCGTCCTCAAGGAAGGCGGGAACGAGTTCAAAGGCACCTTCACGAGCAAGACCGCCACTGACGCGCCCGAGCAAAAAACCCCGGCCACCAAGCCGCAGCCAGCGGGTCCGCAGCAGCAGAAGCTCGATAAGGGCATCGACGATCTCTGGGGAGCCATCCAACTGACCGGCGCGGAGGCGAAAGTGCTTTAGCGGCCGGCTTTCCACGGGTGCGGAGTGGATCGCGATCCAACCCGATCCGGGATTCTGCGGTCATCGCGGATTCCCGCCCCAAGCGGACGATGGCCCGGATCGGGTGGGCGGGGCACACCGGATTATCGCAGCCGCCGCCTTCCGGGCAAGCCGACCAGCCGCGCGGGCAGCTTTAAACTTCTCGAGAGCATGGCGATTTGAGCTTTTCACTTCCCCCGGCCCCGCCACGAATCCATCCTGCGCGCGCTCATGGCCGAAACGATCCCGCCCCACGATCCCGCCCGCGTCCCGAAGCGCCTGCCGGTGCTGCTGCGCCGGGCGTGGTACGGGCTGAACCAGTCTTTCCGCCAGCGCATCGCGCACCTCGGCGTGACGCCGGATCAGTTCTCGATCCTGCGCTGGCTGAGCGAGGGCGACCCGGAGGGGCTGACGCAGCGGGCGCTCACGGACCTGATGGCGAGCGACCCGAACACGATCACGTCCACACTTTCACGGATGGAAAAGACCGGGCTGGTCGCGAGGGAGCCTCACAAGGTGGACCGCCGGGCGAACCGCGTGCGGATCGAGCCTGCGGGGCGGCGGACGTTTGAAAAGGCTCGGGAGGCGGCGGTCGAGCTGCAGGAACAGGTGCTGGCGCGGCTGCCGGCAAGCAGGCGGGAGCGGTTTTTTGCTGACTTGGAGATGATCGCCGCGGCGTGCGCGACGGCGCTGGAGCGGCCGGCGGCGACGAGGCTCAAAGCTCAAAAAACAAAGCTCAAGCGAAGCTCCACCACCCGCCCGCGCTGAACCTTTGGCCTTCGAGCTTTCGTCCTATCGGACGTCCAGGCAGACCGCTTCCTTCGTGCTGCGGACGTAGATGCGGCCATTGGCGAGGACGGGAGTGGTCCAGCATTTGCCGTCCACGACCTTGGCGCGGGCCAGTTCCTTGTAGGCCGCGGGCTGCGGGTCGATGAGGACGAGTTCGCCTGCGTCGGATAGCGCGAGCACTTTGTCGCCCGCGAGGATCACCTGGCCGGGGCCGAAGCCTTCCTTTTCCCACTTCACACTGCCGTCTTTTATGTCCACGCACTTGACCGCGCCTTTGCCGTATTCCTTGAACTGGAACATGCCGTAGAGGTGACCGCCGAAGAGGACGGGCGTGCTCCAGTGGTTGGCGAGGGGCTTGTTTCCGCGCATCCGGTAAACCTCGGTGGCGGTCCACTGGTCGCCGCTTTTCGCGATCTTTGCCGCGCCCGCACCGACGCCGTAGCCGGCGGAGCAATAGACGATGTCGCCCGCGACGACCGGGGAGGCGGCCGTGGAGGTGCTGTAGTTAAAAGCGTAGCGCCACAGCTCCTTGCCGCTCTTTGGCTCGACGGCGAGGAGGCCGCTCTGGACGAAGAAGATGACCTGCCGGACGCCGTGGATGGTGGTGGCGACAGGCGTGGCGTGGGTCATTTTCTCGTCGAAGGCTTTCCAGACGACGCTGCCGTCGGCGGGATTGAAAGCGATGAGCGACTGGCCCGAGCCGCCGCCGGCGACGTAGAGGAGGCCGCCTTCGAGGAGCGGCGAGGCGGCGTTCTGCCACTGGATGTTGCGGCCCTGGAATTCGCCCATGAGATCTTTCTTCCACAGCTCCTTTCCGGTCGAGGCGTCGAATCCCTGGAGGATGAGCCGCGCGGACATCGTGAAGACGCGGACGCCGTCCGTGGTCGGCGTCGAGCGCGGGCCGTCGCCGCCTTTGTTGTCGCTGGTGCCGGAGTCGCCGCCGCCGTCGTACTTGGCCGAGCCGAGCGCAGCGGTCCATCCCTCCTTGCCGGTGTTTGCGTCGCGGGCGACGAGCACCTCCTGCGGCGCGCCATCCACCTCGCGCCCCTCGATCATGAAGCACCGCGCACCGGCCACGGCAAAGGAGCTGAAGCCATTCGTGCTCGGCATTTTCCACAGCACTTTCGGACCGGAGGACAGCCATGGCCGGGCGATCTTTTCCGGGGTCGCGCCGTCGGTGGCTGGTCCGCGGTACTGGGGCCAGTCGGCGGCGTGGAGCGTGGCGGTGAGGGCGAGGAGTGGGAGGAGGGTGCGGTGGATCATGGGTTGGGTTGTTCGGAAAAGGCGGTCAGTGCGCGGGAGAGAGATCGAGGTCGTCAAAGCGGATGGGCGTGCCGGAATACGGGCTGCCCCAGATGCCGGCGCGGCCGGGAGCCGGCTCCTCCTTCGTCTCGAAAGTGATCGTCCACGCCGCGGGCTCAGGTGTCCCGGCAGGCCACGCCTTGCCCTCCACGATCCAGCCCGCGCCGACTTTCCGAACCTGCACGCGCAGGCTGGTCCAGCTTCCGTCCTTCCACTCGTAGGCCACGCTGTGCCGGGCTTCGTCGCCCTGGAAAATCTCGATCGCATTCTTCGCCGCGCTGACTTGCAGCCGGTAGCCGCCGACCCCTCCGAGGCTCACGCCAAACGCGGGAAACTTGCGCCCCTTTTTCGTCCCGAAAAACCGCGCGCTCACCGTCGCATCACCCGCCGGCGTGGGGCCAAAGAGCAGGCCGAAGGTGTCCAGCGGCGCACCCGGAAGTTCGATGAATTTGCCGTCCTTCGCCTCCTGCTTCACCTCGAAATCGCCCGACATGACCATCATTTCCGCCGGAACCTTGCCCACCTCCACGGCCTCGAAATCATTGTGGTAAAGCGGCTTCGACGGCGCATCCGCGGCGCGCGACGACGCCAGGGCACACGCTGCGGCGGCGATGGCGATTGGGAGGAGGCGCGGCAGGATCATCGGCGGGGGCGTAGCGAAACAGTCAGACGGTGCACGTGTCCAGACCGTTCACCGCCGGCCTTCTTAGGGCGAAATGCCGCTGACGGGAGGGAGCCTACCCGCCGACGCGCTCCTGCGGATCCTCCACGATCTCGAGTTGTGCGCGCTCCCCGTGCCGCGCCGCGGCCGCGCTGAGGAGATTGCGGATGGCGATGATCGTCTGCCCGTGTTTGCCAATCACCTTGCCGACATCGCTCTGCCGCACGCGCAGGTAGAATGTCGTCCGCTTATTGCCGTCATGCCGGGTCAGGCCCATCTCATCGGGGTAGTCGATGAGATGGCGCAAAACGAAATCGAGGAACTCCTGCATGGCGCGGAAAAGTGCGCGCCCGGTCCCTGAAAGGCGAGCCTTACTTCGCGGCGGCCGCTTCCTTCTTCCGCGCCTTCTTGACGATGCTGCGGACGGTGTCGGACTGCTGCGCGCCGTTCTTCACCCAGTAGTCGATGCGGGCGAGGTCCACGTTCGCATTGTCGCCGGGCTTCTTCGGGTCGTAGTTGCCCACGAGTTCGATGAATTTGCCGTCGCGCGGGCTGCGCTGATCAGCGACGACGACTTTGAAATACGGGTTATTGAGGCTTCCTTCGCGGCGGAGGCGGATGGCGACAGACATGATGTGGTTTGGTTTGGTTGGTGATTGCTGAGTTGAAAATTATCGCCTGATGCCGATGCGCGGCGCGCCTTGGCGCGCCATCATCTTCTTCATCTTGCCCATCCCCTTCATCATCTTCCGCATCTGGCCGAAGCGCTGAAGGAGGTCATTCACTTCGGTGACGGTAACTCCGCTTCCACGGGCGATCCTCTGCCGGCGGCGGGCATTCAAAATGTCCGGGTTGGTCCGCTCTGCGAGGGTCATCGAAAGCACTATCGCTTCGACCCGCTTCATCTGTTTTTCGTCAACCGAAAAGTTTTTGACGTTACCCATGCCGGGGATCATGCCAAGCAGATTCTCCAGCGGCCCCAGCTTCTTGAGCATCTTGAACTGGGCCAGAAAGTCGTTCAGGTCGAACGACGCCGTCCGCATCTTCTCCTCCATCCGCCTGGCCTCGTCCTCGTCGATCATCGACGCGGCCTTTTCCACCAGCCCCACGATGTCGCCCATCCCGAGGATGCGCCCGGCGAGCCGGTCCGGGAAGAACGGCTCAAACTGGTCCAGCTTTTCGCCCACTCCCGCGAACTTGATCGGCCGCTGCGTGACCTCGCGCATCGAGAGTGCCGCCCCGCCGCGCGCGTCGCCGTCCAGCTTCGTCAGCACGAGCCCCGTGATGTCCAGCGCCGTGTGGAAATGCGTGGCCACACTCACCGCCTGCTGCCCCGTCGCTGCGTCGGCCACCAGCAGCACTTCCTGCGGCTTCAAAAACTCGCGCAATCCCTTGATCTCCGCGATCAGCGGCTCGTCGATCTCCTGCCGCCCGGCGGTGTCGAAAATCAGCACGTTTCCCGTCTGCAGCTTCGCCCACTCCAGGGCCTGCGCCGCCACCCGCTTCACGTCCTTTTCCCCCGGCTCCGGTGTGAAAACGGGCACGCCCACCTGCTTCGCGAGCTGTGCGAGCTGCTCGATCGCCGCCGGTCGGTGCAAATCGCACGCGATCAGCAGCGGAGCCTTCCCCTGCTTCTTCAGCCACGCCGCGAGCTTCGCCGAGGACGTGGTCTTTCCAGCGCCATTCAGGCCCACCATCATGATCCGCGCGGGCTGATCGAGGTTCAGCGGCGCATTGTCCCCGCCCAGCAGCGCGGTGAGTTCGTCGTGAAAGATCTTCACGATCTGCTGCCCCGGAGCCACCCCGCGCAGCACCGCCTCCCCCATCGCCTTTTCCTTCACGCGGGCGATGAACCCCTTTGCCACCCCGAACTCCACGTCCGCCTCAAGCAGCGCCATCCGCACCGCACGCATCGCGTCGGTGATATTCGTCTCCGAGATCGTCCCATGACCACGCAGGTCCTTGAAAACGTCCTGAAGCTTGTCGGCGAGCAGTGAAAACATGATTGGCGGGCGCGCAGACTAGCGCAGAAACCCAGCTTGTCGAGGACCGCGACGCCTCCGGTCGCGCGGGGCGTGGATGCCGGACACCGCCGCGAACGCTCTCCGGCTGCCGGGGTGCGCGTCAGGCCTTTTTAATGGGCTTTTTCCCGACCTTCGGAGCGGGGGGCGCAGGAGGTGCGGCCTCCTCTGGAGCCTCGCCAGTGGCGCTGTAGTGGAAAGACCACCGCGTCTCGACCCGCTGCACACCCTGCTTTCCGGCGACGATGACGGTGTACGAGCCCTCCCTCAGGGGCTTGTCCACTTTGTAGCGGATCATCTTCGTGGCGGGATCGAATTTCGCCGGCACCAGCCCGAGTCCGCTGATCCGCATCTCGACACTGCCCGGCTCCAGCGCGCCCATCGTGGAAAGCTCCGCCTTTATCTCCGGCGTCGCATCCTTGATCGTCGTGTTGTTCATCGGTTCGGTAACCATCGAGACGGAGGCCTCCTGGCCCATGACGGCGGGACCGGAAGGGGCGGCCATGCCGGTGAAATTGATCGCCACGTCGAAGACCTGCTGGTTGCCCGGCATCTTCGCGGTGACATCGTAGCGGCCGAGGCTCAGGGCATTGGTGGTGATGCCGAGCCGCGCGCCGTAGGTGGTGAAGGCGGCCTCGTACCCCGCGGCCTGGCACGCCTCGTGGACCTTCTCGCTATGGTGGCCAAATGGGTAGGCGATGGTGGCGCAGCGGATACCGAGGTTTTCCTCCAGGATCTGCTTGGAGCGCTCGACCTCATCCTTCAGCCACGCATCGTACTCGCCCGCCACTTTCGACGGCTTCCGGCGCAGATCGAGGTGGGAAACGGTGTGGCAGCCGATCTCGAATCCGTCGTCCCTCAGACTCGCTAGCTGCGCCCACGTCATGGATTTGCCGCCGTTGTTCAGGTAGTTCGTGTAGATGAAAAACGTCGCTGGAAAGCCGTATTTTTTCAGGATCGGAACGCCGACATCCAGGCCGGAAACGTAGCCGTCGTCGATCGTGATGAGGACGCTCCTGGGCGGGATGTTTTTCTCCCCGCGCCGCCAGGCGAGGAAGTCCTTCATCGAGATCACCGCCAGCCCGGCCTGCTTGATCTCCTCCATCTGCTTCTCAAAAAGCGCCGGCTCGATGGAAAGCGCGCCACCCGCCTTTCCCTCCAGGCGGTGATAGCAGAGCACGACGACCTGCGCCGTGGTGTCGATCGCGGGACGGGGCGGAGCCGCCGGCTCTGTCTGGGCGGGCGGAGGTGTCGCCGGTGCCGCGGCTGCCACGGGCGCGGGAGTCGCCGTCGCCTTGGCCACGACTTTCTTTTTCAAAAAGGGGAGCTTTTCGCGCATCTTGCCGCAACCGGCGAACGGCAGCGTGGCGAGGAGGAGGATGAGGGCGATTTTCCGAGTCATAATGAGGTGTCCGATCTCAAGCTGGCGACGATACATTCGCGATCCGCGCGAGGAAAGGGCGAAGGCGGTGGCAATTTCATGCGGACTTTTGCAGCAGCCACTTGTCCGCCATAAACGTCACTCGCAATCCCTTTTCCCGGGCGAACCTCTCGACCGCGAGCCGCACGCCGTCCCACGAATAGTCGTCTCCGAAAAGCGTGCCCCCATCCGCAAGCACCTCCCAGTAATCGAGCACGTCCTGATAGACGTCCTCCTCCTCGTGGCTGCCGTCGAGGTAGATCAAATCCCCGCGGAGACCGGAGGCGCGCAGCCACAGCGCGGCGGTCGCCGAGGTCTGCGGAAAAGGGACGATGCGGCGCTGGAAGCCGCGGTGGCAGACATTCGCGAGGAACTGGTAATAGACCGTGGGCCAGCCGTGATCGAGCCGCAGGCTGAGATGGCGGTCGGGGTCATCTAGGTCGGTCCAGAATTCCAGCGCGCCGAGCCATGTGTCGATGCACAGGATCGTCCCCGGCATGCCCGCCTCCTCCAGCACGCCCGCCATCTGCAAAGCCGAACCGCCTTTCCATGTGCCGACCTCGATGATCAGGGTCGGCTTGCGCGTGAGGATGAGTTCGCGGAAGGCCGGCGAATCGCTGCCCCATCCCTGCGCGTCGAATGACCGGGAGGCGAAGTCGAAGCCGGCGTAGGGGTCGCGCCGGTGCAGCATCCCGAGCAGCTCATCATACGTCACCGTCGTCCGCTCGCGCGCCGCCGCGCCCGCCGCCGGGTCGCGCCTCGGCCGCACCCGCTTGATGCTGTAGCCCAGCCGGTACAGGGCCGTCTTTAGGATCGACTGGAGGTTCATCCGCGTTCGGCTTTGCTGCGCTTGCCGTCAGGCGAGACCGAGTTTGCGAAAGGTCTCGTCCACATGCGCAAAGTGGATGTCGAGGGAGCAGAGCTCGTCGATCTCCTCCCGCGAAAGCACGGCGGCGACATCCGGCTCAGCGGCGAGATTTTCCTGGAGGCTCACATTGCCCTGCCATGTCTTCATCGCTGCGCGCTGCACCGCCTCGTAGGCGGCTTTGCGCTCCAGACCGCGTGCCGTGAGCTTGAGCAGGATGGTCTGCGAATAGTAGAGCCCCTTCGTGATCCGGAGGTTGCGCTCCATATTCTCGGGGTAAACGAGGAGGCGGTCGGTGAGCTTTTTCAAAGTCACCAGCATGTAGTCCACGAGGATGCAGGAGTCCGGCATGATGATGCGCTCGACCGACGAGTGGGAAATGTCGCGCTCGTGCCAGAGCGCGACGTTTTCCAGCGCAGCCATCGCATTGCCGCGGACGACGCGGGCGAGGCCGCTGAGCTTCTCGCCGGTGATCGGGTTGCGCTTGTGCGGCATGGCGGAGCTGCCCTTTTGCCCGGCGGAGAAATACTCCTCCACCTCGAGGACCTCGGTGCGCTGGAGATGGCGGAACTCCGTGGCCCAGCGGTCGATCGACGAAGCAATAATCGCCAGCACTGTCTGAAATTCCGCATGCCGGTCGCGCTGGATGACTTGGGTGGATAGCGCCGCGGCTTGGAGGCCGAGCTTTTCGCAAACGCGCTCCTCGACCCTCGGATCGAGATGCGCGTGTGTGCCGACCGCACCGCTCAGTTTTCCCACCCGGATGCGCGGCTGCGCATCCTCCAGCCGCTCCAGCGCGCGGCCAAATTCGTCATACATCAGCGCGAGCTTCAGGCCAAAGGTCACGGGCTCCGCGTGAATGCCGTGGCTGCGTCCGATCATCGGCGTCATCTTAAACTCCCGCGCCCGCCGCGCCACGACCTCGCGCAGATCGCGCAGGTCGGAGATCAGCATGTCGGACGCCTCCGCCATCTGCACCGCCAGCGTGGTGTCGAGCACGTCGCTCGAAGTCATCCCCTGGTGCATCCACCGGCACGCCGGCCCCACGTAGCTCGCGACGTTTTCCAAAAACGCGATCACGTCGTGGTTCGTCCTCTTTTCGATCTCCATGATCTCCGCGAGATCGAACTTCGCCTTCGCGCGGATCGTCTCCGCATCCTCCTTCGGCACGACGCCGATCTCGGCCTGCGCCTCGCAGGCCAGCGTCTCGATTTCGAGCCAGATTTCGTATTTGCGTTGATCCGCCCAGATGGCGGCCATTTCAGGTCGGGTGTAGCGTTCGATCACCCGGCGGACGTTAGAGGCGGCCGCGGTTTTTGGGAAGCGGCGTATTCACCCGCCCGCGCCTTCCGGGCAAAAACTTACCCCGCCGGAGCTTGGAAGCCGCCGGCGGGGCGTTGGGAAAAGTCTTAACAATGCCCTGGCGATATTCTCACCAGCGGCAGGCGCAGTCGGCGCTTAGTAAACGCGGGCGCGAACCTTGCGGCCCTGGCTGCTCAAGCGAACGCGACCGGACTCGAGGAGATCGGCCACCGCGGCGACCGTCTCGCGGTTGTTCTTGCTGAAGCTGCTTACGGCGAGGATGAGATCACCGAGGCTGTAGTTGGCGCGGGTCGCTTTCTTGAGGGGCTTTTTCATAAATCTTTTGGGGTCGGGTTACTGAGGTTGAAATTACTTTAGCAGCCGCTGTGCCACGTTTGTCTTTCACTACGCTGTCTTCATAGAAATAGACGCAATCAGGCCAAAAAAGTTCAATGATTCTCCCACCGCAGCGATACGACGGTGTCGGCCGACGGACACTCGCAGGGCCACCGCGTCGCGAGTCACAACTCTCACGGTGACATTTCGCCCGGCATCGCCGTCCGAAGAATCGTTGCTAACAAGTCGTCATCCGGTTTCTCATCGCGCCGATGCCTATCTACCGCCGCGCGCTCGCCTATTACCGGCCATTCCTCGCGCCGACGCTCACCGCCGTCGCCCTCACGATCCTCTCCATCGCCCTCGGCCTGCTGCGGCCGTGGCCTTTCGCCTACATCGTCGATCACGTCCTCAAAGCTTCGCCAAGCGATCACCACCTCGCCGCCCTCGGCTACGACCTCTCCGCCTGGAGCCTGCCCTCGATCGTGCTGCTCATGTGCGCGCTCATGGTCGCGCTGCA
>JANOBH010000113.1:0-2708 GCA_031411535.1 Chthoniobacter sp. | reverse complement strand
CCTTCGCCCGCGCCGCGCGGGGCTGGGAAGCCCCGCCTACGTTGCACACGGGGCGGAAATGCGTCTATTGCCGCCCCGCCGATGACTGCGCCCGCCCACTTTCCCACGCCCGAACTGCTCGCACCCGCGGGCGGCTGGGATTGCGTGCGCGCGGCCGTGGCGAACGGCGCGGACGCGGTTTATTTCGGCCTGCCGAAATTCAACGCGCGGCTGCGGGCGGACAATTTCAGCGAGGCGGAGCTGCCCGAGGTCGTGGCGTTCTGCCACCGGCATGGGGTGAAAACGTATGTGGCTTTCAATACGCTCGTTTTCACCGGCGAGCTGGACGCGGCGGCGGAATACCTGCGGCTGCTGAGCCGCGCGGGTGTGGATGCGCTGATCGTGCAGGACGTGGGGCTGGTGCGGCTGGCGCGCGAGATCACGCCGGAGCTGCCGATCCACGCGAGCACGCAGATGACGATCACCTCGCCGGAGGGCGTGGCTTTCGCGAAGGACCTCGGCATCGAGCGCGCGGTGCTGGCGCGCGAGCTGTCGCTGCGGGAGCTGGGCAAATTCGGAACGCGGAATGCGGAAGGCGGAGTGACGCCAGACGATTCCGCACTCGCCACTCCGCACTCCGCACTTCCGCTGGAGGTCTTCGTCCACGGTGCGCTGTGCGTGGCGTACTCCGGGCAGTGCCTGACGAGCGAATCGCTCGGCCAGCGGAGCGCGAACCGCGGCGAGTGCGCGCAGGCGTGCCGGATGCCTTACGAGCTGGTGGTGGATGGCGCGGTGCGCGATCTGGGCGACCGGCGCTACCTGCTTTCGCCGCAGGATCTGGCGGCGGTGGAGGAGATTCCCGCGCTGATGGAGCTGGGCGTGGTCAGTTTCAAAATCGAGGGCCGGCTGAAGACGCCGGAGTACGTGGCGGCGGTGTGCCAGGTCTATCGGCGCGCGATCGACGCCGCGCTCTCCGAACGCGAAAGCGCGTCACTCAACCATCAACCATCAACCATCAGCCCGCCCGACCGCTACCAGCTCGAGATGGCGTTTTCGCGCGGGCTGTATTCCGGCTGGATGCACGGCGTGAATCATCAGGAGCTGGTGCCGGCGCGGTATGGGAAAAAGCGCGGGCCATTCATCGGGCGGATCGCGCGCGTGGGGCGGGACTTTGTGGAGCTGGAGCCGGAGATTCCGTTGAAGCCCGGCGATGGCGTGGTTTTCGACACCGGCGGCGACACGAACGCGGAGCAGGGCGGGCGGATTTTCGGGATCAAAGGCGGGCGCTGTTTTTTCCAGCACGGCCACATCGACTTCGCGCGGCTGAAGCCGGGGGATCGCGTCTGGAAGACGGACGATCCCGAGCTGAACAAACGGCTGCGGCAGTCATTCGCGGGGAAGATCGAGCCGCGGCGGCGCGTCGCGGCGGATGTGCGCGTGAGCGGGCGGGCAGGGGAGCCGATGGTGGTTTCTGCGAGCTGTGGCGGGAAGGTGGAGGTGAGATCCACGATCCCATTGCAGGCGGCGCGCACAGCGCCGCTCACGTTGGAAAAACTGCGGGAGCATCTCGGGCGTTTTGGCGAAAGCGGTTACGCGCTGGGGGAATTTGAGAACGCGCTGGAGGGCGGCGTGATCCTGCCGATCGGCGAGCTGAACCGGCTGCGGCGGGAGTTGGTTTTCCAACTGGACGCGGCGCGCGCGGTGGTGCGCGCGGAGTCGGCGGATTCGTGGCGGGAGGTTTTCCAACGTAGCGCGGGCTTCCAGCCCGCAGTGCGCGGGGATGGCGGGCTGGAAGCCCGCGCTACCTTGCGCGTGCTTTGCCGGACGATGGATCAGCTCGACGCGGCGCTGACGTGCGGCGTCGGCGAGGTGTATGCGGATTTCGAGGACATCCGGCGGTATAAGGACGCAGTCGTGCGGGTGCGCGCGGCGGGGGATGGCGCGCGGATTTTCCTGGCGACGCCGCGGATTCAAAAGGCCGGCGAGCAGGGCTTTTTCAAACTCATCGAGAATGCGGAACCCGACGGCGTGCTCATCCGCAATCTCGGGGCGATCGCGCATTTCGCCGCGAGTCCGCTGCGGCGGGTGGGCGACTTTTCACTCAACGTGGCGAACCCGCTGACCGCGCAGCATTTCATCGGCGCCGGGCTGGAGCGCGTGACGGTGAGCTACGATCTGAACATCGAGCAGGTGCTCGATCTGCTGGCCGGCGCGCCGCCGGAGTGGTTCGAGCTCACGATCCACCAGCACATGCCGATGTTTCACATGGAGCACTGCGTTTTCGCGGCGTTCATGTCGAAAGGGACGACCTTCCTCGACTGCGGGCGGCCGTGCGAAACGCATCGCGTCCACCTGCGCGACCGCGTGGGGGTGGAGCACCCGCTGCGCGCGGATGTGGGCTGCCGCAATACGCTCTTCAACGCTGTGCCGCAGACAGGCGCGCGGTTTTTTCAGCAGCTCGCCGGCGCGGGGCTGCGCGATTTCCGCATCGAGCTGCTGGAGGAAAATGCGGAGGACTCCGCGCGCGTGATCCGCGCCTACCAGACGCTGCTCGGCGGCGAGCGCGAAGGCGGCGATCTGTGGCGCGAGCTGCGCGCGCAGTCGCAGCTCGGCGTGACGGGCGGGACGTACCGCGAGGGGTAGGCGGCGGGAAGAGGTCAAAGCTCAAAGTTCAAAAGTAATTCCAAGGACCACGCTCCAATGCCGGCGCGCAGGAGCGCTTGGCTCCG
>JANOBH010000112.1:0-10148 GCA_031411535.1 Chthoniobacter sp. | reverse complement strand
GCGGTGGGTTCCGCGGAAGAGTTTTTTGGAGAGGAGATAAAGCTGTTCGAGCTTGGCCAGAAAGGCGGAGTCGAAGAGGAGCGGGGCGGTGGTTTCCAAGGCGCGCGAAAGATGGGGGGATTCGCGGAATTAGGCAACCCGATGGGAAAGGCGCGGCTTGTCTCCTTTTCCCTCCGCATCGTCGTCCAGGACATGTGGGCTGATGTGAAAGGGGCCGGATGGGAAGGAGGTTGTGCGGTCTCACTCCCATGCGCCTTCGGGCATTCCGGTTCGCGGGCTTGCGCGGTGTGGTAGCGTCGCCGGGTGAAAAAAACAGACCCCATTTTCGTCGCCGGTCACCGTGGACTGGCGGGCAGTGCGATCGTCCGCGAGCTCACCGGCCACGGCTACACCAGTCTCCTGACGCGGACGCGCGCGGAGACCGACCTGACTGACCGCGCGGCGGTGCGCAGTTACTTTGACGAGGCGCGCCCGGCGGTCGTGGTGGTGGCGGCGGCCAAGGTCGGCGGGATCAGGGCAAACAATGATTTTCCGGTCGAGTTTCTCCTCGAGAATCTGAAGGTGCAGAACAACGTGATCGAGGCGGCGGCGGACTTCGGCGCGGCGAAGCTCCTCTTCCTCGGCAGCTCTTGCATCTATCCGAAATTCGCGGCGCAGCCGATCCGCGAGGACTCTCTGCTGACCGGCGCGCTGGAGCCGACCAATGAGCCCTACGCGCTGGCGAAGATCGCGGGCATCCGGCTATGCCAGGGGTATGCGCGGCAGTACGGGCGGAACTTCATCTGCGCGATGCCGACGAATCTCTACGGCCCCGGCGACAACTTCGACCTGAGCAGTTCGCACGTCCTGCCCGCGCTGCTGCGCAAGGTGCATGAGGCCAAGGCGCGCGGCGACGCAAGTGTGCCGGTGTGGGGAACGGGCACGCCGCGGCGCGAATTCCTCCATGTGGACGACCTCGCGGGTGCGTGCCGTTTTCTCCTGGAAAGCTACGACTCGCCCGAGATCGTGAACGTGGGCTGCGGCGAGGATGTTTCGATCCGCGAACTGGCGGAGATGATCCGGGAGGTGGTGGGCTTTCCAGGCACGCTCGCTTTTGACCCGGCGCAGCCGGATGGGACGCCGCGCAAGCTGCTGGATGTGACGCGGCTGAAGAATCTGGGCTGGACGCCGCGCATCCCGCTGCGCGAGGGGATTGAGAAAACCTACGAATGGTATTGCCGTAAACCTGCGATGTAGCGACGTTCATCGGCATGGACCGAGGTGTAGAGGAGCTTCCCGCAAACCCCGTCGTGCTAACCCCCTCAGACGACTTTGGATGGCTGCGCTCCCTCGCCCGCAGTTCGCCGGTGGCGATTTTTCGGACGGATGCAGAAGGTGCATGCACATTTGTGAACTCGCGCTGGTGCGAGCTGGCGGATCTTCCGCCTGGCGCCGCGCTTGGCTCTGGTTGGGAGTCGGCGATCCACCCGGAGGATCGGGCACGGGTGCGGGACGAGTGGGGCCGGACGGCGGCTGAGGGGGTGCCGTTTCGCTCGGAGTACCGGTTTTTGCAGCCCTCCGGGACGAGCGTCTGGCTGCTCGGCGAGGTGGTGGAGGAGCGGGATGCGTCCGGTCGGCTCATGGGGTACGTCGGGACCGCGACTGACATCAGCGAGCTGCGGCGGATGCGGGAGGAATTGCAGCGCTCGCACGCGAAACTCGAGGATCGCGTCCGCGAAAGGACGGCGGAGCTCGAGCGCATGGCGATGATCGTGGCGGGGTCGGACGACGCGATCATGAGTTGCGACCTTCAGGGAACGATCGTCAGTTGGAATCAGGCGGCGGAGTCGATCTTTGGCTACGCGGCGGAGGAGATCATCGGAATGACGACCGCGCTGATCACTCCGGCAGAGTGCCTGGACGAGGCGCGGGCAATGCGGGAACGGGTGAAGGCGGGCGAGACGGTGAAGCGGGTGGAGACCGTACGCGTGGCGCAGAGCGGGGAATTGATCGAGGTGTCGCTGACGGCTTTTCCGCTGCGCGATTCGCGGGGAGAGATCATCGGCACGTCGGGAATCATGCGGGACATCCGCGAGCGGAAGAAAGCTGAGCGGCGGCTGCACCGGCTCTCGTGGCGGCTGCTGCGGACACAGGATGAGGAGCGCCGGCGGGTCGCGCGGGAGCTGCATGACTCGACGGCGCAGGGGCTCGCCGCGCTGGCGATGAATCTTTCCCTCCTCTCGCATCCCGGCGTGGCGCTGGACGGGGAGCGCCGGGCGGTGCTGCTAGCGGACAGCGTGGAGCTGGCGGCCGGTGCGGTGCGCGACCTCCGCTCGCAGGCCTACCTGCTGCACCCGCCGCTGCTCGACGAGCGCGGGCTGAATGCTGCGCTGCGCTGGTTCGTGCAGGGCTTTTCCGAGCGCAGCGGGATCGCCGTCACGATCGAGATCGATGAGGATTTTCCCCGGCTCCACGAGCAGTTGGAGATGAGCATTTTCCGCGTGATCCAGGAGAGCCTCTCGAATGTGCTCCGCCACGCGAAGAGCGCGACGGCCTCGATCCGCGTGGTGCTGCTCGACGGCTGGGTGACGCTGGAAATCCGCGACGCGGGCTGCGGTCCCCCGAGCGACGCGGGCGAGGGGACGGGCCTGGGTATCGCGGGGATGCGCGAGCGTCTTTTGCAACTCGGTGGCTCGCTGACCATCGCGCCGAACGATCCGGGCACGGTGGTGATCGCGCGTCTGCCGGAGGTCTTATGAGGAAAGGAAAAATCCGCATCCTGCTCGCCGATGACCACGAGGTCGTGCGGCGCGGGCTGCGTGCGCTGCTGGAGGTGCAGCCGGGATGGGAGGTCTGTGGCGAGGCGGCGGACGGACGCGCGGCGGTGGAGCTCGCGCACGCGCTGACGCCGGACATCGTGGTCATGGACATCAGCATGCCGGAGCTGAACGGCTTTGAGGCGACGCGGCAGATTCTGGAAAGGTCACGCGGGACCGAGGTGCTGGTGCTTTCCATGCATGCTTCCGAGCAGCTCGTGAAAGAAGTGGTCGGGGCCGGTGCGCGGGGCTACGTCCTGAAGTCCGAAGGCGGGCGCGATCTCGTGAAGGCGGTCGAGGCGCTCCTGCGGCGGGAGACGTTCTTCAGCCCATGCGTGGCGTCGAGCGTGCATGCCGCGGCGCTCCCAGTCTCGGAGGCAAAGCGCGGCAGCCTGCGGCCGGCGGGCGATCTCACCAGGCGCGAGCGCGAGGTTTTGCAACTGATCGCCGAGGGCCGCTCGAACAAAGCCGTGGCCAAGGCGCTCGGGATCAGCGTGAAGACGGCTGAGACGCATCGCGCGAGGCTGATGCGCAAGCTGCAGCTCAAATCCGTCGCCGATCTGGTGCGCTATGCGATCCGCAATGGATTCGTCGAGCCGTGAAAAATACCGGCTTTTCCCCGCTGGAAGTGAGTACGCCGGCATGCGAAATTCCGCCTTAAGAGGAATGAAGAAGGACCATAAGGACAAAATGCGCGCTTACTGCCGGCGGTGCCGGCACGATCAGGTCTTTTTGCGTGCTCAGATGCACCACGGGGTGCATCTGCTCTTCTCGGTCCTGACGCTCGGGCTGTGGTCGGTGAGCTGGCTCTCGATTTACCTCGGGCATCGCTTCCGCCCGTGGCGGTGCGAGCACTGTGGCTGGCACAAGCCAGAGGTGCGCGAGCGCGAGGCGAAGGTCGCGGCGAGCGACAAACACGCGGTGGGGACGGCTGGCGGGCGCGGGCTTTAAGTCGCCGCACGCGCGGCGGCGGCTACCTCCGGCTGGGGCGCGAGGAGTGGTTGAAGTGCTTTTCGAGCACCAGTTCGGTGCCTTCCTTCTTGAGGTTGTAATCCACCTGGTCAAAGGCCCGCCGGATCAGGTGAATGCCGAGCCCGCCGGGCTGCACAAGGTCGAGCGGGCGCCCCTGCATTTTCCCCGGATCGCCCTGCGTCCCGTAGTCGCGAAGCCGGAAGCGGACGCCCGCCGCCAGCCGCTCGCAGACGAGGCAGATGAGCTGGTTCGGCTCATGATGGTAGGCATAGCGGATGACATTGGTGCAGGCTTCATCCAGTCCGAGCACGAGGAGATCTTTTTCCGTATCGGAGAAACCGAGCGGTTTTAGAAACTGGCGCACGAACTCCCGGACGAGCGTCAGATTCGCCGGATGGCTTGCAAACTCGATTTCGCTTTTCATCGGAAACCAAAGACCAGGATTGTGAGGTCGTCGTGGGGCTCGGCCTGCTGCCGGTGCTCCATTTCGCCGCGGTTGAGCGCCTCGATCACGTCGCTGGCGCCGCCAAACTGGCGGTCGAGCAGATGAGTGACGCCGGATTTGTCGAGCGGCTCGTCGCTCGCGTTGAAGGACTCCACCAGCCCGTCCGTGTAAAGCACGAGCCATTCGCGCGGCGCGAGTGTGAGCGTGTGGGCACGCGCCGGCAGCTCAGGCAGCAGCCCGAGGGGCGGCGATCCCGCGATCTTCACCTCCGAGGAAATGCCGTCCGCCCCGACGAGAAACGGATGGCAGTGCCCGGCGCTGCACAGCTCGGTGCGCCCGGTGGAAACCGTCAGCCGGCCGAGCAGCGCGGTGATGAACATGCCGCGGATCGTGTGCCCGGTGAGCATCGCATTCCAGCGCGCCATCGCCGTCACCGGCGAGATGCCGGGCTGCAGAATGAGCCGCAGGATGCTCAGCGCCTGCGCCATCAGCAGCGCCGCGGGGGTGCCTTTGCCCGAGACATCGCCGACGATGAAATAGATTTCATCCGGGCTGAGTTGCAGCACGTCGTAGAAATCGCCGCCGACATTCAGCGCGGGCCGGTAAGCCGCGGCGAACTGGACGCGCGCAAGCTGCGGGAGCGACTGCGGGAGGAAGCTCGCCTGGATCTCGCGCGCGAAGGCGAATTCCTGCGCCGCGCGCTGCTGCTCGCGCTGCCGCTCGATCGTGCGCAGCTTGTCTATGGCCGTGGCCGCGAGGTTTGCGTAGGCCTTGAACGCATCGAGATCATCTTCATCGAAGGCCTGGCGCCCGGTCGGATTCAGCACCTGAAGCACGCCGATGACGCTCTCTTTTCGCGCCAGCGGCACGCACAGGATCGACCGCGTGCGAAACCCGGTCTGCCTGTCCACATCGGGGAAAAAGCGCGCGTCGGCGTAGGCGTCCGGCACGAGCAGCGGCTCGCTGTTTTCCAGCACCCATCCGGCGATGCCGCGTCCGCGCGGGACGGTGATCTTTGCAGCGCCGGGGGGCATCCCGGGGCCGCCGCTGGCAGCAGCGAGCTCGATGTCGCCATTCGGAGTCGTGAGGAAAAGAGACGCCGCCTCCACCTCCATGACGCGCCGCGCCACTTCGAGGATCGCCGGGAGCAGTTCGCTCGAATCCGTGATTCCGTTGATTAATGCGCTCACCTCGACGAGGCCCTTATAGACCTTCAACTGGCGCTCGAGGGAATCGAGAGTGGCAGGCATGACGCCGCCAGTCATGCGCGAGGAGGCGCCGCGAAGAAAGCCCAAATGCGCACCGCCGATTTTGGCCGCCGCCGCGCATTCGCGCTGGAAAAACCCGCGCCACCGCCCCATCGTGCGCCCCCATGAAATCCCTGCTCTCCGCCGCCCTGCTTTTTGCCATGTCACTTGCCGCGCTGGCGCAGGACACGGCCTACTCCGCGCTCCGCGTGGTCGGTCGGAGCCAGGGCAAGGACACGCTCAATCGCGTGCTGGAACTCCGCGGCCGCGCTGGCTCGCCGCAGCCGGCGGTGTGGAAGATCACCCTCGATGAGCCGCGCGCCCGCGGTGGTGTCCGGGAGGTGGAGGTGCAGCGGGGGAAGGTCATCAGCGAGCGCGCCCCCACGGCTCCGCGCGCAGCCGGCAGCCCGATGAATTTCAGCCAGCTCAACCTCGATTCCGAGGGCGCCTTCACAATTGCAAACCAGGAGGCGCAGAAGTCGGCGACCCCGTTCGATCACGTCGATTATCTGCTGCGAAGCGGCACCGGCGGCGGCGCGCCCGTATGGCTGCTGGAGCTCACCGACAGCAAGCTGGGCCGTTCCGGAAGCATCGAGATCGCCGCCGACAGCGGGACGATCCTGCGCAAAGACATCGGCCTCGTCCGCGGCCGTCCGGCCGATAATGACCGGAACTATCTCGACGACCCGCGCAGCCTGCCGCCGCCTGAGCCGCGGCGGCGCTCCGACGACGGCTTCTCCCAGCCCGGCGAACCTTTCCGCAGCCCGGCAGACTTTTTCCACCGTCTCGGCAAGCGTTTTGAAAAACGCAGCGGCCAGATGGAGAATTTCTTCACTGGCAAAGGCGCGCGCGCAGACCGTGAGCGCTACCCCGACGACTCTCGCGACGGGCGGTAGGGCAGGGGGCTGGCCGCAGGCTTCGGGTCGGGGGCTGTGACCAGCGGAGCGCGGATTCAAAGGATTTGCGGGCGCGCGGGCTCTACTTCACACCGAGCCCGTCCCTCGTCGTGTTCCCCCCCCAATGAAAACATTCGCCGCCCTTTTCGTGCTCTGCGCGCTGCCCCTGATTGCCCACGCCGGTATCAAGGCCGGCTTCGCCGAGCGCGACATCACACCGGAAATCGGCATGGAGGTGCCGGGCGGCTACGGGAAGACCTTCGCCAAACGCATCCACGATCCGTGCAAGGTGCGCGCGAGCGTCTTCGATGATGGCAAGACGAGGGTCGCGCTCGTTGGGCTCGATGCGCTCGTCGTCCCGCGCCAGATCGTCGTCGAGGCGCGCGAGCGCATCCGCGAGCGGTGCGGCATCGAGCCGGGCGCGGTGATGATCGGCGCGTCGCATTCGCATTCGTCCGGGCCGGTCGGGATGGTGATACCGGGCGAGTTTGATCACGCCTCGGACCTGGCGAAGGACCTCGCCTACAACCAGTCGTCCTGCGCCGACGCGAAGTATCTGGCGACCGTGACGACGGCGATCGTCGAAGCCGTCGCCGCTGCCGATGCCGCGCGCGAAGTTGCGACCGTCGGATTCGGCACAGGCTCGGAGCCGACCGTCGGCTTCAACCGGCGCATCCGCATGAAGAACGGGCTCAGCTTTTCGCACCCCGGCAAGGGCAACCCCGGCAACGTCGAATACGCCGGGCCGACCGATCCGCAGGTTGGCGTCATCGGCGTGTGGAATGCCGACGGCCGACTGCTTGGCTGCGTCGTGAATTTCTCCTGCCACGCCACCGCGAACGGCCCGTGGGTCTCCGCGAACTGGCCGCACTACATGGAGCGCGCAATCCAGGGATACTTCGGCCAGGAGGCCGGCGTCGTCTTCCTGCAAGGCGCGTGCGGCGACGTGACGCAGGTCGATAATCTGAACCCGCACGTGAATCCCGATGGCGATGCGTGGTCGCAGTTCGTCGGCGGTCGCGTCGGAGCCGAGGCGGTGAAAGTGCTGCTCGGCATGTCGCAGACACGCGTGAGCGAATTGCCGCTCGCGATGAAACTGAAGAGCTGGACCATCCCGCGTCGCCCGCCAGCGCCGGAGCGTGTCGCGTCGGCGATCGAACTGGCGAAGAAGGGCGCGAAGGACGGCGGGACGGATTGGGTCTGGGCAAAGGAAACCGTGCTGCTCGATGCGCTGCTCGCGAAACATCCGACGGTCGAGGTCGAGGTGCAGGCGATACAGCTCGGGCCGGTGGTGTGCCTCGCGAATCCGGCGGAGTATTTCTGTCAGTATGGCCTCGATCTCAAGGCGGGCAGCGGCTTCCCGATCACCTTCCCGGTGGAGCTGGCGAACGGCTGCGTCGGATACGTGCCGACCGAGGAGGCGTTCGGCGAGCACGGCGGCGGCTACGAGACGCGCCTCACCAGCTACAGCAATTTGGAGATCACCGCCGGCCGGCAGATCCGCGAAGCCAGCCTCGAACTCGCGCGCCAGCTCACTCCGACGCCGCTCCCGCAGCCACCGCCCGCGCCGCCCTTCAAGGGCGAAGGCTGGACCTACGGCAACCAGCCGCCGCAGTTGAAATGAGCGCCCTCCGAATCCGGGGTGCATACTTGTCCCGCCGCGGAGGCCCGCTGATCCGGTCGTCCCGCGGACGCGGGTAACGGGCGAACTTTGTCTTGATACCCCGCCGTGCGCCGGGCCATGACACCGCGCGCGATGCCCCACCTCTCCTGGCCCGAAGTCCGCGACCGCGCCCTCCGCTTCTCGCGCGACCCCCAAAACCTCACCGCCTCCTCCGAGCGCGCCCACAAGCAGACCTTCTATAACGCCTTCTTCGACGTCTTCGGCCTCCGCCGCGCCTCCATCGCCTCCTTCGAGGAAAACGTCCGCAACCTCCGCGGCAACACTTCCGCCATCGACCTCCTCTGGAAAGGCAAGCTCCTCGTCGAGCACAAGAGCCGCGGCGAAGACCTCAGCCTCGCCGCCACACAGGCCTTCACCTACATCGAGGACCTCACCCGCGAAGACCGCTGGGACGAGATTCCCCGCTTCGTCCTCGTCTCCGACTTCGGCCGCTTCGCCCTCTACGACCTGGAGCCCGACGACCAGCTCGACCTCCCACTCTTCCACGGCCGCAAGATCGAGCCCCATCACTTCACCCTCGCGGATTTCCCGAAGAACGTCCGCCACTTCGCCTTCATGCTCGGGCAGACGCGCGTCCGCTACAAACCCGAGGACGAAGCCAACGAAAAAGCCTACGCCCGCATGTGCGAGCTGCACGACGACCTCAAGGCCGGCGGCTTCACCGGCCACGAGCTCGAGCGCCTCCTCGTCCGCCTCCTCTTCTGCCTCTTCGCCGAGGACAATGGCATCTACGAGCCAGAGACCATCACCGCCTTCATCCGCACCCAAACCCGCCCCGATGGCACCGACCTCGGCCAGCACCTCCAGCATCTCTTCGAGGTGCTCGACACCGCGCCCGCCCAGCGCCAGAGCGGGCTCGACGAAGACCTCGCCGCCTTCCCCTACGTCAATGGCCAGCTCTTCGCCGAGCGCCTCCGCACCCCCGTCTTTAATAAGGCGATGCGCGACTCCCTCCTCGCCTGCTGCGACTTCCAGTGGGCGCGCATCTCCCCAGCCGTCTTCGGCTCCCTCTTCCAGGGCATCATGGGAGACCGCGCCCGCCGCCAGCAGGGCGCCCACTATTTGAGCGAGCGGGAGCGCGGCCTTGCAATGATTCGCCGTGCCGCTTAAGCCAATCCGCGTGGCGCTATCCGACATCTCACCTGCTCTCCATCAACTTTATGAAATTCACGAGTGGCGTCATGCGTCGGCGGTTTTGACGAAAGACTTCCCGGACGAGTGGCGTGAGATTTGTGAAGTGCTTTTGGATTTTCGGCTGCTGAAAAGCCGCCTAGTAGTTGCTGGCGGGAACAAGAGTTTTATCGCCTCTGCATTGGATGGGCCGCTGACCCGGTTGGGATGGGAAGAGAGGAAATTTGAGACCGCGATTCGCGTGGACGATCGGACGGAGGAAAGCCCGACCCACAAAGTGGACTGTTACAAAGGCAAGGTTGGTCTTGAAATCGAGTGGAACAATAAAGACCCGTTCTTCGACCGCGATCTCAACAATTTCCGGCTCTTGTTTGAACTGCGCGCCCTCAGCGTCGGCGTTGTGGTCACGCGTTGCGACGAACTCCAACTCATCTTCAAGAGCCTTGGAAGAGGCAAGAGCTATGGCAACTCCACGACCCACATGAGTAAGCTTCTTCCCCGACTCAATGGCGGCGGAGGCGGTGGCTGCCCCGTCCTGGTTTTTGGGATCCGTCGCGCGCTCTACGTTGAGGACGTTCCTCCCGCGGAAACTGCGACCCTCGTGGCAGAATTCAACGCCGCGAAGAAGTCGAAATGGACAGATCTTGGTCCGACATTGCTGCGCTATTTCGATGTCGATTTACTCCGCAAGACTCCCATCACAGAAGAAGACGAAGAATGAATGCCGCCGACAACCTTATCGCCTCAATCCGTGGCCGCTTCGGCACAATCCTCGCCGATCCACCATGGCAATTCCAAAACCGGACCGGCAAGATGGCACCAGAGCACAAGCGTTTGTCTCGATATGGAACGATGTCGCTTCAAGAGATCACAGAGCTTCCCGTCCATCTGTGCGCCGCGGAACGCTCCCACCTATATCTCTGGGTTCCGAACGCCATGTTAGAGGATGGGCTGCGCGTCATGCGCGCGTGGGGCTTC
>JANOBH010000111.1:0-2900 GCA_031411535.1 Chthoniobacter sp. | reverse complement strand
CCTGCGCCGGCTGCGCGCGCACATCGACGCGAATTTTCCAAATCGCATGCTGCTCGCGGAGGCGAACCAGTGGCCGGAGGAAGCGGCCGCGTATTTCGGCAAGGACGGCGACGAATGCTCGATGGCATTTCATTTCCCCGTGATGCCGCGCCTCTTCATGGCGCTGCAAATGGAGGATCGCTTTCCCATCATCGACATCCTCGAACAAACGCCCGCGATCCCGGCGAATTCGCAGTGGGCGATGTTCCTGCGCAACCACGATGAGCTGACGCTCGAAATGGTGACGGATGAGGAGCGCGACTTCATGTATCGCGTTTATGCGTCCGACCAGCGCGCGCGGATCAATCTCGGCATCCGCCGCCGGCTCGCGCCGCTGCTGGGCAACAGCCGCCGCAAGATCGAGCTGCTCAATGTGCTGCTGCTCTCGCTCACCGGCACGCCGATCATCTACTACGGCGACGAGATCGGCATGGGCGACAACATCTACCTCGGCGACCGCAATGGCGTGCGCACGCCGATGCAGTGGAGCACGGATCGCAACGCGGGCTTCTCGCGCGCCAATGCGCAGCAGCTCTATCCTCCAGTCATCATCGACTCCGAATATCACTACGAGGCGGTGAATGTGGAGACGCAGGAGCGCAATCCGTCGTCGCTGCTCTGGTGGACGCGGCGCATCGTGGCGATGCGGCAGCGCTTCAAGGCATTCGGCCGCGGCAGCATGGAATTCCTGCCGTCGGACAATCCGCGCGTGCTCGCTTTTGTGAAGGAGTTCGACGGCGAGAAAATCCTGATCCTCGCGAATCTCTCGCGTTTCGCGCAGCCGCTGGAGCTGGATCTCTCGCGCTGGAGCGGCCTGCGTCCGACCGAGGTTTTCAGCCACAACCGCTTTCCGACGATCACGGACGCGCCATATTTTTTCACGATGGGGCCGTACGATTATTTGTGGCTCACGCTCGATCCGGAGACTTCGCCGCAGCGCATCGGCACGGACTTTCTCGCACCGCAGGTCGAGCTCGCCGCGACTTGGGAAAACGCGATGGAGACGTTGCAGAGCGCGCACTTCGAGGAGCGCGCACTGCCGGAGTGTTTGCAGCATTGCCGCTGGTTTGGCGGAAAGGCGCACGCACTCCGCAGCGTGCAGGTGCTCGACGCCGTCGCGCTCGGTGGCGATGCGGGGCGGCTGGCGTTTCTCCAGGCCAATTACTTCGACATCGCGCCGGAGATCTACGTGCTGCCGCTGCAACTCGCCGCAGCCGCGCAGGGTTCGGAGGCGATCGTTGCGCGGCTTCGCGACGGTGTGCTTTTCGATGCGCTCGACGACGAGAGTTTCCGCTCGGCGCTGTTTGAAATCATCCTCGGCGAAAATCGGCTGCGCGCGGGCGACGGCGAACTCGTCGGCGTCTGCGGCGCGGCGCTCAAGGCGCAGGCGATTACACTGCCGCTGCCGTCGCGTGCGCTGAAGGCCGAGCAGAGCAACTCCGCGATCATCTACGACAGCCGCTTTTTCCTGAAGCTCTACCGCAAGCCGGAGCTGGGCGAGAATCCCGACGCCGAGTTGCTGCGCTTCCTCAGCGAGCGGCAGAATTTCCAGCACGTGCCCGCCTACTGCGGCGCGATCGAGCATCGCGTCCCCGGCTCGGAGCCGCGCGTGCTTGCGCTGCTCGTGGCGAATGTGCCAAACGAAGGCGACGCATGGAGTTACACGCTCGAAGCGCTCGGGAGCTTTTTCGAGCGCGTGCTCTCGCAACATCCCATCGCCAACGATGCGACGCCCGCGCTCATCGACGAGGTCGTCGGCGGCGTCTATTCCGAGCGCGCTCGGCAACTCGGCGAGCGCACCGCGCAGATGCACCTCGCGCTCGCCGCGGACGCCGAAGATCCCGCGTTCGCGCCCGAGCTGTTCACCGGGCTCTACCAGCGCTCGCTTTACCAATCCATGCGCGCCGGCACGCGCCGCATGTCGCAGCTTCTCGAGCGCAAGCTCGCCAGCCTCCCGGAAAAATTCCGCGACGAGGCCGCCGCGCTGCTCAAGCGCGAGGACGAAATCCTGCAACGCCAGGCCGCGATGCTGGAGCACAAGATCGGCGTCACGCGCATCCGCCATCACGGCGATTACCATCTCGGCCAGGTGCTGAACACGGGTCGCGATTTCCTCATCATTGACTTCGAGGGCGAGCCCGCGCGCGCGCTCAGCGAGCGCCGCAGCAAGCGCTCGCCACTGCGCGATGTCGCCGGAATGCTGCGCTCCTTCCACTACGCCGCGCACACTGCGCTCGCGCGGCAGCAGGGCTTGCGCGCCGAGGATTTCGCGAGCCTCCAAGCATGGGCGGAGATTTGGGTCGAAAGCATCAGCCGCCAGTTCCTCGACGCGTATCTCGCGACCACGAAAGGCGCGTCCTTCATCCCCGACGATCCGAAGATCCTCGCGTCGCTGCTCGAAGTCTATCTGCTCGAAAAAGCCGCCTACGAAGTCTGCTACGAGCTCAACAACCGCCCCGACTGGCTCTTCATCCCCGTGCGCGGCATCACCCGCATCCTCGACGGAAGACTCGCGCGCCGAGCCGCTTCATCCGCCTGAAGGTGACCCGGCCGTAAGCGGGACGCTCTATCAGCCGGAAAATCGCCGACGGCTGGTGACGTTTCCGTTGGCGGTCGGCGGCGAATGAATGCGGCGGGGCAAATCCCGGTTGCCATTCCCCCGCGGCTGCCGGTAGCTGTGCGCCAGTGTCCAAGCCCGCACCGACCATTCACACGCCCTCCCCGGAGCTGCTGGCCTGCCACGACTGCGACGCGCTCTTTCAAACGCGCGAACTGCAGCCGGGAGAGAGCGTGGTCTGCCCGCACTGCGCGGCGAAGCTGCACACGCACCGTCCGAACGCGGTGCACCGCGCCGCGGCGTA
>JANOBH010000110.1:0-1726 GCA_031411535.1 Chthoniobacter sp. | reverse complement strand
ATTCCGGCAACACGCTGATCATCATCGAGCACAATCTGGAGGTCATTAAATGCGCCGACTGGGTGCTCGACCTCGGGCCGGAGGGAGGCGCGGGCGGCGGGCAGATCGTGGCGCAGGGGACGCCGGAGCAGATCGCGGAGATTGAGGAAAGCTACACGGGGCGGTATTTGCGGAGGATGCTATGAAGCCGTTTTACGCTGCGAAGATTTTGTTTTTGAAACGCAGAGGCGCAGAGGCGCAGAGCGAGGCAAAGGCGACGACTCATCGGCCGGGGGCTTTTCCCTGCGTCTCTGCGTCTCTGCGTTTTATTTTGGCTCTGCATCTGGGCAGTTTGGCCACGCATGCCGCCGAGCCCGCGCTGCTCACCGAGGCGCGGCAGGCGCTGGCGGAGTCGATCCCGCAGGTGGCCGTGCAAAAGCTCAAGTCGCTGCTCGCCGCGCCGGACCTGCCGCCCGCCGAGCGCTTGGCCGCGCAGCTCGAACTTGGCGGGGCGTTTTTCGCCGCGGGAAAGGACGACGAAGCGTTCGCCGCCGTCCAGTCTCTCGCGGATGCGGGGGATGCCGCGGCGCGGCTGCTGGGCGCGGAGGTGATGGCGCGGGCCGGGCGCTGGGGGGAGGCGCTCGCGCTTTTTCAGGAACTCAGCGCCGCGCCCACCGCGCCCGCTGCGGCGAGGCTCGGCTTCGTGGAAAGCGCGGTCGCCCTCGGGCGGACGCCGGAAGCGGTGGTGGCGCTCGAACGCTTTGTGCGCGAGGAGCCGGGATTCCGCCCGGCGCAATTGCGGCTCGCCGGGCTGCTGATCGAGCAGGGCGGGCTCCAGCGGGCGCACGCGATTTTGGAGTCGGTGAAAACAGACACGCCTGCCCTCGCGCCGTGGCGGAGCTATCTCGATGGCCGGCTGCTGCTGCGGGAGGGCCACTTCGCACCGGCACTGGCGGTTTTCCAGGAGCTGCTAAATGCGCCGGGCGGGCTCTCGGATAGCATCCGCTTCGGGGCCGCGCTGGGGGCTTCGGAGGCGACGCGGCAGCTCAATGGATCGGATAGCGCGGACTCGGTGCTGGAGCAGTTCATCGCGCGGTATCCGGGGAGCGCCTTTCTCGACGCGGCCTTTCAGCGGCTCGATCAGATCTACGCCCAGCAGGAGCATCCCTCCGAGACCCAGCTCAAGCAGTGGTCAAAGGACGCGCCGCCGCAGATCGGGGCGCTCGCCCGCTTCTGCGCCGCGCGGCTCCGGCTGCGGGCGAAAAATCCGGACGGCGCGATGAAGATGCTGACCATGCTCGCGGACGAATGGCCCGCGAGTGCGCTGATGCCGGCGGTGCGGCTGATGCAGGCCGATCTGCTGCTGGCGAAAGGCGACCTCCCCCGCGCGGTCGCATCGCTGGAGGAGGCGGAGCGGCGCGCTTCCGACGACACGCAGCGGGCGGAGATCGAGATGCGAAAGGCGCTCGTGTACTACCGGCAGGGCGAGTGGCTGCTCGCGGCGAATTCCTTCCATGCCGCCGCCGGGCGTTCGGCGAAACTGCGGCCCAACGCGACTTTTAACGCGGCCCTCGCCGCGCTCTCGCTGCGGAATTACGACCGCTTTTTCGCCGACTACCAGGCGCTCAGCGCCGCCGCTCCCGAGAGCCCGATGCGCAGCACGCTGCTCCTCGAGCAGGGCCTCGCGCAGGCCCGCGCCGGCGATGCCCGCGCGGCGGAGACGCTCGATCTTTTCGTCCACCACTTC
>JANOBH010000109.1:0-6329 GCA_031411535.1 Chthoniobacter sp. | reverse complement strand
TTCATCGCCTCACCCCGGTTGGCCCTCCTGCGGAGCCACCCCGCAGAGGGGGGCTTTCAAGACTTCCAATCCGCACTTGAGGAGCGTGGCGACGGAGACATTCGACCGGCAGCCCTGCTCTCCCCGGTAGGCGATTTGATCGGCCGGACTTAGATCGATCAAAAAACCGGCCCGTTGGTTCAGAGTCGTGCCCCGCACCATCCAAACCCCGCGATAGTCCACCGTGGCACTCTTCGCGCGCTCGATGCGGATGAGCGTCCCTTTGCGCAGCACCCGCACCGATTTTCCACCGTTCTTCTTTCGCAATTCATCGAGCTGATGCCAGACCTTGTGCGGTCGGATGAGGGTGGGCTGGTCTTCGGGATTGAGGATCGGATCGAGGGCGAGGCCGAAGTTGTCGCCCATGACTTTCACGGCCTTGATGGCTTTGAGCTTCGCTTCCGCCGGGTCGCCGTCCGGGGTGAGGCCGAGGAGGGCGGTCTTGTCCTTGATGTCATAGACCCAGCGCCAGGTTTTCGTCTCGCGGAAGACTTTGCCGCCGGCGGCTTCCTCGCCCGCGGCTTCGGCGGCGCGGCGTTTGCGGCAGATGATGAGGGCGGTTTTGGCGTCGGGCTCGGGGATGGGGATGTCTTTTTTTCCGAGCCAATGGGCGAGGCGGCGGGAATTGGGATGCGGGTCGGCGGGGTCGAAGACGCGCCAGACGGTTTCCTTGCAGCGCAGGCCGGAGAGATCGGCGGGGAGATGCTGGACGACGCGGCGCTCCTTGAGCCGGGCGCAGATTTGCTCTTTCAAATGCGGCGCGAGATCGGCCAGGCGCAGTTCGCCGTCCTGGGTGATGGCGATCATGTTTCCAAAATGCCCGCGGGCGCGCTGCTGTTCGTCGGCATTGAGGCGGCGCTTCACGAGCAGCGCCTGCGCGCCGCCGTCGGTGGGGAGGAAGAGGGAGGCGAAGCCGAGGACGCAGGCATCCAGCGCGTGGTGCAGGTGGGTGATGCCGCGGATGTCGGTCTTGGTGTGCATCCGCGGGCGTCCGTCTTCGCCGCGGTCGGCGGGATTGAGGACCAGCGGATTGGCGGTGGCGAGGCAGCCGAGGAGGTTCCACGATTTGCGCACCGCGCCGGTGACGCTGCCGGGGAGTGAGGCGATGACGGGCGGCTCATCGACCGCGAGGTAATGCCGCTGGAGCGCCTGCGCGCCGAGCCGCACGAGCTGGGAGGTTTTCGTGAGGTCGCCGGGTGTGAACTCCTTTTCCACGTAATCGCGCAGCGCGAGGAGGCGCTTGCGGTTTTTCTTCCGCCGCTGGTCGTCGTCGTGGCCTTTGAAAGTCTCCAGCGCCTCCACGTCCTTGAGGTAGCGGGTGAGGGTCTTGATGGTGATGTTCGGCATCCCGTCCACGGGCTTGCCTTGAAACTCCTCGATGAACCGGACGGCGGTGCGTTTGCCCTTCATCTTGTTCACCGCGGCGAAGGTGATGATGAGCGAGTCGAGGCTGTCGCTGGCGCGCTCGCTGCGCGGGATGATGTGGTCTTTGTCCACGGCCCGATTGAGCAATTGCTGCGCTTCGTAAAGCGCGCCGGTGTAGGGGCAGGTCCACGCGAGGTCTTCGGCGATGCGGCCTTTCCGGATGAGGCCGGGGCCGACATGGACGCCGGGGCCGTAGGCTTCGGCGAGTTTCTTTGCGACGCTGCGGAAGTTGGCGGTTTGCTGGCCTTGGATTTTCGCCTGCTCCTGCGCAGTCTTGCCGCTCATTTCCTTCACGTCGCGGTTCACCTCGATGGTGACGCGCCCGATGCGCGCGCGGTCGCCTCCGGCGTATTCCTTGATGAGGTCTTCGTGCAGGCGTTCGAGGAGTTTGAGCCGGTGGCGCACGAGATGGTTGTTCGTCTGCTCGTCGAGTGCGCGCTGGAGCTGGGCATGGCGGATGGCTTCGCTGCGAAAAAGCGGGCCGTTGTCCGGCGCTCCCTCGGTGCCCTCCATCGGGTGTCGGTCGGTCTTCAAAACGAAGTCGAAGACGTCGCGCATGACTTCGCGGGTATGCGGCGCGCGGCCATTGCCAGGCGGGAGCGCGTGCCGCTCGTCGAGGGCTTGCTCGCGGGTGCGCTCGGTCTGGCCTTTGCGCAGCTTTTTCATGGCCTCGCCGTCCCACCACCGGGTGAAGGCGTCCTCCGCTGCGGGCGCGATGGCGAGCAGTTCGCGAGCGGTGACGGCTTTGCCACGCCGGAGATCGGTCAGGAGATGCTTTTGCGCCGCAGCGTCGAGGTGCGGCCAGAGCGCGGCGAGGACGCCGCCGGCCGTGAGCTTGCGGGCGGGATCGAGGATGAGGGAGCGGTCGGCGTCGGGCAGTGCGAGGAGGCGGTCGAGATTGTCGGGCGCTTTGTTCGTGAGGGCACGCACGGCCTTTTTGAAATCGCCCGGCGTGAGGGAGCCGTGCTTTTCCATCTCTGCATGGACGGCGGCGCGCTCGGCCACGCTTAGGCCGCGGGTCTTGCGCGCGTCGCCGGTGGAGACCTGGACATTCGCTAGCTGCATGGCCCAGCGGAAGCGATGGAACTCCGCGCAGCCGATGCCGGGCACCTTCGAGAGCTTCTCCGCCTCGTGCTTCGCGCGCTCCTTGCCGCCGCCCTCCGCTTTCACCCGCTGCCACTCGCGCTCGTAGGCGATGGGGCAGTGGGCGATGATGCGGTTGTCGAAGCGCGGGACGAGCTGGCCGAAGAGGAGGCCGCCGGGACTGAGCGAACCGTCGGCGAGCCGCTGGCCGTAGCGCGCGGGCAGGCGGTACTCCGGGCCGGGGAGCGCGGTGTAGTCGCGCATGACGGCCTCGATGAAACGCTCGTCGAAAAGCGGAAGCGCGCCGAGATGCGCGCTGAGGATACGCCCGACCTCGGCCTCCACGCCCTCGCGCGGAAAGGCCGCGCCGAGATTGCGCACGCGATGGATGGAGGACTTTTTCGCGCCGAGCGGATCGACCTTGAGCACGTCGCAGAAGACTTCCGCCATCGTTCCCGCGCGTCCGTGCGTTTTGTGAAATGCGTCGAGGAGTTCATTCGCCTTCTGCTCCTTTTCCGTGTCCTCCGCGCTGGCGGCGTCGTGCCGGCTCCAGCCGCGGTTGCCATCGTAGCCGCGGTTGTGCGCATACCAGCGGAGTACTTCCCACAGCTCGCTCCACGTCAGCTTTTTCCCGCCGCGCAGGACGCGCGCGGCGAGCAGCCACGGGCAGGAATCTTTGTTAGCCACGAGCGCGTCTTCTGTGAGCACGCCAAGATGCGCGAGCAATCGGCGCAACCGGGCGAGCCGAAGCCGCGTCGCGCGGATGTGCCGCCGCTGGCGGCGGAAACCGCGGCGCTGGGAGGCGAGGCAGTCGTCGGCCTGAAAGATGACGGCGCCGCAGCCGAGGAGTGCGGGGCTTTGCCCTGTGGGAGCTTGAAGGACGGCCCAGCCGAGCGAGCTGTGGCCGACATCGAATGCGAGGTGTAGGTCGCGGGGTCCTGGGGTCATGCTCATAATCGGGGTGCGATTTCCTGCTTGCCAGCGCACGCGGTTTTGCCGGATGTTCGCGCCGGATTCAAGACAAAGTTAGATAGCGCAGACCGTTTCCCTATCCGCCAGGCGGACTACATCGGTTCAAAAGCGTTCTCTTTTTAAACGGGCGGAGCCTTCCGGGCTCCGCCCGTTTTGCATTTTCACGGAAACGTGCTCGTCACCGAGCACGGGACTGGCTTGGCTCTGCATCCGTTTTCCGCCCGCGAACTCCCGCCAGAATCAGTCAGCCATGTCCTACACCGAAATCCCAGGCGGAGTGACCGCCGCCCAAGGCTTCCTCGCTGGCAGCGTCTATTGCGGCATCAAAGCGAGCAACCCGGACCGTCCCGACATCGCGCTCATCCACTCTCCGCGTGAGACGGTGGCGGCGGCGACTTTCACCACAAACCGAGTGAAAGCCGCGCCGGTGCGCGTCTCGCTCATGCACCTCCGCAGCACCGACGTGCGCGCCATCCTGGCGAATGCGGGCAATGCCAACGCCTGCACCGGGCTGGTGGGAATCGAGAATGCCAAGCGCATGACCGCGGCGGCCGCGAGCGCGCTGGGCATCCGGGACCGGCAGGTGATGGTGTGCTCGACGGGGCGCATCGGCGTGCAGTTGCCGATCGAGAAAATGGAGGCGTCCATCGCGGCGCTTCCCGGCGCCCTGACGGACGACGGGAGCAACCGCGCGGCGCAGGCGATCATGACGAGCGACACCTTTGCGAAGGAGGTCGCGGTCGAGCTGAAGATCGACGGCAAGGCCGTGCGGATCGGCGGCATCGCGAAGGGCGCAGGGATGATCGATCCGAACATGGCGACGATGCTCAGCTTCATCACGACCGACGCGGTGATCGACAAAAAGCAGCTCCAGTGCGCGCTGAGCGTGTCGGTCGAGCAATCGTTCAACCGCATCACGATCGACGGCGACATGAGCACCAATGACACCGTGATCATGCTCGCCAACGGCGCGGCCGGGAACAAGCCGCTGCGCCACGGCACGGCGGCGTTCAAGACCTTCCAGCGCGCGCTCGATCATGTGACGAAGAGCCTCGCGCGCATGATCGTCGAGGACGGCGAGGGCGTGACGAAATTTGTGGAGGTCCACGTCAACGGCGCGGCGACGCACAGCGACGCGCGCAAGGCTGCGGAGGCCGTGGCGAACTCGACGCTGGCGAAGTGCGCGTGGTTCGGCGGCGACCCGAACTGGGGGCGGATCATGGATGCGCTCGGCTACTCGGGGGCAAAGCTGCGGGAGGAGGTCATCGACATTTTCTACGACGGCATCATCGCCGTGCATGGCGGCATGCCGAGCAAGACGCCATTCGCGAAACTCCAGGAGGTCGTCGCGCAGAAGCGGTTCACGATCAATATCGACCTCCATCTCGGCAGCGCGGACTACACGGTTTACACCACGGACCTGAGCGTGGACTACGTGAAGCTGAACATGGGCGAGTGAGCGGGGAGGGCGGGAGGCGGGAGTCGGGAGCCGCGGGTGAGGTGGCGCGCGCTTTTTCTCGACGGGGCGCGCATGCTGGCGCCTATCTTTGGAAAAAGGATGGCAACGTCCCTGCTCCTCGGATGCCCGGCAGACGAGCGGTGGCTCTCGACTTTCAACGCAACACCTTCAACTTTTCCCAATGGCCAGACAATCCGCCGACCGTGCCGACGCCCTGATCGAGGCGCTGCCTTACATCCAGAAATTCCGGGGCGAACTTTTCGTCATCAAATACGGCGGCAGCGCGATGGAGGACGAGCAGGTGGTCGAGCGCTTCCTGCGCGATGTGGTGTTTCTGGAAGCCGTGGGCATCAATCCGGTGCTGATTCATGGCGGTGGAAAGGCGATCACGCAGCGGATGCGCGTGGAGGGGCAGAAGGCGAAATTCGTCAACGGGCTGCGCGTCACGGATGCGCAGTCGATCCGCATCGTGGAGGAGGTGCTGGATGGGATCATCAATCCCGGCATCGTCACGCAGCTCAACGGGCTCGGGGGGCGGGCTGTGGGCATTCACGGCAAGCGGGTGCTGGTCGGCAGGAAGCTGCCGCCGCAGACGGAGGGAAAGGCGACGGCGGTCGATCTCGGCTTCGTGGGCGAGGTCGTGGAGGTGCGACTGGATGAAATCCTCGCCGCCATCGGCCGCGAGCATGTGCCCGTCATTTCGCCGCTCGCCCGGGACGCGGACGGTGTGGTGCTGAATATCAACGCGGACATCGCCGCGGGGAACATCGCGGGCCAGCTCCAGGCGGCGAAGATGATCTACCTCTCCGACGTGCCCGGCATCATGCGGGACCCGATGGACAAGGAGTCGCTGATCCCTTCGGTGAACGCGCAGAAGATCGAGCAGCTCATCGAGGAGGAGATCATCGTCGGCGGGATGATCCCGAAGGTGGACAGCGCCCTGCATGCGCTCGGGCAGGGGGTGAAAAAGGTCCACTTCATTGACGGGCGCACGCCGCACTCGCTGCTCGTGGAGATTTTCACGAACACGGGAATCGGCACCGAGATCGTGCCGTAGCGGGGGGCGCGGCCTTTAGCGTCAGCTCACCGCCACGAGCACGATCCCTGCGCTGATGAGTGCGACGCCGGCCCAGAGCTGCGGGGTGATTTTTTCGCGGAAGCAGAAGCCGGCGGCGGCGAGGAGGAGCACGCGGGTGAGCGCCTCGAAGGGGTAGAGCTGGCTGAGCGCGGCTTTCGGGAGGAGGCCCATCCAGAGGAAAAAGCCGAGGGACATCACGGCGATGCCGGCCCCGAGCGCGAGCCATGCGCGGCCGCGCGCGCGGTGCCAGAGGCCGCCCATGGCGTGTTTGAA
>JANOBH010000108.1:0-12289 GCA_031411535.1 Chthoniobacter sp. | reverse complement strand
GTCTGAGATTCGATTGTGTGAATAACATGTGCGGAACATCGCGCCGCGTTGGCGGCGACGTGGATCGCGGACTCCTTGTTCACGACTGCAGCGCAGTTCCCCCTGTGGGGATCTGGTTTCAAGGCGACCCGATCCGAGCGCCGACTTCCCGCCGCCAGGACGCCTCAGGAGAGCAATTCCCGAATATCGTCCGTGCTCAGGCCCTCCATCAGGGGCTGATCTTGGTCCAGCGTCGCGTCGATCACGGCCCTTTTGCGGGATTGGAGCGCCAAAATCTTCTCTTCCACGGTGCCTCGGGTAATCAACTTGTACGACGTTACGACGTTCTTTTGGCCGATCCGGTGGGCGCGATCGGTTGCCTGGTCCTCAACCGCCGGATTCCACCAGGGATCAAAATGCACCACGGTGTCAGCCTGTGTGAGGTTTAGCCCGGTGCCGCCGGCCTTCAGGCTAATGAGGAAAACCTGCGCCGCGCCGGACTCAAAACGATCAACAACGGCGGCCCTGTCTTTGGTTTGACCGTCGAGGTAGCACAGTGAAACTCCCTGTCTTTCGAGCGTCTCGCGGAGAATTTGGAGCATGGACGTAAACTGACTGAAAACCAGCACCCGATGGGATCCGTCAATCGCTTCATCGAGAAGCTCCTCCAGCATCTCAAGCTTCCCTGAGCGCTCGCCGGGTTCTGCCGCGTCCGAGGGATTCAACAGCCTCAGATCGCAGCACACCTGCCGAAGTCGGAGGAGTGCCGTGAGCATTAGCATTCGGGCCTTACCCTGATCCTCTGCTCCGGCCCATTCAGAAACCTGTCGCCGAGTTGCGTCCGCGATCTTTGAATAGACCTCACGCTGTTCGCTGTTCAATTCGCAATAAGAAACATGCTCTATTTTATCTAGTAATTCAGTAAGAACATTGCGCTTTAATCTGCGCAAGATGCATGGTTTTAAGCGCTTAACCAGCCGCTGATGGATTGCTCCGCCGGGCTCGCGCTCAATCGGTCTCTGGAACCTCTCGCGGAATTCCTCGCGGGAGCCGAGATAGCCCGGCATGAGGAAGTTTACGAGCGACCAGATGTCGGCGAGCGAATTCTCAACCGGTGTCCCTGTCAGAACAATCCGGCGCTTCGCGCTTAAAGAAAATGCCGACTGGGCATTCTGACTGTCTGGATTCTTGATGTGTTGCGCCTCATCGAGGATCACGGTGGCAAAGTTTAGATCTTGGTAGCGAGCGATGTCCCTGCGTAACAGCGCGTAGCTGGTGATGATGAGGTCGGCTGCGGCGACGGCCTCTCCAAACAGGCTGTGACGCTCACTTCCCTCAATGCAGAGGGTCCGGAGCTGCGGGGTGAAGCGCTTGGCTTCGCGTTCCCAGTTAAAGACCAGAGATGACGGGCACACCACGAGCGCTTTCCCTGAAGTTCCCGCCACGAATGCCAGCGTCTGAATGGTTTTTCCCAAACCCATTTCGTCCGCAATAAGTCCATGTAAGCCGTTAATAAAAAGTCGCTTCAACCAAATTACTCCATCCTTTTGATATGGTCGAAGGATGTTTTCCAGAGGACCGAGTGACAACCCTTCCGCCACCTCTTCGTCGCTGGAGGCGGACCACTTGGTCCAAGCAGAGTCGCTCCTCGTTCCCACCCCATGCTCGGTCGCGATTTCACCGAGAAATTGGGCGTGGCGGCGTTCGATACGGTAGAGGCCTGGCTGGCACTGCTGGGGATTGCAGTCGGTTAGCGCTTCTTGGAATTCATTGAGCATCCCGGTGTCAAAGACGGCGAGTTTGCGATTCTTCAAGCGGGTCGAGCTTTGACCCGACTGGAGAAGACGCTGGATTTCGGCGGCGGAGAAGCGCTCGCCGCCCTGCGCCGACATTTCGTATTGGAGGTCGAACCAATTCTCGCCGGAAGTACGGATTTCGAGACGGGGCTGGATGCGCTCGATGTCGCGGGTGACGTGGGCGAAGCGGCTGCCGATCGTGACCCCCCACTCCTTTTCCAATCGTGGCAGCACGCTTGCGAAGAAAGCGAGGATCGCGGGCTCACCTTTCAGGATGAACTGGCCGCTGCGATCAGGGCCGCTGAAGCCGGATGCCGCAAGGCGTTCGCGGGCCTTGTGTTCCGCGGCGTGATTCCGGGCGGTGGCGGTCCTTTGCGGAACGGCCTCGACGGTGAAACGGCCGCCCGGATAGATGGCGTCGAGGCGGGCGGAAAGATGGTTGAGCGATCCTTCGATTTCGAGGGCAAAGCTGGGCGCCGCCGACTCGTTCGTGACGGCCTCGGCAGGCGCTGCGGGCGCTGCGGGCGCTTGGAGCGGGTAAAACGCGGTGCCGTGCAGGAGCCACGCGCCCGACCCCGTGGCGAGGAGATGGGAGTCCGGCGGCAGATCAGGATTGGGGCGAAAGGGCGTCGCGTGGACGACTACAGGCGTGGCTTTGCCAAAGCCGACGCGGGCATGACTGGCGAGAGCGGGCAGCAGATCGACGAATGCCGGGCGATCGAGCGTAGCGATCCCAGGGAGACCACCACCGGCGAGCGTGCGAATCTTCGCGAGAAGCATCAGGTCAATTGGCGAAACGCGGTAGCGCTTCGTGGCGGCGAGCACGGAGAGCAGTATTCGCCGCCCTCCGACTGCGGCTTCAAATCCTATCGTCATCGCATTCCGCTCCCACGCCTTGGCGAAGTTCGGCGGGAGCACGATGTGCAACTCCAGCGGCTCCCCGTCCTCCGCGCTGAATTCCGGCCCCTCGGCCGCGGCCGCTTCGACCGGTGGAGCCATCGCAACCGCCGCCGCGTGCGGTTTCAGCCACTCCAGCCCCACCGCCAGGGCGTGCGCGCAGATGATCCCGTCGCGCCGCGCCGCGCGGCACCCGCACAGTGTTTCCACATGCGATTTCGACGTGATCCGCAGCCCCGAGCGCAGCTCACCCGTGCCATCCTTTACCCGCCCCTCCAGCAGTGGCGGCGCATAGCTCGCCTCCAGCACCCGGCCCGCGGCGTGCAGGGTGCGCGCCTCTTTCAGCGCCTGCCAGCCGCCGCATGCGCTGAGAAACATTTCGGTAATTGGGATCATTCGGTCGTGAAAAGTCGTCCGCTCACGGATGCCACGCTTTGCCTGCTGGCGGGAGGAGTTTCCTCGGGAAAGATGGGTCCCCCGCCCGTTCGCGGCGCATTCCTTCCTCGTCAAAGCAGAAGCCCGCGTTACAGTCCGCGCCCCTATGAAAATCATCGCGGTCGCCAATCAGAAAGGCGGCGTGGGAAAGACCACGACCTCCGTCAATCTCGCGGCCTGCCTGGCCGCCCGCGGCGCGCGCATCCTCCTCATCGACCTCGATCCGCAGGCGAATGCCACCAGCTCCCTCGGCTTCCCGTCCGTCGAGGGCATGTCCATCTACGGGCCTCTCATCGGCGACGGCCCGCTCACAGACAAAGTCATCCCCACCCGCTGGGAGCACCTCTGGATCATCCCCGGCGATCTCGACCTCGCCGGCGCGGAGATCGAAGTCGCCCGCGCCGACGACCACCTCACCCGCCTCCGCACGGCGCTCCAGGTTCTCCGCGACGACGCCCCGTTCGACTTCATCCTCCTCGATTGCCCGCCTTCCCTCGGCATCCTCATGACGAACGCCCTCGCCGCCGCCGACGAGCTGCTCATCCCGCTCCAGTGCGAATACTTCGCCCTCGAGGGGCTCAGCAAAATCTCCCACGTCGTCCAGCAGGTGCGCGACTGCGGCGCAAACCCCGGCCTCACCATCGGCGGCGTCCTCATGACCATGTTCATGCGCAACAACCTCGCCACCCAGGTCATCGCCGAGGTCCAGTCCCATTTCGGCGACGTCATCTACAAGACCGTCATCCCCCGCTCCGTCCGCCTCGCGGAAGCCCCGAGCCACGGCAAGACCATCCTCGACTACGAGCCCAATGGCCTCGGCACCGCCGCCTACAAAGCGCTCGCCGCAGAGTTTCTCGCACGCAATCCCGTCGCCGGAGCCGTCTAGCAGCGGTCGGGTAAAAGCGCTCCCCGCATCCGCAGCATGCCTGGCCCGCACGCCCAGCACTGGTCCCTTTCCCCGGACGTCGTCTTCCTGAATCACGGCTCATTCGGCGCTTGCCCGCGCGTCGTCCTCGATGCCCAGACGGAGCTGCGCGCGCGCATGGAGAGCGAACCCGTCCGCTTCTTTCAGCGCGAGCTGGAGCCGCTCCTCGACAGCGCCCGCGAGCAGCTCGCCGCCTTCGTCGGAGCCGATCCCGCCCACCTCGTTTTCATCGCAAACGCCACCGCCGCCACCAACGCCGTCCTCCACTCCCTCACCCTCCAGCCCGGCGACGAACTCCTCACCACCGACCACGACTACGCCGCCTGCCGCAACGTCCTCCTCGACACCGCCCGCCGCACCGGCGCCCGCGTCGTCGTCGCACCCATCCCCTTCCCCATCGCCGACGAGCAGCAGGTCATCGACATCCTCCTCGCCCACACCACCGCGCGCACGCGCCTTGCCTTCATCGACCACATCACCAGCCCCACCGCGCTTGTCTTTCCCGTCGGGAAAATCGTGCGCCTCCTCGACGAGCGCGGCATCGACACCTTCGTCGATGGAGCCCACGCGCCCGGCAGCATCCCGCTGGAACTCGACCACGTCCGCCCCGCCTACTACGCCGGCAATCTCCACAAATGGGTCTGCGCCCCGAAAGGCGCCGCCTTCCTCTACGTCCGCCCCGACCGCCAGGAGGCCATCCGTCCCGCCGTCGTCTCCCACGGCGAAAACGTCCGCCGCCCCGGCCGCTCGCACTTTCACGACCGCTTCGACTGGCCCGGCACCTTCGACCCCACCGCATGGCTCGCGGTCCCCGCCGCGCTCCGTTTCTGCGGCAGTCTTTTTCCCGGCGGCTGGCCCGAGCTTTATGATCAAAACCGCGCGCTCGCCGCGGCGCGCCGCCCCTTGCTCGCCGCGCGTCTCGGCGTCGCCCTGCCCGCTCCCGGCACCAGGCTCGCCGCCATGGCCACGCTCCCGCTCCCCGAGTCCCTCCAGCGTCCGCCGCACACCGCAGACCGCATCGATCCGCTCCAGACCGCGCTGCTGGAGCGGCATCGCATCGAGGTCCCTATCATCCGCTGGGGCACACCCGCCCGCCGCTACGTCCGCATCAGCGCGCAGGCTTACAATAGCTCCGGCGACTACCGCACCCTCGCCTCCGCGCTCGCCGCGATGTAGCGCCCGCGCGGTATTGCCAAGCGCCGCCCGACGCGGCACTTTCCCGCCCCTTATGTCCGAGATTCCCAAGACCTATGAGCCCACCGCCATCGAGGAAAAGTGGTACGCCACATGGCTGGAGAGCGGCGCATTCACCGCCGATCCCGCCCGCGTCTCGGACACACGCCCCGCCTATTCCATCGTCATCCCGCCGCCAAATGTCACCGGCGTCCTCACCCTCGGCCACGTCCTGAACAACACCATCCAGGACATCCTCGCCCGCCGCGCGCGCATGCTTGGCAAGGAAGTCCTCTGGCTCCCCGGCACCGATCACGCCGGCATCGCCACCCAGACCGTCGTCGAGCGCACGTTGAAAAAACAGGGCGTCATCCGCCATCGCGACGACCTCGGGCGCGACAAGTTCATCGGGAAAGTGTGGGAGTGGAAAGAGAAGCACGGCGGCATCATCATCCAGCAGCTCAAGAAACTCGGCTGCTCCTGCGACTGGTCGCGCGAGCGCTTCACCATGGACGCCGACTACTCGCAGTGCGTCTCCCGCGTCTTCGTGGACCTTTACAAAAAAGGCCTCATCTACCGCGGCAAGCGCATGGTCAACTGGTGCCCCGCCTCCCTCACCGCCCTCTCCGACGAGGAAGTCGTGATGAAGCCGCAAAGCGGCACCATGTATCATTTCAAAGTGGAAGTCGCCCCTCGGAGCCAAGCGCTCCAGCGCGCCGGGGAGGTCAGTAGCGACGCGCCATCCGAGACCGCCGCCCGCGCAGAAGCCCAGCCCTCCGAGTGGCTCACCATCGCCACCACCCGCCCCGAGACCATCCCCGGCGACACCGCCATCGCCGTCAATCCCAAGGACCCGCGCTACGCCCACCTCATCGGCCGCCACGTCATCCGTCCCCTCCCCGTCCAGCTCCCGCACGAGCAGCGCCTCATCCCCATCATCGGCGACGACCACGTTGATTTCGCCTTCGGTACCGGCGTCTTGAAAGTCACGCCTGCGCACGACAAGGCCGACTTCGAGATCGGCCAGCGCCACAAGCTGGCGGTCATCGACATCATGAATCCCGACGGCACCATGAACGCCCTCGCCGGCGAGAGCCTCGTCGGCCTCGACCGCTTCGAGGCGCGCAACGTCGCCGTGGATCACCTCCGCGAACTCGGCGTGCTCGTGAAGGAAGAGCCGTATCAAAACAACGTCGGCTACTCCGAGCGCGCCGACGTCCCCATCGAGCCCCGCCTCAGCGAGCAGTGGTTTTTGAAATACCCCAGCGTAGAGCAAGCCCGCGCGTGTGTGGCGCAACCCCGCGCATCGGCCCAGCCCGCAATCCAGACATCTCCAGGCACCCATCCCCAGCCCGGCGAGCAGACATCTCTAGGCACCGATCCCCAGCCCGGAGGGCTGACAGATATTAGCCCCGGGTACCACCCGGGGTCAGCCATCGCAAACGGCCCGCACCCCGGAGGGGTGCCGGAATCTCACGCCGCTTCCCCCGCCCCTGCCGGGGCGGACGCAGTTGTGGGCGGGAAACCCCGGGTTTCACCCGGGGCTAATATCCAGCAGCCCTCCGGGCTGCCCGCCGCGCAAATGCGCTTTTTCCCAGAGCGCTGGGCAAAGGTCTATGACCACTGGCTCGGCGGCATCCAAGACTGGTGCATCTCCCGCCAGCTTTGGTGGGGCCACCGCGTGCCGGTGTGGCGCAAGCGCATTCACCTCACGGAACAGAACTGGCCAGACGAACTGTTGCCGTGGGGCTGGGATCATTACGTGGAAGAAAGCGATCCAGCCGCTACGCTCCGCGCCTTCCGCGTGTCAGACGGCAGTGAGTTTAATTGGAAAGCCGATGCGTTGATGCCGGTCGTGCGCGAAACCGAGGGGGAATACGACATTTTCGTCTGCACGCATGATGAGCGGGATGGGAAGGATTTGGAGCGCTTCGGCTTCACCCAGGACCCCGACGTTCTCGACACCTGGTTCAGCTCCTGGCTTTGGCCTTTCGCCACGATGGGCTGGCCCGAGAAAACCGATACGCTCGCCAAATTCTACCCCACCACCGACCTCGTCACCGGGCCGGACATCATCTTCTTCTGGGTCGCGCGCATGATCATGGCGGGCTTCGAGTGGATGGGCGAGATGCCGTTTCGGAACGTCTATTTCACCGGCATCATCCGCGACAAACAGGGCCGCAAAATGTCGAAGTCGCTCGGCAACTCGCCCGACCCGCTCGACCTCATCGCGCAGTACGGTGCCGACGCGCTCCGCTTCGGCGTCATGCGCAGCGCGCCGCTCGGAGCCGACATCCTTTTCGACGACAAGAACGTGGAACTGGGCCGCAACTTCTGCACGAAGCTCTGGAACGCCGCGCGCTTCCGGCAAATGCAGGGCGGCGAGACCGAGGGCGAGATCAATCCCGTGCTCCTCACCAGCGACGACCGCTGGATCCTGCTCCGCATGAACGCCGCGATCCGCGAAGTCACCGCCGCGCTCGATGAGTACCGCTTCAGCGACGCCGCGAACGCGCTCTACCGCTTCTTCTGGAGCGAGTATTGCGACTGGTATGTCGAGGCGAGCAAGGCAGCTTTGAATTTAGGAAGTAGGAAGGAAGATTTAGGAAGTGAAGGAAGCGGAGCGGAGCAGCTTCCTAAATCCAACCTCCTAAATCCTGAATTGGCCGCGAACACGCTCGCCGTCATGGATTTCGTCCTCGCGCACACGCTGCGGCTCATGCACCCGTTCCTCCCATTCATCACCGAGGAGCTGTGGCACGGCCTCGGTTTCCACGACGACCTCCCCGCGGATCAAGGCGGGAGCACGATCATGAGCGCCCACTGGCCCGCGCAGCTCGACAACGACTTCTACCACTACTACGACCTCGACCCGAGCGCCGAGGAAGCCGCCAACGAGAAATACGAAGTCGTAAACCGTGGCCGCGCCCTGCGCCGTGATGCGGCCATCGCCAGCAACAAGCGCGTGCGTTTCGTCCTCCAGACCGCCGCGCCGCTCCTGCCTCACGACACCGAAGTCCTCCGCATCCTGCTGAACGCGGAGCCATTCGAGGTCATGCCCGCATACGACGCGCCGCGCGGCACGCCCAGCGCACTCACCCCGCTCGGCACGCTCTTCCTCCCGCTGGAGGGTCTCATCGACGTCGCCGCCGAGCGCGAGCGCCTCGGCAAAGAGATCGCCAAAGTCGAAGACGAACTCGCCAAAGTGCGCGCCAAGCTCGCGAACCCGAGCTTTGCCGGCAAAGTCCCGCCCGCCGTGCTCGCCGACCACCAGCAGCGCGAAGCGGCGTGGGCCGAAAAGCTCGGGCAGCTCGCCCGCATGCGCGAAGCGCTTGGCGAAGGCTGACACATGGAGACTCCGCGGCGAGGCCGGGCCATCCTCATGCTCGTGCTCACCACCGCCGCGTGGGGCCTGAGCTTTCCCGGCGGAAAGGCGCTGCTCACCGCTGCGAACGACGCGCTGCCAGGCCGCGATCCGTGGTTCTTCTCCTCGCTGATGATCGGCGTCCGCTTCGGCCTCGCCGCGATGCTCCTCTTGATCTTCCACCCACGCGCATTCGCGCAGATGCGCGCCGGCGAGTGGCGGCAGGGCATCGGCCTCGGCTTCTGCGGCGGACTCGGCATGCTCTTCCAAGCCGACGGCCTCGCATTCACCGACGCCAGCACGTCCGCATTTCTCACTCAGTTCGCATCGGTGCTCGTGCCAATCGTCGTCGCGCTGCGCACGCGGCGGCTGCCGTCGGCGTTCGTGATGCTCTGCGTCGCCCTCGTCGTCGTCGGAGTCGCCGTGCTCTCGCAGCTCGACTGGCGCGCGATGCACCTCGGCCGCGGCGAATTCGAGACGCTCATCGGCACCGCCTTTTTCACCGCGCAGATCCTCTGGCTGGAGCGCTCCGCCTTTTACGGGAACCACACCGGCCGCGTCACGCTCGTCATGTTCCTGACCATCGCCGTGATCCTCGCACCCGTGGCCATCACCCACGCGCACAGCGCCAGCGATGCGCTCGTCTTCGTCAGCACCGTCCCGATGGCCGCCCTGCTCGCCGGCCTCACGCTCATGTGCTCGCTCGTCGCATTTCTCCTGATGAACCACTGGCAGCCATTCGTGGATGCCACGACCGCCGGCATCGTCTATTGCGCGGAGCCGCTCTTCGCCACGCTCTTCGCGCTCTTTCTCCCTGCGCTCCTCGCGCTTTTCCTCGGCATCGACTACGCGAACGAATCCGCCACAACGCACCTCCTCATCGGCGGCTCACTCATCACCGTCGCCAATCTCCTCATCGCGCTGAAGCCGCACGCGCCGCCGCCGGAGCGCGCCTAGTCGAAGTGGGTATTACCCTTGCGGTTTGGCTGGCGAAGTTGCGTCCGCCCACCCGCCCGGCGGCGGAGTGGGTCGAAGATTTCATCCAGCCCGTCCACCTTCATCTGGTGGACGATGCGCAGCAGCTCGCCGAGCCGGCCCTGTGGAAAGCAGTCCTTCCGCGCGAACCATGCGAGATACTCCACCGGCAGGTCGTAGAGCGGCACCCCGCGCGGCGGAAAGTGCGCCGGGCCGAATTTGCCAAACGGCATCCGCGTCGTCGCGATGTCCGCGAGATCCGCGGCCATGAAATCGCGCAGCCGCTCCTCGTCCATCGCGTGCTATTTCGCCGGAAGCACGCGGAGCTTCACGCTCCGCACGGAAACCTCATCCCCGTGATCCTGCAGCAGGATCGGCGACGCGGTCTTCACGCCGAAATTCGCGATGTCCTTGTATTTGCTCTTCGCGATGCGCGCCTTCAGGTCGTCGCTGCCAAAGTCAAACTCGACGACTTTCGCGCCGTTGATCCATTGCTCGACGTGATCGCCTTTCACCACGATGCGGCTCTCGTTCCACTCGCCCACAGGCTTCACCTTCCGCTCATCGGAGGGCTCGATGAGATCGTAAAGCCCGGCGGTCTGGTGCAGCTTGCCGCCGCGTTTGCCGTCCGGGTGATTCTCGTCGTCGAGCATCTGGTACTCAAAGCCCACGCCTTTCGTCGCGTCCGGCAGATTGTACTTCAGGCCGCTGTTTCCGCCCGTGGCGATCTTCCACTCCCACGTCAGCTCGAAGTCGCCGAACTTCTCCGCGGTCACGATGTCGCCGCCGCCCGCGCCTTTGCCATGAAAGATCACGCCGTCCTGCACGACCCATCCCTTGATCGGAGCGCCCGCCTTGCCGATGTGCTGCCAGCCGTCGAGCGTCTTGCCGTCAAAGAGCAGCTTCCATCCGGCGGCCTTCTCGGCCTCGGAGAGCGTGTTTGTTTCGCCGGCGAAAGCGGTGGTCGCGAGCAGCGAGAGGGCGGTGACAAGCGGGAGGATGAGGTGGCGCATAGTGGGTGCGCGGATTGTCGGGAAACGCCGCGCCGCTGCCAGCCAAATCCCGCGCCTACCTCACCGCTGCCGGCACGGCCGGCGGCGCGATCGGTCGCACTTTCAGATTCCGAAATGCGATCTCATCGCCCTCATCGAGGAGCACCAGCGGCGCCTTCATCTTCGTCCCAAAACCTGGCGCGACCCGCATCTTGCCCGCCATCACGGCCCGCTGAAACTCCGGCGTGCCAAGCGTGTATTCCACCACCTTTGCGCCGTTCAGCCAGTGCTCAACATGATTTCCCTGCACCACGATGCGGCTCTCATTCCATAGCGGCGGCATGTTGTATTTCTTGTCCTCGGCCGGCGGCAGGATGCCGTAGAGCGCGCCCGTGCGCTTGATCGGGCCACCCTTCAGTCCGTCTGGATGATGCGTGTCGTCGATGAGCTGGTACTCGTGTCCCGAGGATTTCTGTCCGAAGCCGGCCCGCGCGAAATACAGCACCCCGGAGTTTCCCGCGACCCCTGCGCGCCACTCGAAGCTGAACTCGAAATCCGTGAACGTCTCCGCAGTCACGAGGTCGCCGCCCGTGACTTTCCCCATCTGCTTCACCTCCTTCGGGCAGGTCAGCTCGCCGTCCACGATCTTCCATCCAGCCTTCAGGAAGTCTGGATTCTTCACCCCGCGAAACCCCGCCGCCGTCTTGCCGTCGAAGAGCAGTTTCCAACCCGCCTCCTGCTCCGTAGCGGTCAGCGAATTTGTGTCGTCCGCGAAAGTGCGGGCGCCCGCCGCGAGCATGACGGCGGCGAGGAGCAGGATGGATTTCAGGAAAAAAGCGCGGCGCAGGGACATGTGCCGCAGGCTAGCGGCAGCGGGGGCTGTTTCGAGAGAAAAGGCAGCGCTACCAAAGCCCCATCGCCACCAGCCGCGCGAAAGCCGCGAGCGTGTTCGCGTCGCGGATTTCGCCGCTGGCGACCATCGCGCGAAACTCCTCGCGCGTGAATGCGCGGCAGTCCGTGATCGCCTCCGCCTCGTCGTGCGCGGAGCCGCGAGGGCTGGGCGCCACGCCGCGCGCGAGCAGGAGGTGGCTGTGCTCGTCGGTGAAGCCGGCGCTCGGGAAAAAGTGGCCGAGCGCGATCAGTTCGCCGTCCGCCGCCAGCTCGTAGCCGCTCTCCTCGCGCAGTTCGCGCAGCCCCGTGGCGCGGATCGTGTCGGGCTCCTCGTTGTCGTCGATCTGCCCGGCCGGGAATTCCCAGATCGTCGCCCGGATCGGCACGCGCTCCTGCCTCACCATCACGAGCTTTCCGTCCGCGGTCATCGGCGCGACGACGACCGCGCCTTTGCGATGCGCGACCGTCCACTGAAACGGCTCGGACCGCGTCGGAGTCGTCACCGTCGGGCGATGCACCTCGATGTAGGGATTCGCAAAAACTGTGTCGTCCGCGACCGTGCGCCAGCCCTCGGAGTCGGTGATGAAGTGATGAAAAGTCATGCCCGGAATTATTCGCCGGCGAGCTTCGCGTCCCAGCGCGCCAGTTGAGCGGCGACGTTTTGCGGGCTGGGAGCGCCGATGGCCTGGCGGGCGGCCATGGATTTCCCGACCGTGAGCATTTCAAAAACGTCGGCGGAGAATGCCGGCGAAAGCGCCTGGTAGTCGGCGAGCGTGAGTTGCGGGAGTTCGCACTGCTTTTGCCCGCAGAGCGCCACGGCTTTGCCGATGACTTCGTGCGCCTGGCGGAATGGGATGCCGCG
>JANOBH010000107.1:0-11936 GCA_031411535.1 Chthoniobacter sp. | reverse complement strand
CTCACCCGCGCGAGATTTCGCAGGTGAAAGGGCAGGACCACACGGATCACGGCAGCGTCTTGACTTAGACGGAAAGGACTCCCGGCAGATCGCGCACGATCGGCGACCAGGTGTCGCCGCTGTCCGCCGAGCAATAGACCTGCCCGCCGGTCGTGCCGAAATAGACGCCGCACGGATCGAGGGAATCCACGGCCATCGCGTCGCGCAGCACGTTCACGTAGCAGTCCTGCTGCGGCAGGCCTTTTGTCAGCGGCTCCCATTCGTTGCCGCCGGTGCGGCTGCGGTACACGCGCAGCTTTCCCTCCGGCGGGTAGTGCTCGGAGTCGCTCTTGATCGGCACGACGTAGATCGTCTCCGGCTCGTGCGCATGCACGTCGATCGGAAAGCCGAAGTCGCTCGGCAGATTGCCGCTGACCTCGGTCCACAGCTCGCCCGCGTCGTCGCTGCGCAGCACGTCCCAGTGCTTTTGCATGAAAAGCACGTCCGGGCGCGACTGGTGCATGGCGATCCGGTGGACGCAGTGGCCGACTTCCGCGTCGGGATCGGGCAGCTCGTAGGGCGACTTCAGGCCGCGGTTGATCGGCCGCCACGTCGCGCCGCCGTCGTCCGTGCGGAAGGCGCCGGCCGCCGAGATGGCGACGTAGATGCGGTCCGCGTTTTTCGGATCGAGAAGGATCGTGTGCAGGCACATGCCGCCCGCGCCTGGCTGCCAGAGCGCGCCTTTCGCCGCGCGCAGCCCGGGCAGCTCCTGCCACGTCGCGCCGGCGTCCGTGGACTTGAAAAGCGCGGCGTCCTCCGCGCCCGCATAGACCGTGTCCGGCTCGGTGAGCGACGGCTCCATGTGCCAGATGCGTTTGAACTCCCAAGGGTGCTGCGTGCCGTCGTAGAACTTGTGCGTGCCGACTTCGCCTTTGTAGAGGAAGTGATTGCTGCGGCCGCCGGGCGGCGTCTCCGGTCCGGGCGCAGGCACGCCATCGGGCGGCGCCCACGTCTTTCCGCCGTCATCCGACCGCTGGATGACCTGCCCGAACCACCCGCTCGTCTGCGAGGCGTAGATGCGGTCCGGGTTCAAGGGCGAACCTTTCAGGTGATACATCTCCCAGCCCGCGAAGTGCGGGCCGCTCACATCCCATTTCTCGCGCTTTCCATCCGATGTGAGAATGAACGCGCCTTTCTTGGTGCCGACGAGGACTCGGATCTGGCTCATGGGTGTCTCCTATCTTGCTTTGGGTTTGGTGGTTTTGGTGAGGTTTAAAAAAGGCCTGTCATCCTGAGCGGAGCGGAGGCTTTGCGGAGCGCAGTCGAAGGACCCCGCCGACTCAAGTGCCGCGCCGCACGTGTTCGCCGGGAGCCTTCGACCGCGTTCCGTCCCGCCGCCAACGATGCGGGTGAGGACGAGTTCGCGCTCCTCGGCTCGGTTGGCGGGTTCATGTCGGTGTCCGTGGATTCGATTCGCGGGAGGAAAACGGTCGGTCGTGTGACCGACGAAGTGCCCCGGAAAGCGGGGGCGTTTCAAGATTTTTTCGACAGTCCCGCATCGTCAGGATCACCCGCGCACAGCCGCAGCCTTGAGTCCGCGGATCAAACGTCTAACTTCCCCGCACCGTGAACCCGCACCAACCGCTCATTGATCAACTCTATCGGGAAGAGATCGAGCGCGCACGGAAGCAGACGCCGCAGGAGCGGGTCGCGGGAGCATTTGAAATCGCGCCGTTCGCGCGCGCGATGATGGAGGCCGGGATACGCAGCCAGCACCCCGGCGCGGACGATGCGGAGGTGCTGCGACTCGGGCGGGAGCGGATCGCGAAAGTGCGGCGGATGCGCGAGTGGAAAATCTACCGCCCGGCTGAGGCGCCGTGATGACGGACGACGAGATTTCGCGCATCGCCTTGGGCGCGATCGTGGCCGCGGGCATCGACTACGTGATGGTGGGAGGGCTGGCCGTCATCGCCCACACGTTTCCGCGCACGACACTCGACGTGGATTTCGTCGTGGCCGCGCCGCTCGGCTCGATCAAGGCAATAGCGCCGTATTTTCCCGCGGAGTTTCATCTCGACCCGCAACCGCAGATGGAACTGCTCACCGGCACGTACCGGTGGATCGTCGAAGTCGATGGATCGATCTTTCGCGTCGAAATATTCCACCTCTCCTCCGACCCGCATCACCAGGAACTTTTTCGCCGACGCATCGCGATGCCATTGCCGGCGCTCGGTCAAACCGTCTGGATTCCCAGCGCCGAAGATCTCGTGATCCAAAAGCTCCGCTGGGCGCGGCGGAAGGATCTCGACGATGCGCAAAACATCCTCGCCGTGCAGGGCGGCGCGATCGACCACGCGCATATCGAGACGTGGTGCGCGCGACACGGCACGCTGGAGCGGCTGGCCGAAGTGCGCGCGGGCATTCCGCCGGGGCTGTGAGTGTGAACGCTGATGTGCGCGCCGTGTTCCTTCCTGAAGCGCAAAACGGCGTGTCATCCTGAGCGGAGTTCCGTTTGGCTCTGCAAATGGAACGGAGTCGAAGGACCCCGGCATTCACGGACGGCGTCGCACGGAAGCGACGGGGTCCTTCGACTGCGCGCCCAAAGCGGCGCTTCGCTCAGGATGACATTGCCTTTTGAGTTTCGGCGGACGCGATCGCTCCTTCACGCCTTGCGAAAAGGGGCGTTCCGAAATGCACCGCGGCGATTAGCGTTTGGCGGATGAAATCGCGCGCGCTTTTCCCCCTCGCCCTGCTCTCCGCCGTCCTGCCCTCCGCTGCGGTGGGCGCTTCGCCGCGGCTCGACTGCACGGTCTCGTGGGTCGGCAATTCCTTTCCCGGTGCGCAAAAGTGGGTGCAGCAGGACATCGCAGCGATGTGCGTGACGGCGGACGGCACGGTTTTCACGAATGTGCCGTGGGACGAGGGCGGCGGAAACGCGGGCGCATACAAGGACGGCGACCTGCTCGGTTTCGCGCGGCATACGCACGGCTGGGGTGCGAACGGCGGCGAGGCGATCGCGGTGAATGCGAAGTATGTCTTCATCGGGATGGAGATGGGCAATGAAGGCGGCGGTTTGCGCGACCCGGCGACCTGGCCGGAGAAAGGCTCGCGGTGGTTCGGCGTTTCGCGGCGGTTGCGCTCGGATTTCGCGAAGGGGGCACCTTTCGCCGGAGGCAAAGGCGGCAAGGGCGACACGCTCAAGGAGTGCTTCCTGCCAGTGGCGGAGGTGCCGGAGAAAACGGGCGCGCACCTCTCCGGCATGTGGGCGGATGACGCGCGGCTTTTCGTCTCGAATCCGAACGAAAACCGCGTGGAGGTCTTTGACGCCGAGACGATGGAGCGCGTGGCGCAGTGGCCCGTCGAGCGGCCTGGAACGATCGTCCGCGACGCGGCGGGGACGTTTTGGATCCTGCAAATCGGCGGCCCGACCGACTCGCGGAGCGTGCTGCACTTCAGCGCGGACGGAAAACCGCTGCCGGGGACGATTCCGTTCACCGTGAAGGGCCAGTTGCCGGTCGCGCTCGCCATCACGCCGCGCGGCGAATTGCTCGTCGCCGAGGACGAGAAGATCGACGCCTACGCGCCGCTGACCGGGCAGCCGCGCGTGACGCGCAGCATAGGCCTGGAGGGCGGCATCCGTGGACGCGTGCCGGGCGCTTTCGGCGAGCTGAAATTCAACCGCCTGAGCGCGATCGGCTGCGACGCGGCGGGCAATCTTTATGTGGCGCACCACGCGAGCAGCGGCGGCGGCAGCACGGTGCTGGAGAGCTACACGCCCGACGAGAAGCTGCGCTGGCGGATCTTCGGACTGACCTTCGTGGACATGGCGGACGCCGATCCCGGCGCGGACACGGATGTCTTCACAAAGGAGGAGCGATTCCGCCTCGACTACGCGCAGCCGCGCGGGCGCGAGTGGAGCTACGCCGCCTACACCATCGACCGCTACCGCTTCCCCGATGATCCTCGGCTGCACATCTGGTCGGCGGGCGTGTGGGTTCGGCGCATCGGCGGACAGCGCATGCTTTTCGTAAACGACATGAACGGCGAGAAGCTGCAGGTCTATCGCTTCGAGGCGAACACGGAGACGGCGGTGCCGTGCGGGCTTTTTGCGAAGCGCCGCATCGCCGAAAAGAAAAGCCCTGGCTGGCCGCGGCATCAGCCGGAGAAAGGCGCGTGGCTCTGGCGCGATGCGGACGGCGACGGCCAGTTCGACGCGGGCGAATTCAGCGGCGACGGCGCGGACATGCCCGCGGCGCAAGGCTGGTGGGTGGATGCGGCGGGCGGCGTGTGGCTCGCGACTGAGCGCGACGGGCTGCGCCACTTCGCCCAGCGCGGGCTCGATGCGCGCGGCGTCCCGGCGTGGGACTTCACCGCGCCGCGCCGCTATCCCGCGCCCGCGGAATTCCGCGAGATCAAGCGCCTGCGCTACGACTCCGGGAGCGACGTGATGTATCTCGGCGGCACCACCGCGGAGGACAAAAACCAGCACTGGAAGCCGATGGGTCCGGTGATCGCGCGCTACGACGGATGGCTGCGCGGCGAGCCGAAGCTGCGCTGGAAGATCGTCGCGCCCTACGCGCGCGGCTCGAAAGGACACGAGTCGTGCGAGCCGATGGGCTTCGATGTCGCGGGCGATTTCGTCTTCGTGCCGTACACCGGCGCGTCAAAGGAGACCGGCTTCTCCACGGGGCACGTCGAGGTCTTCAAAGCCGCCGACGGCACGCCCGCCGGGCACATGGAGCCGTCCGCGGACATCGGCGAGATCGGCCTCCAGGACATCCGCGAGACGCTCACCGCGCACCGCCGCGCGAACGGCGAATACCTCATCTTCCTCGAAGACGACTACAAGGCGAAGGTCCTGCTCTACCGCTGGCGGCCGAAGTGACGTCCTCGCTCCCTACTCGTACCGCAGCGCGTCGATGGGATCGAGGGCGGCAGCTTTGCGGGCGGGATAGTAGCCGAAGAAAATGCCGACGGCGGCGCTGAAAAGGAACGCGACGATGACCGACGTGGCCGAGATCATCGTCGGCCACTGCGCGAGCGTGGAGAGGAGCTGCGATGCGACGATGCCGAGCACGATGCCAATGACCCCGCCGAGCGAGCTGAGCGTGATCGACTCGATGAGGAACTGGAGAAGGATGTCGCGCCCGTGCGCGCCGACGGCCATGCGGATGCCGATCTCGCGGGTGCGCTCGGTCACGCTCACGAGCATGATGTTCATGATGCCGATGCCGCCGACGAGCAGCGAGACGCTGGCGATCGCGCCGAGCAGAATGGCGAGCACGCGCGAGGTGGCGGTCGCGGCCTCGGCGATCTCCTCCTGGCTGCGCACCGTGAAGTCGTCGTCCTTTCCCGGCGTGATGCGGTGGCGCTGGCGCAGGAGCGAAATGATCTGCTGCTGCGCGGGCTTGAGCGCGGCCTCGCTCTCGGCCTGCACATTGATTCCGCGGAGCATCGTCTGCCCCATCACGCGCTTCATCGCGCTGGTGTAGGGCATGATGACCACGTCGTCCTGGTCCGAGCCCATCATCGAGAGACCCTTCGGCGCGAGCACGCCGGTGATGATGAAAGGCACCTGCTTTATGCGGATGATCTGCCCGAGCGGATCGGCGTCGCCGAAAAGCTGGCGGGCGGTGGTGTGGCCGATGACGCACACCTTGTTTGCACCGCGCACATCCTGCTCGGTGAAAATCGCGCCCGCTTTGAGCGGCCACTGGCGGATGGTGAAATAGTCGGGCGACTCGCCGAGGATCTGCGTCATCCAGTTCTGGTTGCCGGAGGCGACCTGCATGGCCGAGCGGATCTCGGGGCTCACGCCGATGATGCCCGGCACTTCGCGCTGAATGCTATCGGCGTCCTCGATTTTCAGCGTCCCGGCGCTGCCCCAGCCTGTGCGGATGCCGCTCGCCGTGGTGCTTCCCGAAAAGATGAGGATCACGTTTTCACCCAGGCTCGCGATCTGCGCCTCGACCTGCGCCTTTGCGCCCGCGCCGATGCCGACCATGGCGACAACTGCGCCGACGCCGATGATGATGCCGAGCATCGTGAGCCCGGTGCGGAGTTTGTTTCGCCGCAGGGCGCGGAGTGCGATGCGGACGGTGGCTCCCGTTTTCATGGCGCAAGCTGCACTGCCTGCTGCGCGTCGGTGAGCTGGCGCAGCTCCTCCCCGGCGGAGAGGCGGCGCGCGACGGGCTGGTCGCTGAGGATCACGCCGTCGCGCATGACGACGTTGCGCTTGGCGTAGCTGGCGATGTCGAGTTCGTGCGTGACCATGATGATGGTGATGCCGCGCTCGTTGAGCTTTTGAAACACACCCATGATCTCGATGCTCGTGCGCGTATCGAGATTGCCGGTCGGCTCGTCGGCGAGGATGAGTGCGGGCTCGTTGCACAGCGCGCGGGCGATGGCGACGCGCTGCTGCTGGCCGCCGGAGAGCTGGTTTGGAAAATGGCCGGCGCGGTTCGCGAGGCCCACGGTCTCCAGCGCGGCGAGCGCGCGGCGGTCGATCTCGCCGGACGAAAGCTCCGCGTGCCCGTAGAGCATCGGCAGCTCCACATTCTCCAGCGCCGAGGTGCGCGAGAGGAGATTGAAGCCTTGAAAGACGAAGCCGATTTTCGTGTTGCGAATGTCCGCGAGGCGGTCGCGCGTGAGCTGCGAGACATCGGTGCCGTCGAGCAGGTAGCGGCCGGCGGTCGGGCGGTCGAGGCAGCCGAGGATGTTCATCATCGTGGATTTCCCCGAGCCGCTGGAACCCATGATCGCGACGAACTCGCCCGCCTCCACGGTGAGCGAAACGCCGCGCACCGCGCGCACCTCCACGTCGCCGCTTTGATACGTCTTCTCGATCGCGTCGAGCTGGATGACGGGCTTCATGCGCGCGTTAGAATCTCCGCGAGCCACCGCCGAACGGGCTGCTGCCCGACGGCTGCGCCGCCTGCGGCGTGATCACGCCGGTGACGACGATGTCGCCCTCGCCGAGACCCTCGATGACCTCGGTGTGAATGCCGTCGGTGATTCCGAGCTTCGCCTGGAGCGGCACGGGGCCGTCCTTGCCGAGGACATGCACTTTGAGTTCCGTTGGCGCCCCGCGCTCCTTTGCGCGTCCGCCGCCGCCGCGGGCGCGCTTTTCGCCGGAACCCGGCGTGGTGGCAGCCGTCGCGGCCGGTTTCACCGCCTCGGGCGGGCGAAAGCGCAGCGCGGCGTTCGGGAGCTTCACCACGTCCTGACGCTTCGCGATGACGACCGAGACGTTCGCCGTCATGCCGGGTTTGAGCTTCAGGTCGTCATTGGTGACGGCGATGACGGTGTCGTAGGTGACCACGTTCTGCACGGTGATCGGCGCATTGCGGACCTGCGCGACCTCGCCGTGAAACGTGCGGTAAGGGTAGGCATCGACGCTGAACTCGACCGCCTGCCCGACCTCGATATTTCCCACGTCCGCCTCGGCGACATTGGCGTTGATCTGCATCTTGCGGAGGTCGTTCGCGATGGTGAAAAGGATCGGCGCCTGGAGGCTCGCCGCGACCGTCTGGCCGACATCCACATTGCGCGAGATGACCACGCCGTCGATCGGCGCGTAGATCGTGCAGCGGTCGAGGTCCACCTTGGCGCGCTCGAGCTGGGCGCTTTTGATTTTGATTCCGGACTCGGCCTGGTGCAGCGCTGCGAGCGCGGCGTCGAGTTCCGATTGCGGGCTGATCTTGCGCTCGGTGAGCTCCTGCTGACGGCGGGCGTTGAGTTGCGCGAGTTCCAGCCCGGCGCGCGCGTTGGCGAGATCGCCCTCCGCTTGGTTCACGATTGCGCGGTAGATCGCCGCGTCGAGCTGCGCGATGACCTGGCCTTCCTTCACGGGCGAATTGAAGTCGGCGAAGAGCTTCTGGATGTTGCCGGAAATCTGGCTGCCGACCTGCACGTTGACGACGGGGTTGAGCGTCCCGGTGGCGGTCACGGCCTGGGTGAGGTCGCCGCGGACGACGGCGGCGGTCTGATACTGCGGCGCGGCTTCCTTCCGCTGCCGGAGGTAATACCAGGCGGTGGCGGCGAGCAGGATTCCGAGAACGAGGGTGACGGACTTTTTCATGGACGGTTTGCTCGATCCTAAACTGGGTGTGTCTTCATGGGTCCGTGCGATCGGTATGCGGATGATGCAGCGCATCCTTAAACCGTCTGTCGGCTTGAGTGAAGGCGGAAGGCTGGGGACTGCGGTGATTCCAAAACGCGGTGTCATCCTGAGCGGAGTTCCGTTTGGCTTTGCGAACGGAACGCAGTCGAAGGACCCCGGCATTCACGAGCCGTGCCGCACGGAATCGCCGGGGTCCTTCGACTCCGCGCCCAAGGCGGCGCTCCGCTCAGGATGACATGCATTTTTTGGAATCCGGCGCGCTGATTTGGAAGCCCGCACCTTCCGCAGAGCGGTGAAGGATCACCGCAGTCCCAGAGCCTTCGGCGGTCACGGGGCAGGGGAGTTTGCGCTTGTCGGTGCGGGGTGTTTCCGGCACTGAATTGGACCGGCGGAAGCGCAACAGCATTGGGACCATGCCTGACTTGAATTCAAACGCCAGTCGCCCGCAGCCGAGAGCCGACACAGGATCGGTGCTCCTCGATACGATCAGCGAGACCTTCAGCTTCCTGCTGCGGATGGAGAGGCGGATCGACCCGTGGTTTCGCCCGGCTTTCGACGCCGTGCTGCGCGATCCGCTCGCGAAGCTGACCACCTCACTCATCAATGCGCAGCGTCCGAACGAGGGCCTGAAAATCGCCGAGGAAAAACCGCTGCCGGACGAGGAGGAGTTTCTCAACTCGATCATCGAGACCTTTGGAAAACAGATGCGCAAGCTGTGGAAGCCCGGCGGCGTGGAGCGCGGGGGAAACACGAAGACCCACGGCATCGTGCGCGGGGAGTTCACGGTGCATGACAATCTCCCGCCGCAGTTCCGCCACGGCATCTACGCGAGGCCGCAGACTTTTCCCGCATGGGTGCGCTTCTCCGGCCCCGGCCCGTACATCACGCCGGACATCGATGACGTGGGCTTCATGAGCATCAGCATCAAGCTCATGGGCGTGTCGGGGCCGAAGCTGATGGAGGAGGAAAAGCACACGCTCGATATGTTCGGTGTCTCCACGCCGACCTTTGTGACGCCGGACGTCAAGGCGAACGCGCAGTTGCAGGCGGAGAGCCTGAAGAACGCGCAGATGTGTTACTTCCTGAACCTCGGCCGCTCGCACGTTCTCGACCTCATCATGCAGTCGCTCTTCATCAAAGCGCAGAGCAGCCCGTTTGAAGCGCCTTACTTTAGCTGCGTGCCCTACTTACTCGGGGAAGGTCAGGCGATGCAGTATTCCGTTTGGCCCAAGACGAAAAGGCGCACGCCGATCCCGCGGCTGCCTTTTCGTCCGCCCGACGACTACCTGCGCGACGCGATGGTGGCGTCGCTGGCGGAGGGCGATGTCGAACTGGACTTCCGCCTCCAGCTCCAGACCGATCCGCACCTGATGCCGATCGAGAACAACGCGGTGCTGTGGCCCGAGGAGCTTTCGCCGCGCGTATCCGTGGCGACGCTGCGGCTGCCGAAGCAGAAGTTTGACTCCGTCGCGCAGCTGAATTTCGCGAAAAAGCTCTCCTACAATCCGTGGCACACGATCGCCGAACATCGTCCGCTCGGGAACCAGAGCCGCGCGCGGAAGCGGATGTATTACGAGCTGTCCAAGCTGCGGCACACTATGAACGACGTGCCGCATTTCGAACCGACCGGCGACGAGATTTTCGAGTGAGGCGCCATGACTCCGCAGTCGAATTTCATGGTCCTCGCGCCGGTCGTTCCTGCGCGTGAGGCGGAGCTGCGGCGGCTGCTGGACTCCATGAACCACGCGCCGGGCCGCGTGAATGCGGACAATGCGCTGATCCCGTTCGCCGAGTTCGACACGCTGCACGTCGCGCGGCTGCTGATCCTCGACGACCTGACCGCCGGGGACGTGCGCTTTCACGGGCTGCCGGTGCAGACCTACCCGCGCCACCTCGCTTTCCTCGGCGACATCGACGGCGACGCGAACGCCTTTCTCGGTAAGCTGATCGAGCGCGCAGGGAAAGGCATGCGCGCCATCTTTTCGTGCTGCGAGGGCTTCGGCGGCGACACCGATCTCGCCGCATGGATGCAGGCGCACAGCACGCCGCCGATCGCGGCCTACGTGAACTGCCGCGGACGGACCGTGCGCCAGGTCCGCGAGGAGGTGGCGCTGCGTGCGTCGCTGGAAAACCACATCGCCACGGATGAGGCGGCCTTTCAAAAAATGCCGCCGCGTGAGGTGCATGCGACGCTGCGGGAATACGTCCGCGGCGAGAAGTCCGCGGCGCGGCTCACGCTTTCTCCCGAAAGCCCGACACCGCTCGCGTGGCAGCTCGCCAATTTCCTGCACCTCACCGGCCTTCCGCTGCTGCTCCTGCTCGCGTCACCGCTGCTTCTCGTGCTCGCGCCGTTCTATCTTTTTGCGCTGCGCCGGCGCGAGCGGCGCGATCCCGAAGTCTGCCCCACCGTGGATCAGAGCCACTCCGATGCGCTGGCGCTCACGGAGGATCACGATGTCTCGAACCAGTTCAGCGCGATGGGCAGCCTCAAGCCGGGGCTCGTGCGGCTGCTCACGACCATGGGCGTTCTCCTCACCGTGGACTACGGCGCGCGGCATATCGTGCGGCCCGGCCGGCTGGGTCGCATCCGCACGATTCATTTCGCGCGCTGGGTGTTTCTCGACGGCAGAAAGCGGATGGTTTTTTTCAGCAACTACGACGGCAGCGTCGAAAGCTATATGGACGATTTCATCAACAAGACGGGCTTCGGACTTAACGCCTCGTTCAGCAACGGCGTCGGCTATCCGCGCACGAACTGGCTGGTGCTCGATGGGTGCGCGGATGAGCGGAAGTACAAGGAATTCCTCCGCCGCCACACGGTCCCGACGCAGGTCTGGTACAAGGCGTATCCGGGACTCACGGCGATTGATTTGGAAAGGAACACGCGCATCCGGCGCGGACTGGAGCAGACGTATCTCGGTGATCAGGAGGCCCGCGAATGGGTGGCGCTGCTATGAGCGAGGTGGATTACGCGGACGTGCAGGGCATCGTGCGCTTTGGCTACAAGCGCATGACGAGGGCCAGCTACGCGCTGCTCCGCGTGAGGGACGCGGCGGCTGCGCGCGCGTGGCTGCGCGCCGCTCCGGTCACGAGCGCGGTGGCGATGGACCCGCCGCCGAAGAACGCGCTGCATGTCGCGTTCACCGCGCAGGGGCTCCGCGCGTTCGGTGTGGCGGAGGCGGTGGTCGGGCAATTCTCGCACGAGTTTCGCGGCGGCATGGCGCAGGAAAGCCGCGCGCGGCAGCTCGGCGACGTGGAGGCCGACGCGCCGCAGTGGTGGGACTGGGGCGGCCCCACGGGCGAACCGCATCTTGTCGTCATGTTCTTCGGCGAGCCGGGCTGTTTCGCGGAGTTTGTGAAAGGCGCGACCGGAGCCGGATGGACGGCGGCTTTCGAGGTGGTGCGCATGCTCGAAACGGCGGACATGGACGGGATCGAGCCGTTCGGTTTCGCCGACGGCGTCAGCCAGCCGCAGATCGACTGGGAGCAGCGGCGCGAGACGACGCATGCGGAGTTCGACTACACGAACGTCGTGGCGCTCGGTGAATTTCTGCTCGGGTATCCGAATGAGTACGGGAAAATCACCGACCGGCCGCTGCTCGATCCCGACGCCGCGAGCGCGGAGCTGCTGCCTGCGGCGGACGCGCCGGGGAAGAAGGATCTCGCCCGGAACGGGACGTATCTGGTGATGCGTCAGCTCGATCAGGATGTGCGGAAGTTCTGGCAGTTCGTCAGCGAGCAGTCCGGCGGCGACGCCGCGGCCGCGGAGAACCTGGCGGCGGCGATGGTGGGCCGGAAGCGCGACGGCGATCCGCTCGTGCCGGTGCAGGCCGCG
>JANOBH010000106.1:0-9050 GCA_031411535.1 Chthoniobacter sp. | reverse complement strand
CACAGCCAGGCGAGCCTGTGGATTCCGCTGACGTGGATTTCCTTCATGCTGGACGTGTCGCTCTTCGGCATGAATCCCGGCGCGATGCACGGCGTGAACCTCGCGCTGCACGCCGCCGCCACGGTCGCGCTCTTTTTCCTCCTGCGCCGCGCGACCGGCAGCCTGTGGGCCAGCGCTTTTGTCGCCGCGCTCTTCGGCCTCCACCCGGTCAATGTCGAATCCGTCGCATGGATCGCCGAGCGCAAGAACGTAATCTCCGCGCTCTTCTGCTTCCTCGCGCTGCACGCGTACGTCCGCTACGCGGAAAAGCCGCGCGCCGCTTTCTATCTCGCCGCTTGGGCTGGCGCTGCGCTTTCGCTCCTCGCGAAGCCGATGGCGGTCACGCTGCCATTCGCGCTGCTGCTCCTCGACCACTGGCCGCTCGCGCGCTGGGGCCGCGTGCCGTGGCGTCGGCTGCTCGTGGAGAAAATCCCCTTCGCCATTCTCTCCGCCGGAGTGTGCTGGGCGGCCATTCACGCGCCGCACGAGCGCGCCGCACTCGTCAGCGCGGAGACGCTCCCGCTCGCCGCACGCGTGAGCAATGCGCTCGTCTCGTACGCCGCATATCTCGGCTCGATGTTCTGGCCAAGCGGTCTCGGCGTCTTCTACCCGCATCCGGTGGACGCACAGCCCCTGCTCGCCGGAGCCGCCGCCGTGCTGCTCCTCGGCATCTCCGCGCTTGCCGTGGTGTGGTGGAAAAAGCGCCCCTACCTGTTCACCGGCTGGTGCTGGTTTCTCGGCGTGCTGGTGCCCGTGCTCGGTCTCGTGCAGATCGGCTCGCAGGCTCGCGCGGACCGTTTCATCTACCTCCCGCAACTCGGCATCTTCTGCGCGATCACATGGCTCGTGAAGGACCTGTGGCCCGTCGCGCAGCGCCGCGCGCTCGCCGGCGTCGCAGTCTGTGTGCTCGCCGTTTGCACGCTCCTCACCGCGCGCCAGGTCGGCTGGTGGATGGATACCGTCACGCTTTTCGAGCGCACCGTCGCAGTGACGCGCGACAACGCCTGCGCCCTCACGAACGCCGGACTCGCCCGCGCGCAACTCGGCGACTACGTGGCGGCGATTCCGCACTATCAGGCGTCGCTCCGCATCTCGCCCGACCAGGCGGCGGTGTGGAACCAGTTCGGCGCGGCGCTCAACCGCCTCGGCAAACAGGCCGAAGCGAACGGATGCTTCCGCCAAGTCCTCCACCTCGACGCCGCCGACACGACCGCCCGCTACAACCTCGCCACCGGCCTGAAGAAAACCGGCGAGACCGACGAGGCCATCGCGCATTTCGAGCAGCTCCTCCGTGCGATGCCGGACTTCGCCCGCGCACACTATCATCTCGCGCTCTCGCTCCAGTCGAAAGGCCGCACGGATGACGCGCGCCTCCATCTCCGTGAAGCCGCGCGCCTCGTGCCGCAGGATCAGGAAATTCAGGAAGCCCTTCGCCGGTTCGACGCCCCGCACCTCAGCTCCCGGCGGTAGCTGTTTCTGCGAGAGCAGAGACGCGGTCTTGGAAGTCCAAACACGGCGTCATCCTGAGCGGAGCGGAGGCGGAAAGGCGGGCGTAGCGTAGTCGAAGGACCCCGGCGATTCCGTGCGACACAGCCCGGGAATGCGCGGGGTCCTTCGACTGCGTTCCTGTTTGCAAAGCCAAACGGAACTCCGCTCAGGATGACACGCCTGATTTACGTCGGGCGGAGCCCGGTTACTGAAACTTGATCTTCACCTCGGGCGCGGTCTCCACCTTCACCCCGTCGATCCCTTTCATCAGCGCCTTGGCCTCCTGGAGCGTCTTTGGGTTTTCCTTCGCCATCTTCTTAAATTTCTCCGGGTCGGCGAGCAGCTTGTTGAAGTCCATCTCCATCAGCGTCACGCGCGAGCCGTCCTTGTACTCCGCGTTTGTCTCCTTGATCGCGCCGGCGACCTCCACCGCGATCGTGATCTTCATGTCCTTGAACATCTGCTTCATCATCTGCGTCGCCATGTCCTCCATCCCCGCCTGCTGCTCCGGCTTTGCGGGCGCCTTCATCTCGGGCTGCGGCATCTTCACCACCAGCTCGGCCGGCGATCCCTTGGCAAACTTGAATGTCACCGGCTCCTTCTTGTTCCCGCCCGGCCCTGGGCCGGCCTTCATGCCGCCCGCCGAAGGCATCGAGTCGCTCGGATTCTGGTCCAGCTTGAGCGTGTTGATGTCCGTGAAGGCGTAAGTCGCGACGAACCCGCTGCCCTTGTCGTTCTCGATCTTCTTCGCCGAGACAAACGTCACGCCTTCACCCATCTTCGCCGCGGCGTCCTTTAGCTTCTTCTCGTCCATCAGCTCGAAGCCCTTGCCCGCCGGCTTCTCATCCTTCTTGCCGCCGAAGTCGCCAAAGCCCGCCGCCATCTGCTGCATCTGCGCCACCACCTCCTTGCCCATCACCATCGTCTCCTCGACCGTCCCGCTGCCGTCGGCCTTGAGTTTCACGATCTTCTCGATCTGCAGACAGCCCGTGAGGCCGAGGGAAAAAAAGGCGGCGGTGAGCAGGAGGCGGAGGGATTTCATGGGGCGAAACGTGCCGGGAATCACGCCGGGCGGCAAGCCGCTTTCAGCGTTCCGAATTTGTGTGGAATGGCTGTTGAAAAGCCCCCGCGCGCTCCATAGCATCCGCGCCCCATGAAGAGAACTTTCGCCCTCCTCGCCACCTCCCTCGCGATCGCAGCCGCCGCTTTCACCGGCTGCAAAAAGGCCGGCTCCGGCGCGGAGGCCGATGAGATCGTGATCGGCGAATTCGCGTCGCTGACGGGCGCGACCGCGAGCTTCGGCCAGTCCTCCCACAAGGGCACCCAGATGGCGATCGACGAGATCAATGCGACGGGCGGGATCCTCGGGAAAAAGTTGAAGCTCGTCACGGAGGACGACCAGTCCAAGGCGGGCGAGGCGGCGACCGTGGTGCGCAAGCTGATCTCGCGCGACAAAGTCATCGCCGTCCTCGGCGAGGTCGCGTCCTCCCGCTCGCTGGAGGCCGCGCCGATCTGCCAGCAGAGCAAGATCCCGATGATCTCCCCGGCCTCCACGAATCCGAAGGTCACGGAGGTCGGCGACTACGTCTTCCGCATCTGCTTTATCGACCCGTTTCAAGGCACGGTGGTCGCGAAGTTCGCGCTCTCGAAGGGATGGAAGAAAGCCGCGATCCTGACCGACGTGAAGCAGGACTACAGCGTGGGCCTCACGCAGTTCTTCAAGGAATACTTCGCGAAGAACGGCGGCACGATCGTGCTGGAGCAGAACTACTCGACCGACGACTCCGACTTCAACGCGCAGCTCACCACCATCAAGGCGCAGAACCCCGACGTGATCCTCGCGAGCGGCTACTACACCGAGGCGGGTCTCATCGCGAAGCAGGCGCGGCAGCTCGGCATCGAGGCACCGCTGCTGGGCGGGGACGGCTGGGACTCGCCTTCGCTCGTGAAAGTGGGAGGCGCGGCGATGGAGGGGAACTTTTTCTCGAACCACTACTCCGGCGAGGACCAGTCGCCGCTGATCCAGGATTTCATCAAGCGATGCAAGGCGAAGCACGGCGAGGAGCCGGATGCGATGGTCGCGCTCGGCTACGACTCGGCGATGATCCTCGCCGACGCCATCAAGCGCGCAGGCACCACCGACTCGGCAAAGCTGCGCGAGGCCATCGCGACGACGAAGGACTACCCCGGCATCACCGGCAAGATCACGCTCGACGAGAAGCGGAACGCCAACAAGCCGGCGGTCATGCTGACGATCAAGGACGGGCAGTTCAAATACGTCGAGACAGTCGCTCCGTGAGTGGGTTGATGGTTGAGAGTTGATGGTTGATCGAAGGAAGCGCGCGCCATGTTCAATTTTGAAAAGCTCGACTGCTGGCAGCACGCGATCGATTTCGCCGACCTAGTTTACACGCTGACAAGTTCATTTCCTCGGGACGAACGCTTCGGCCTGACGAATCAGATGCGTCGCGCTGCGGTTTCCGCCTCATCGAACATCGCCGAGGGCAGTTCGCGGTCGTCAAAAACCGACTTTGCCCGGTTTGTGGAAATCGCGACAGGATCGGTGTTTGAGGTCGTGTCCCAGTCCTTCATCTCCCGGCGTCGTGGATTCATCAGCGAAGAGAATTTTACCGCTCTCTACGCGGCCGCCGAACGGCAGGGCCGGATGCTGAGCGGCCTGCGCAATTCACTCCTCTCGAAATAATATGCGAGGGCTTCCCGCGTCCGTCGATCAACGATCAACCCTCAACCATCAACCCGGTTGAGCGGATTCCTCCAGCAGCTTGTCAACGGCCTCTCGCAGGGGTCGATCTACGCGCTCATCGCGCTGGGTTACACGATGGTTTATGGCGTGCTGCGTTTCATCAATTTCGCGCACGGGGATGTGTTCATGGTCGGCGCGTTCGCGGGGCTTTACCTGCACCGCTGGTTCATCCCGCTGCTCGGCGTCGTCCCCGGTTATGGTGGCGCGCTGCTGATTCTGGTCGGTGCCATGGCTGCGTGCGCCGCGCTTGGCATTCTCATCGAGTGGCTCGCCTACCGTCCGCTGCGCAGCCGGCCGCGGCTCATCGTGCTCATCACGGCCATCGGCGTTTCGCTTCTCTTGGAGTACGCGGCGCAGCTCATCTTCGGGCCGAACAGGCAGCCGTTTCCCGATTTGATCGAGACGAAGATGGTGGGCGGACTCGGTGGCATCGTCGTGAAAAACACCCAGATCATCGTGCTCGCGGTCACGGTCGCGCTGCTCATTGCGCTGCGTTTCATCGTGATGAAGACGAAGATGGGCATGGCCATGCGCGCGCTTTCCTTCAACCCGACGGCGGCGGCGCTCATGGGCGTGAATACGAACGTCGTCATCTCGTTCACCTTCGGCCTCGGCTCGGCTCTCGCCGCGGCCGGCGGGGTTTTTTCGTGCATGCTCTATCCGCAGGTGCAGCCGTTCATGGGCGTGACGGTCGGCCTGAAAGCCTTTGTGGCCGCCGTGCTCGGCGGCATCGGCAATATCCCCGGCGCGGCACTCGGCGGGCTCATCATCGGCGTCGTCGAGACGATGGTCGTGGCCTACAGCGAGAAAGTGGGAATCTCCTCCGGCTATCGCGACGCGGTGGCGTTCGTCATCCTCATCCTGCTCTTCAAGCCGTCCGGACTGCTCGGCCGGACGGAGCGCGAGAAGGTCTGACGTATGCGCTGGTCCCATCTGCTCCTCACCGCCGGGATCCTCGGCGCCGCCGTCCTCTCGGTATGCGCGCCGCAGATTGACGACTACGCGGTGAATGTGATCGTCCTCATCGGCATCAACATCATCCTCGCCACCAGCCTCAACCTCGTGAACGGGCACACCGGCCAGTTCTCGCTCGGGCACGCCGGGTTCATGTGCATCGGTGCCTACGCGTCGAGCGCGCTGACGATCTACCAGGGCGCTCCGCTGCTCCGCGCATTCGGCGGCGGCGTGTTTGCGAACCACGCGGTCTTTTTCATCGCGCTGCTCGTCGCCGGTCTCGCGGCGGCTCTCGCGGGTCTGATCGTCGGCGTGCCGTCGCTGCGGCTGCGCGGGGATTACCTCGCCATCGTCACCCTTGGCTTTGGCGAAATCATCCGCGTCATCGTGCAAAACACCGACGCCATCGGCGGCCCGCGCGGGCTGAACATGATCCCCGGTTTCACCAATCTGTTTTGGACCTTCGCCGTCGCGTCCGTGACGGTCTATGTCGTCGCAAACCTCGTCGACTCGACCTATGGCCGCGGCTTTCTCGCCGTGCGCGACGACGAGATCGCGGCCGAGGCGATGGGCATCAACACGACGAAGTACAAGGTGCTCGCGTTTGTCCTCGGCGCGTTCTTTGCCGGAATCGCGGGTGCGCTTTACGCCCACTACATCACCTTCATCTCGCCGGAGGGTTTCAACTTCATGAAGTCCGTCGATGTCGTGGTCATGGTGATCCTCGGAGGCATGGGCAATATCTTCGGAGTGGTGCTCGCGGCGGCGCTGCTCACCGTGCTCAATGAATTCCTGCGCTCCTTTGAGCAGTACCGCATGATCGTCTTCGCGCTGCTGCTGATCCTCATGATGATCCTCCGCCCGCAGGGTCTGCTCGGCGGACTGCGCTGGCCCTTCAAGGGAAAACTCGGAGGAAAGGCGAAGGCATGAGCCGGCTGCTGACGCTCGACAACGTCTCGATCGAATTCGGCGGCCTCAAAGCCGTCGGCGATTTCTCCTTCCACATCGACAGCGGTGAGTTGGTGGGCCTCATCGGCCCGAACGGCGCGGGCAAGACGACCGTCTTCAACATGATCACCGGCGTCTATGCGCCGACGGCGGGCCGCATCGACTTCGCGGGCCGCTCCGTGCACGGCCAGCGGCCCTACAAGATCACCTCGCACGGCATCGCGCGGACGTTTCAAAACATCCGCCTCTTCTCCTCGCTCAGCGTCTTCGACAACGTCCGCTGCGCCTTCAATCTCTCGCTGCGGCAGGGCGTCGTCGAGACGCTGGTGCGCGGGCCGAAATTCACCCGCGAGGAGCGCGAGATCGAGGAGCACGCCATGGAGCTTCTCGAAATCTTCGGCCTTGCCGGCGAGCGCGACGCAGACTGCAAGAGCCTGCCCTACGGCGACCAGCGGCGGCTGGAAATCGTCCGCGCACTCGCCACGCGCCCGAAGCTGCTGCTCCTCGACGAGCCCGCCGCCGGCATGAACCCCACGGAAAAGGCCGAGCTGATGAAGCTCATCCGTTTCACCCAGGAGAAATTCGGCTGCGCGGTGCTGCTCGTGGAGCACGACATGAAGGTGGTCATGGGTATCTGCCAGCGGATCGCGGTCCTCGACTACGGCCGCAAGATCGCCGAGGGCACGCCCGCCGAAATCCGCGCGAATCCGAAGGTCATCGCCGCGTATCTCGGGAAAGAGGAGGAGTAGAGCGGTGTCAGCGCCGCCTTCTAGCGGCGAACGCGCCCGCCCCGAGGAGGAGCAGCGCTGCGCTCCCGGGCTCGGGTGTGGCCAGGGTGGCGACCTCTCCGCCGCTCAGGGCGCGGTTGTAGATGGCCACTTCGTCAATGAATCCGTTGAAACTCGGGACGAGCGGCTCCGCGAATCCGAACGCGATCGGCACGGAGGGATTGGGAAAAGCAGCCGCTGAAGTTTGGGAGCCGATGCCGCTGCCGTTGAGGTAAAAGCTGTAGCTGTCGTTGTCTTTGACCATCGCGAGGTGATTCCAGCCGGCAGGAAGCACGGTCTCGTTGCTCAGCAAGGTTGCGGAGGCTGCGCCGTTGATATGAAAAAGGAAGCGGTTGGGATTGTTGTAGCCGTGGTTGAGAAACCATTTTGGCAGAGAACCGCCGCCGGTGTCCTGCGCGATGAAAGTGCCGCCTCCGGTGCCATTGGAGTTGAACCACAGTGAGAGTGAAAAATCCGGGCCGAAGGAGTAGGCGGCGGCGTCCGGGATGAAAACGTCCGGCCCGGAGAGATCGAACGCGTTCCCGAATACACCGGAGGTGTACGCGCCGGAGAAGGTGCCGTGGTTTGCCGTGGGGGAGGAGTCGTTTGCATTTCCGTCGCCGGCCCAGTGGCCGATGAGGCCTGTGGGGATGACATCGGCGTGCGATGGAACTGCAATGAGAGAACCGGCGGCGATGGCAGCAGCCAGCATCGCTGTGACTGGCAAGCGGGAGTTGCTCATAATTTCGGGGGGAGATCAGGAAGCAGGTGAAGTGTGTGCCCGACCCGCGTGGGATGCAAAAAGTTTTCCGGACCCCTCGTGCCGAAACTCCATTTCGGCACGTATGTGTCTGGGCAATTCAATTGCCGGCGGGTGGCCGGTCGGGCCGGGGCGATGGAATCGCGGGGACAAGGGCGTTCCGCGATGGAGTCGCGGAACGAGTCTCTAAGGCCCATTCGCGGGGGAGCGGCGGTGCTCAGGGGCGGGTGACCTGCAGGCGGATGTAGCGCTGGGGGGTGCCGGTGATGGGGGTGTTGTCGCGGACTTCCAGCAGGGTGGGCGTGTCCTGGAGGATGGTGGTGCCGGTGGCGGTCCAGCCGGGTGCGTCGGTGAGGTCGCCATTCACCTGCACGGTGAGGGTCACGTCGGTGGCGTCGGGATTTCTCGGGGTGCTGAGGGTGAGGTAGGTGCCGGAGGCGTCGGCGACGGGCAGGCCGGCGGGCGAGGGGGTGAGCGGTTCGAGGCCGAGGGCGTATTCGAGGAGATTGAAGATGCCGTCGAAGTCCGGATCGGCGGTGTCGCCGCGGATGGATTCGTTGTTCGCGTCGCTGCCAAACTTTGCGAGCCGCCATGTGGCGATGGGCGGTGCGCCGGCGGGCGTGTCGGTGATGGTGACGACGCCGCTGGTGACGAGGCCGAGGCGGTATTCGACATTCGCACTGCTCGCTAGCGTGACGGTCTGCGCGCCCTGGGCGACGGAGTCGGGCTGCGGCGTGACGTTTACCGTCTGCGAGGCCGCGCCGATGGGGATCGTGACCGGGACAGTGATCGGCGCGTAGCGCGTGCCGGGCGCGGTGCCGCCGAGGGTCGCCTGCACGCTGAGAGGATTGGCGGTCGAGCCGCTGCGCGCGACGGTGAACTGTCCGGCGACAGGCCCGTATTCCGCGGCCTGGGGCGCGGGCGTGGTCACGCTGACGACGGGGCCTTTCTCGATGGTGAACCAGTCGTCAATGACGCCGCTGCTGTTGATGAATCTCGCGTCGAGGCGGTTGCCGTCGATGTCGAGGATCAGCGAGCCGAGCTTGTTCAGCGACGAGTACATCACCGGATGATCCAGGGGGCCGCCGGTGGCCTTCCCGGAGCTGCCCGCGACGACATAGACCGTTCCCCGACGCCCGCCGTAGTCCTTGCCATACGCTCCGCCTCCGCCGGTGCGGCCGTCGCCGCCGTCGATGACCGTGCCGCTGGTGATGAGGGTGGGTGTGGCGTAAAAGCCGTCGAGGAACCACGAGCGCTCGTAGCAGTGGCTGTGGCCGCTGACTACCAGATCGACGCCCGCGTCCTCGAGCATCGGGACGAGGTTTTCGCG
>JANOBH010000105.1:0-1570 GCA_031411535.1 Chthoniobacter sp. | reverse complement strand
GGGCATTGCGCGCGCCCCGCTCCTTGAAGCTCCCGGTCCGCTGCAGGTTGTCCAGCTTGCAGAAGATCTCCATGCCCGTGATCTCGCTCAACGGGATGGACCGGGGGCACGGGGAGTAACTCACCGCGCCCGTGATGCGGTCGCGTGCCGCTTCGATGTCTTGGAACGTCACCACGCCCCTCTCATAATCCCCGCTCCCTCGGCCGGCAACGCTTTCGGACCGCACATGCCGCGCATCGCGAGCGGCAAAGACCCTCAGGCCACCGTGAGCGGTCCGTCGAACATCGTGAGACTGACGACCTCGGTCCTCGCCACATGCGGCCCGTGCCGCGTCCCCTTTGGCGCAAAGAACAGCGTGCCCTGCGCGTAGCTGACCTCGCTTTCCTCCCACTCGCCCGAAAGAACCCACGCCCATTCATTGGCGGCCGGATGGGTGTGCGCGGGGACCGTGACGCCCGCATGGAATTTCCGCAGGACGACCACGCCGCCCGTGGTTTCGTCCTTGTGCAGGATCTTCAGCTCCACGCCCTCATAAGGCCCCGGTTGCCACGGCTTGTCTGCGGCCAGCGCGATGTAGGGAAACATGCCGCCATCCAACGGCGGGCGGGCCTCCCCGGCAAGTGCGGCGTCGCGCGATGCAGTCCGCTCCAGCCCCGCTCAAAGCTCGACGGCACGGACGCTCTGGAGCAGTTCCGCCAGCCGCGTCCAGAATTCCCGGCCCGTCGGAAGACCATTGCCCATGAGCGCGAAGGTCAGCTCCCGGCCCTGCGCCGTGCGGATGAAGCCGACCTGCGTTTTCACGCCCGACATGCCGCCGATTTTCCCGCGCACGGTGCCATCGGCATAGGCGCTGAGGCTTTCGTAGAAACGCTGTCCGTGCGGCCCGCGGCGGGCGGCGAGGCTGACACGCGCGAGGTCGAGCGGGCGGATCATGTTCGCGCGGGCGAGCCCGTTGCCATCGAGCAGGCGCAGTCCGGCAAAGGTCACGCCGGCCTTTTCCCAGTACGCGCGCACGGCGTCGGCCGGAGCGGTGTTCTGCCGCAGGCCGATGGTGAGGAAAAGGCACTGCGCCTCGAGGTTGTCGCTGACGCGGTGGAGGTGGTCGATGATCTCGGGGAGCGGCGCCGACCGGTGGCTGGCGAGAGGGGTTTTCGCGGAGATCGCGAAAGGGCCGGGGCCGTCGCCGAATTTCACGCCGGCGGCTTCGAGGCGCGCGCGCAGAAGTTCCGCGGCGAGGGCAAGCGGATCGGGATTTGCGCCCGAGACCGTGAAGGTGCCTTTGCCCGCTGGCACGGTGCCGCGCAGCGTGATCGTGCGGCCGTACGGTTCGGAAAAGACGACGACTTCATCGCCGCTGCCGGCAGGTCCGGTGCGCACATGATTCTCCCAGCGGATGTCGCGCGGCGCGGGCCCGCCGCCGAGAAATCGCGCGGGCGCGCCGGCTTGCGCGCCTGGCTCGAATCGGATTTCGAGACGGTTGTGATCGAGGTTCAGCCCAAAGGCGCCCGCGCCGTAGGCATTGCCGATGTCGCCCCAGTTCCAGTGCTCGCTCATCGCTTCCGGCGGAAAG
>JANOBH010000104.1:0-6877 GCA_031411535.1 Chthoniobacter sp. | reverse complement strand
TATTTTAAGAACACCCTCTAGATTCCCCGCCTCCCGCCCCCTCATGCTCCAAGAACACCCCATCTGGGCGCGCATCACCGCGCGGCTCCACATCATCGTCGCGATCTTCGTCTCGCTGGTGGCGGCGGCGGTATTCGGCCTGTCCGCGGGGGAGGGAGATTTCAAGATCGTCGGCGTGGGCCTGTTCCTGATCATCATGATGGCGCTCATGAGCCAGATGGGGTCGAGCTACTGGATGGTGCTGCCGTTCGTGTTTGCGTCGGGCCTTTCGGCCATCCCGGTCGGGGGGAAACTGCTGGAACTCCAGGAGATCGTCACGCCGGTGTGCATGGGTTACTTTATCATCCAGTACGCTCTCCGGGCGCAAAAGCTGACGTTCTTCCGGATGGCGCACGTCCCGGTCCAACTCTACACGGCGTGGGCGCTGATCATCTATCTGAACAACCCGGTCGGTCTGAGCGAACTGGGTTCCGCGCTCGGGGGTCTGCGCCAGTATGGCCAGATCGGTCTGGGATTCATCGCCTTCATGATCATGGCGAATCAGCGGATCGGCGACCGTGAGTGCGGATGGATCCTGCTCCTGATTCTGGCGGGATCATTTCTGTCCGCCGGTCAGGAAATCTTCTTCTGGTTCTTCCCGTTCCTCGGAAGCGATCCGGTCATGGTGATGGATTCGGAGGCGTTCTACACATGGCAGCAGGCGCTCGCGGGGGTTCCGGGTGTGGTGATTCTGCTCATGTTCAGCCGCTACCGCTCCCGCCAGATTTTCAGCTTCCAGCATGTCTGGCTCCTCGGCTTGTTCCTGGCCTGCGTGGCCCTGATCGCCGTCAGCGGCAAGCGGGCGGCGGTGGCGACGATCCCATTGATCGCGGTGACGGCCGCATTCGTGCGGAAGGAGTTTGGCTTCGTCTTCCTGTGGCTCGCGGGGGCTGTCGTCGCGGGCGCGATCGTCATCGCGGGTCACGGCACGCTCTTTCGCCTGCCGCTGACCGCCCAGCGGGCGCTTTCCTACCTCCCCGCGGCGTGGGATTCGGAAATCCGGGCGATGGAGGGCGGACAGGACGACTTCCGGGGCATGCTGCGGCTGCTGGCGCGGGAGAAAATCGAGCGCAACCCGTGGGTGGGCACGGGATACGGGATCGATAAGCAGATGGTCATGCAAATGATGGGGAGGGGTGGCGGAGGTCTGGAGGGCCAGGTGCTGCCGTACGCACTCGGTTCGGCATGGCACAATGCATGGCTTGGATACGCCGCGGATTTCGGCATACCGGCGTCGGTCCTTTTGGCGATCATCTATCTCACGGTGCTGACGATTGCGTGGAAAACCTACCGGGATGCGCCGCCGAGATCGCTCACGCGGACGCTGGCGCTTTACATCCTTTTCTTCACGCTCCGTGACGTCTCCCTGGCCCACACTTCGGGACATTCCGCGCTGGATGCGTATTCCCGGTGGTGGATGTACGGCGCGCTGGTGTCCCTGTGGCTCACAAACCGGGAGCGGCTGGCCGCTGAGCCGCTCGCAAAGGATGTGGGCGACGGGCGCGCGCTCCTCCAGCCCGCGTTTGACAGCCGGCCTGCCCGCTTGCCGGCGGGCGCGCAACGCCGCTCGCCGCTTTGAGGCGCGCGTCCGTGACTCCGGTTGAAGGCTCCGCTCCGTCCCAGCTTAGGGGGCGCCGTTGCCCCGCGCTCTGAGGCGCGTCACTTCATCCTCCCGTGAAGTCGTTCCGCGCACCGCTCGCCGCCTTTCTGGAGTCCTCGTTTTTCAAGGGGTCCTTCATCTACCTGAGCGGCAGCGTCCTGAATGCGGCGATGCCGCTGCTCATCATGCCGGTGCTCACCCGGTATCTGACGCCGACGGATTTCGGACTGGTGGCCACCGCCACGGTCCTGACCCAGATCCTGTCCGTCTTCATCGGGCTGAATGCCTACGGCCTGGTCGCACGGAGCCACTTCGACGACGACCCGCAGAACCTCCGGAACCTGCTCAGCACCGGCATGGGAATCAGCGCCGCGGCGGGCGCGTTCTTTCTCCTCGTTGTCCTTCTTTTTGGGCAGCCAATTGCGCGCCTCACCGAGTTTCCCGCGGCCTGGCTGCCGGCGGTCGTTTTCCTCGGCTTCGCCACGGTGGTGCAGACGAACTACCTCTCCCTGGTCCAGGCGAGGAGCGAGCCGGTGCGTTACATCCTCCTCCAGACCATCGGCGGGCTGCTCAATCTCGGGCTGGCCGTCTGGTTCGTCGTGCAGTTCCGCATGGACTGGCAGGGCCGGATGTGGGCGCTCATCGCGGCGCAGGGCGTCATCGCCGTGCTCTGCCTGCGCGGCCTGATCTTCCGCCTCGGGCTGCTGCGTCCCCGCTTTCTCCGCTCCTCCTACCGGCAACTCATGGCGTTTGGCCTCCCGCTGATTCCGCACTTCATCGGAGGCTGGGTGATGACGATGGCGGCCCGCCTTTACCTGAACAACATGGCGACCGTCGGCGACACCGGCCTCTACAGCGTGGCCTTCAATCTCACCTCGCCCCTCGCGCTCCTCATTGGTTCCGCGAATAACGCCTACGTCCCGGCCCTGTATCAGCACCTGAGCCGCAAGGACAGCGGCGACAAGGTGCGCCTCTGCCGCATCCTGCTGCTAGTGTGTTTTGCCCTTCCTTTCCTCGCGATCCTTTGCGCCGCCGGTGTCCGCTGGGTGCTTCCGTGGATCGTGGGCGAGCGCTTTTACGGAGCATCGGACTATGTCGCGTGGATGGCGTTGACGTATGCAATCCAGGGCATCTACTTCATTTTCGGAAACTTCGTCGTGTATTCAAAAAAGACCTCCCTTATGACGTGGCGCGCTGATTTCCTCGGCGGCCTTGTCATGCTCATCGCCTGCCCACTCCTGATCCGGCTGAACGGCCCGATCGGTGCCGCCCAGGCCGCATTCCTGGCGGCCGCGGCCTCCGCCCTCGGCTGCATCTCCGCTTCGCAAATGGCGTATCCGATGCCTTGGAGGGCTGCCGTCGCTTCGCTGCTGCGTGAGCGTCCGCCGAGTTGAACGCCCGACAAAGATCGAACAAAACCGGACCCATTCCGAAAATCATTCCCCATGAAAGAACAAGACATTCGCGACCCCGACGTTTTTCGCAGGTATCTCGAGTTATCGCGGCAGGACGCCGACCGGATATTCTCCGACAAATCGACCTTCAAAACGGTTGGCTGCCCGGCCTGCGGCTCCGCGGACCACGAGGTCGAGATTCAAAAGCACGGCTTCACCTACGTCCGATGCGCCGGGTGCGAGACGCTTTTCGTCAATCCCCGTCCGGGAATCGCGGACTTGCAGCGCTTTTACGGCGACTCGGAATCGACAACCTACTGGGTCAATGAATTCTTCAAACCCAAGGCCGAGAACCGGCGCCAGTTGATGTTCCGCCCCAGGGCCGAACTGATCGCAGGCCGCTTCGCCGAATCCTCACGCGGCCGCATCGCGGAGATCGGAGCCGGATTCGGAATCTTCCTGGAGGAACTTCGGAAACTCTGGCCGGAGTCGAATGCGATCGCGATCGAGCCGTCGAGTGAAATGGCGGGGATATGTTCGGGAAAGGGCCTGCATGTTCTCGAGAAAATGTTTGAAGACGTCAGCGAACTCGAGAGCGGCTTCGACCTGCTCGTCACTTTCGAACTCGTCGAGCATTTGCAAAATCCCTTCGCGTTCTTTTCCAAAGCGCGGCGCTGCCTGCGGCCTGGCGGCTCGCTGTTTTTTACGACATTGAGCGGCTTCGGCTTTGACATTCAGACGCTCTGGGAAGGATCCAAAAGCGTGTCCCCGCCCCATCACTTGAATTTCTTCAATCCGAAATCCGTGGCGCTTTTGCTCGAACGGTGCGGCTTCTCGCGCGTGGAAGTGACCACGCCGGGACGGCTGGACTGGAATATCGTCGAGAACTCGATGGCGGAAGGTCGCGATCCCGGCCGTTTCTGGCGCACATTCGCGCGAAACGGCGACGAGTCCGCCAAGGCGGATCTGCAGGGATGGCTCCAGAAACACGGCTGGAGTTCGCATATGCAGGTCATCGCATCATAGGCGTAAGCGGAAATGGCACCTCCCGCGGTTCTCATTCGAGTGCGTGAAGGCAACACGGGCATCCTGGAACTGAGCGAGGAATCCGAAAGCCGGCGATTCATCCCGAACTGTGACGAGGACTCCGCCCGCGCCCTGTTGCTGGAGTTTCAGGAGCTTCGCGATACCAGCGGTGTGCCGCTCAAATCCAACTACCGTGCGGAAGGGTTCAACTGGTATCCGACCATGGTTTCGTTTCTTTACTGGTATGTCTTCTGGCCATTCGTGAAGTACGAGCCGCTTGTCCGGGATTGGGCTGGCGGGCGTGCACGATTTGTTTGGGAAGGGGACGGCAGCTTTCGGAAGCTGATTGAGATTTTCGTCGCCGAGGAGCCAAAGCGTTCTCTGAAAACGCGCCTGCATTACCTCTTGATGAAGTGGAGCAACCGCGCCGCTCTGCGCCGCTGCAAGGCGGACCTGCTGTTCTTTCGGTTCGCACGACGTGATTTTCGGACCACGGAGATCCGCAAGGCTCTCGACACGCTCGGTGTCTGCTACCTCGAAGTGATTCCGGTGCCCTCGATTCGCGAACTGCTTTCATCGCTGCTTCGGGGCGGCCGGGATTACCATTTTTCGCAGCCGCCGCCGATGAATCGCGGCAATCGCTTCGGGCACACCTACGCGCTGGATCACCTAGATCCGCTCAGGCGAAAGCTTTTCGCCGCGGCGATCCGGGCGGTCGAAACGTCAGTCACCAGTTGCATCATCGAATATGGCGACCATGAGCGCGCCCTGCGCCAGTGCAGCGCCTCGACGTTTTACGGCCTCGACGACGTGAACGGGTATGTCTTCCCCATCCTCTACGCCTGTCGGAAGCGGGGCATGCGCACGATCGGCCATCAGCATGGTGCCTACGTGAAACGGCATGCCGCTTATCGGATGGAAGGCATTGAAGCGAAGGATTTCGTGTGGTTCGATCACGTCATCGTCTGGGGCGAATATTGGCGGGAAAAAATGATCCACGACTCGACGGCCTATCCGCCCGATTTTTTCATCGTCGGCTCCAACAAGTTCACAAGCATTCCGTCGGTCGGCGATACAAGCCAGCGGCCACCTACAACGGTTCTCGTCCCCTACGAATTCCTCGCCAACACGGCCAAAGTGGGGACTTACATTGAGCGTTTTGTCGAATTGGGATACCGCGTTCTTTTCAAGCCCCGGCCCGATGAAGACACCACCGAACAACTGGATGCCTACGGCCTTTCAGCCGACTGCCGTCAGCAACTTAGGATCGCCGCCAAACTTGATGCCGAAACAATGCAGGAGATCGACATCGTCGCCGGAACAATGACGACGCTGATTTACGAGATGCTTCCGCACAATAAGATTGTGTGGGTGCTTGAAACCGAGTTCCGACATCTTTTTGACTTGGTGGAAGATGGTATGGCGCATCTCATTCGTCTCGATGATCTCCGCCCTCCAGAACAGATGCCGCCCGATAAGCTGACCCGAACATGCATTCCGAGTGAAAGACTCTTCGGCGTCGATTCGCTTACCGACACGCTTCGGAAGCATGTGGCGGGGCGTTGAATTCATGGACAATGTTACCTTACGTGTCCCATCCATGAGCACGTCCCGACTTCGGGAGATCATCGAAGGAGCCCGATGGGCGTTTCGTTTTGCGAATCCCTGCGAAATCCTCCTGACCCGGCATTTCTTCCGGCGAAAGCGATCCGTCATCATCGAGCACGGCGGCTTGCAAATGCTGATCGATTCCCAAACTTCCGACGCCCAGGCGGTCACGGAGGTTCTGCTCGAAGGGATGTATGACTCCGCTATACGTCTGGCAGCGGAGAATTGCTCCGCGTTTTCCTACCTGAATCTCGGCGCAAATATTGGCGCGTTTGACGTGCGCATTTTTGAGCTTCTGCGCGGCCAATGCCTGCGCATCGCCGGCGTCGCCGTGGAGATGAATCCGGCCACGCATGCCCGCCTCCTGCTCAACCTCGAACTCAACAGCCTCCGCTCAGTCCACGCGATCAACGCCGCTGCTTGGGACACCGAGGGTGTCACCCACGTCCGCATCGAGGAGCGCGACACCGGCCAGAAATGCGGGGAGGCCGGCGCGGCGGACGGCTGGTCCGTGCCGCTCGTGACGTGGCGCGAGTTGTTCGGGAAAGCCGCCGCCGGCCCTGTCGATCTCGTCAAAATCGACATCGAAGGTGCGGAGCGAAAGGTGGTGCCGCAGATGACCGAAGCCGACCGGCAGCGCATCCGCTTTCTCGTCATCGAAACCCACGGCGCGCACGTCCGGCAGCAGGTCGGCTCGCACCTTCAGGCCATCGGCTTCCAGCAGTCAACCGAAACGCCCGGCGACGGCGAGACCTGGCTGACCCTCTGGAAAAATCCGCAAGCCCCGCCGCCATCGGCTTCTCCAAACTCATGCGAGGTGCGCGAGTGATGAGGCGCGTTTGCGTCCGCGTTTGCGTCCTCGTTCCGAAACTCCGTTTGGGAACGCGATTGCGGGCGAAACTCTGTTTCGGTGGAGGGACGCCGGGCGTGTGCGGACGCGCTCACGGGGCAACGGAGTTGCGCAGACACGTGCGTTTCCAAGCAGAGTTTGGGAACGAGGAAAACGAGGAAAAGGCAATCAAGGCATGGCTGGTCTGGAAGGATGTGCCCTTTCCAAAAACCCCCGATCTGGAGGGGAAGCCGGGGCACGGCTTTGCATCTGCTCAGGCGTTGACTCGCCTGGGTCTTCCGGTTCTCTATGCCCCATGCGATTGACGAGTGAACAGCAACTGAGCATCCGCCAGTCCGTGCTGGAGGCTGACCCCGCGGC
>JANOBH010000103.1:0-4104 GCA_031411535.1 Chthoniobacter sp. | reverse complement strand
CGCCGAAGGCCCATCTTTGAGAGTGGCGCTGTCGCGCTGTGTTTTGGCATGGCGCGCGGAGCGACGCCATCCACCAGCGCACACCTAGTTTTCAACACGCTGTCACAGGCGTTCCGCTTTTTAAAAAGCGCGCCCGCTCCGCTACCCTGACCGCAGCGCCGCCAGCGCGCCCGTGCTGTCGCCCACCAGCGGCGCGCGCACGTCCATCCGCTCCAGCAGCGAAGTCCACAGATTTGTCACCGGCGTCTCGTCCTTGAAGCGGACGTGGCGCCCCGTCGCGATGGTCCCGCCGCCGCCGCCCGCCAGCAGGATCGGCAGGTCGTCGTGGTTGTGGCGGTCGCCGTCGCTGTTGCCGCTGCCGTAGGCGATCATGCAGTGGTCGAGCAGCGTCCCGTCGCCCTCGCGGATGCCTTTGAGCCGCTTCAACAGATACGCGAGCTGCGCGACGTGGAATTGATTGATGAGCCGCACCTTTCGGATCTTCTCCGGGTCGCGCCCGTGATGCGAAAGCTCGTGATGCCCCTCGTTCACGCCGAGGTCCGGGTAGCTCTTGTTGCTGCTTTCATTGGCGAAAACGAACGTCGCCACCCGCGTCACGTCCGCCTGAAAGGCGAGCACCAGCATGTCGCACATCAGCCGCAGATGCTCCGCGTAGCTGTCCGGCAGCCCCGCGGGCGCGGCCACGCCGGGCGGCGCGTTCAATGCCGGGAGCTGCGCCGCGCGCTCCATGCGCAGCTCGATCTCGCGGATCGCGGTGAAATACTCGTCGAGCTTCTGCCTGTCGCCGCTGCCCATCTTCGCCACCAGCGAGCGCGAGTCGTCGCGGATGAAATCGAGCACGCTTTTCCGCGCGAGATCCCGCCGCGCCTTCTCCGGCCCGCCCGGCTGGCCGAAAAGCCGCGCGAACACGAGCTTCGGATTGACCTCCTTCGGCAGCGGCTGCGTGGAGCTTTTCCACGAAACCGTGGAGCTGTACACGCACGAGTAGCCGCTGTCGCAGTTCCCCGCCATGCCCCCCGCCTCGCAGCCGATCTCGATCGAGGGCAGCCGCGTCTGCTCGCCGATCCGCTGCGCCGCGATCTGATCCACCGACGTGCCCGCGCGGATGTCCGCCCCGTCCGTCTTCCGTGGATGCACGCCGGTCAGGTAGGCCGCCATCGCCCGCGCATGATCCCCGCCGCCGTCGCCGTAGGGCCGCGCCTTGTCCGCTGCGAGCCCGCTGAGCACGAGCAGATCGTCCTTCACCGGCGCGAGCGCCTGGAGGATCGGCGGCAGTTCGCCGAGCCGGCCCTCCGCGCGCGGCGTCCAGTTCGGCATGTCCTTGCCATTCGGCACGTAGAGAAAGGCCAGCCGGTTCGGCGCCTTGCGCCCCGGTGCATCCGCCGCGCACGCCGAGATGCGCCCCATCGCCTCCAGCCACGGCAGCGCCACGGCAGTCCCGATACCGCGGAGCAGCGTGCGGCGGGAAAGGAGCGGCGTTTTCATGGCCAGTGACATCGCACATTTCGCGCGCGCCCGCCAATCGCGAGCGCCGCGGGGAGCCGGTCGCTTCCAGTCACTTCCGCCTCACTCGTAGTGAGTCCACATCCGCACGACCTTGATCGTCCGCTCGGCGTCATAGACCTGATACACCAGGCGGTGCTGGATATTGATGCGGCGGGAATAGGCTCCCGCCAAATCTCCGACGAGCTTTTCGTAGGGCGGAGGATTCTGAAACGGGTTCTTGGCAATGATGTCGAGAAGCCGTTGCGCCTGTGGCTTCAGGTTTGAAGACGCGAGTTTCCTCGCGTCCTTCTGCGCTTGCTTCGTGAAAACGATTGACCAGCTCACCAGCCGGGCTTGGCGGAGCTTTTGCCGAGCGGCTCCGCCATGCCCTTGCGGATGGAGTCGCGCATGCCGGGGATCGAGACGAGGTAAAGTGTCTCCTGGATGCTGCGCCAGTCCTCCTCAGACACGAGAACGGCATTGGAACGTTTGCCCGTAATCTGGATGGGTTCGTGGGATTCGGCGGCCTCGTCCATGAGTTGATAGAGTTTGGAACGGGCCTGGGTGACAGGAAGCGAAGTCATGCCCGAAGCGTGCGGAAAAGCGTGCGCGCTGTCAACTGGCCCAACACCGGTTTGGCCGTCGGTAGGTGACTTAGATTCCCTCGTTCCGAAGTTTCACTTCGGAACGCCCCTCTCCGAAGCTTTGCTTCACCGCGCCGGATCGCACAGCGCGGACGAAGCTCAGCTTCGGGGACCAGTGCGTTCCGAAGTGGAACTTCGGAACGAGGGGAATGGAACGCTGGTGGATGATCCGCGCGTTCATACCAGCATGATGCAGGACGCCGATGGCAGACGGAGAACGACGACAAATGATTGTCAGGAGCGATTGTCGAAGGCCCGTTTAAGCAACGAAGTGAGATAGGCTTGATGTTTTGGAAAGTCAGAGATCTTCAAGCTGATGCGATAAAGGCTGAAGTGGCGGTTGTAGGTCAGAAGCTCCAATCCCGTAGCTTCAATTTCGGCATCGAGTTCTTCACTTTGCGGCAGCGCGATTTCGAGCCACATGCTGTGGACGCGAGGCTTGCAAACAGCGAAATTAAACGCCTGATTGTTCAATCGGAAGCCGATGTAGTTTTTCTTGTAACTGGGCGTCAGTGACGGCGCAAACGCGCGGCACAGTTCGAGTACTTTGTCCGCAACCTGTACCGTTCCGGGGCTCGCTTTGGTGTTCTCCCAATAATTTCGATCGGTGGTTTCCGAAACGGCTTCATCTTCATCTACCAAACCCAGTCGGACGGTGTCGAGGACGCGGGTAAAAACAAGCCCCATTCCTTCATTTGTTTCGATCGCACTTAGCTGCAGAGCCATAATTGGAATGTGCCCATTGAATAGACCAATCACATTGAGGAAGCGTGAAGTGATATCTTCTGCGATCAGCACGGCCGTGTGCTCATATTGCGGATAAACGCGGCGCTCTCTATCCCAGTATTCGATGGTTCTGATGATGTGTGATTCATCGGAAGCGCCGAGTTGAATTTCGACCTCGTAGCGGCCGGTTCCATCCTCGTCCTGCAGCAACATATCCAACCGCCCGGCACCGCGATGGGTGCGCTCGCGGTCCTTTACGCTGAGTGGTCCAAGCCCAAGAATTGTCGGGTCTTCGGCAATCACCTGCTGAAGCCATGCTTCGTTGTAGGCAGGGTGTGTCTTCAGTGAGGCAATCTTCAATTTCGTGAACTGGGGCATTTTGGAAACAAGCACGAACAACGGTGTCGAATGCAAGGTATTCCCTCGTGACCAAGCTCCAGCTTGCTCACGCACTTGTCTTGGACGCTCTGCTTCCTCGGGCCTGCACCGGGAGGGCGCGCTTGCAGTTTAATCCACGCTTCCGAAGCAGAGCTTCGCGGACAAGGGCGTGCCCACGCTGGAGCTTGGGCACGAGGAAAAGCTGAAGGTCGCACTTTCGCAGGGCTCGCCTATCTCGTGGTTTCCAGCCCGCCTTCCTATCATGGCTTACCTCCGCGACGCTCCGCCCACCGCGCCGATCCTTCCCGGTCTTAGTAGCGCCGCGCCGGCCCGGACACGACGCCGCGCCGCCCTCGCTGCCGATCCCATCGATGCCCTCGTCATCGCGCCCGCCGATGGCAAGGTGCTGCGGGCCGGCGATGCGGCTTTTGAAAAGCTGCTGCCTTTCAACCGGCGCCCGCAGGTCATCGCGCAAAGCATCCCGCTGCCGCCGTGATGCGCGATGGGTGCTCGCCCAGAAGCCATAGAGAAAAGGCGCGCCCTCGGCGGCGCAGGGCCATAGGCCTGACCCCATGCCAGCCCAGAAAAACGCACATCCAGTTGGTTCGCTCTTTCAGGGCTTGATTCTTTGTTGCGGGGGTTCCCAGGGCGTTGCCCTGGGCTGGCATGGGGTCAGGCCGTTGGCCTGCATCCTCATTGCCTCGTTGAGACCGCGCTCTTTTCCAAATCCTCCTATTTCGGCGCTTCCGTGCTGGCTGTCTCCTGATCTTTGCCCCGGCGGAGCCGGAAGGCGTCGCTCTTTACGATTTGCGTGAGGAGCGTGGAGAATTTGTACCCGTCGCGCGCGAGCGCGGACTGGATGCGGTCGAGC
>JANOBH010000102.1:0-29210 GCA_031411535.1 Chthoniobacter sp. | reverse complement strand
GATGGTGTATAACGCGCAGATCCCGCGGGGCCGGAAGAGCGGGCCGCGCTCGCCGTTCGACATTTTCGACGACGACGTTTTCGGCGACCCGTTTTTTGCGCAGACGCAGCAGATCCGGGCGAAAGGGGCGGCGGTGGAGCTCACGGTCAAGCCACTGCCGGCGGCGGGAAGGCCGGGTGATTTTTCCGGGGCAGTCGGGAAATTCCAGTTCAGCGCCGCAGGCACTCCGAACCGGGTGAAGGTGGGCGATCCGGTGACGATGAAACTGCGAGTCACCGGGCACGGAAACTTTGACCGGATGGACGCGCCGGTGCTGAACGACGCCAGCGGCTGGCGGAGCTATCCGCCATCAGGCGTTTTCCAGAAAGCAGATGGCGACGAGCTGGGAATCAGCGGGACGAAGACCTTCGAGATGGCGGTGATTCCCGAGGAGAGGAAAACGCAGATGCCGGTTTTCAGCTTTTCGTTTTTCGATCCCGAGGCGGAGAAATACGTGACACAACTGAGCGACCCGGCGCCGCTCCAGGTGGAGGGCGGGAAAGCGCCCGCGCCCGCGCCGGTCGCGACGGCACCGGGGGCCGCGAGCCGTCCCCGCGACGCGGCGGACCCCGCGCCGGCAACGAGCTCGCCCACTGCCGACGACATCCTCGGGCTGCGTTACGAGGCCGGGGTGCGGAGGACTTTCGAGCCGCTGTACGAGCGGCGGGAATTCTGGCTCGCGCAGGCGGGAATGCTGGCAGTTCTGCTCGCGCTGGCCGGGCTCCGGGTCCGGCGCGGTCCCGATGCGGCGGCGGCGCAGGCCGCGGCGCTGCGGCGGGAAAAGGCGGCGCTGCTGGCGAAGCTTCGGGGCGGCAGGCTGGCGCACGCGGAGTTCTTCGACGCGGCGGCGCGAGTGGTGCAGATCGACACCGCGCTGGCCACCGGCGTAAAGGCCGGCGGCGTGGACGCCCCGGCGGCGCGGGCGCTCGCGGGCGGGGACACGGCGATGGCGGCGATAATCGGAGAGGTGTTCGACGCGCGGGCGGAACTGCTCTTCGCAGGTGGAGGGCGCGAAGAGGGAGCGGTCACTGGCGAGGTGCGCGACCGGGTGCTTTCGTCGCTGGAAAAATTTGGGAGGACGTATGCGAAGGGCTGACTTCTCCTGCGCGCTTCGGACTCTGGGGTTCGTTATCATCGCCGCGGTGATCCTCGCGGGGCGGGCCTTTGCCGACGGCGAATTTGAGGCGGCGAACAGGGCTTACGATCAGGGGAAATTCGCCGAGGCAAAGAGCGGCTATGAAACGCTCGTCGAGGCGGGGGAATGGAGCGCGATCCTTTTCTACAATCTCGGCAATGCCGACTACCGCCTGGGTGCGCCGGGACGGGCGATCCTCGACTACGAGCGGGCGCTGGCGCTGGAGCCCGCGCATCCGGAGGCGCTGGCAAATCTCGCGCTGCTGCGGAAGCAGACCCGTGCGAAACAGCCCGCCGCATCGTGGGAGGACGCAGTTTTCGTGGCGCAGGCGATGGGCGTCTGGACGGCGGTGGCGTCGTCCGCCGGGTGGATCGCCGTTTTCTGCATCTTGCTGATTCTCACGAGCAAGCGTGAGGAAAAGTCGGGCCTGTGGCTGGCGACAGTCGCGGGTCTGCTCGTTTTCGGCTACGCCGCGGGGGCGCTCTGGTGGCGCGGGCAGGAGCGGTCGCTGGCGATCGTGGTGGAGAAGGAAACCACGGCGCGGCTTGCTCCTGCCGACAGTGCTGGGCTGGCGGAGTCGCTGCCGGCTGGCAGCCGGGTGCGGGTTCTGAGCGAACGGGGCGAGTGGATCTATTGCGCGCTGCCCGGTGCCGGGCGGGGCTGGATTCCGCGGCTGGCGCTGGAGCGGGTGCGGGTAAGGAAAGGCTGAGGCGTTTAATTCACCCAGATGCCGCGGTACACCCGCTGGGTGGAGGCGGGGGGTGGCTCGGCGCTGCGGGTGAAGCCGCCGCGACCGGGGAGCAGGCGGAGCGCGCTGAGGGTCTCGAGGTCGAGCCGGCCGGTGAGAGTCATGCGGGCGGAACGCTGGTAGGTCAGCAGGGCTTCCTCTGTGGCGGGGCCGGGGAGACCGTCGATGATGTCGCGGTAAAGGCCGCGGCTGGCGAGGATGGCCTGGGCATTCCGGAGTGTCCGCTGCTGCACGTCACGCGGGGCGGTGGCGTAGGGCGTCTGGGCGAAGAGGACGGGAAAATCGTCGCCCGAACCTTCGAGCGGCGCTGGCGGGGAGATGATGGACGGATCGCGCTGAACCGGCGGGGTGTACGGGACTGGCGCATAGCGGGCGGGCGGCTCGGAGGCGCGGCGGCGGGCCTCTTCGCGCTCTAGGAAGGCGCGGTCGCTCTCCTGCACGGACTCGTCCTTTCGCAGATTCACCGGCGGCTTTTTCGCGGGCGCGGGCGGCTCAGCCTTTGGCGCCGGCGGCGGGGCGACCTGTGGCGGAGCGGATTTGCCGGGACCGAGGCCGAGGGAGGCGAGCGTTTCCTTGCTCGCGGTGCCGGTGACCTCGAGGCCGTTGCGGATCTGGTAGCGACGGAGCGCCGAGACGGTTTCCGGGGACGCCGTCCCATTGACGTCGCCATAGAAGAAGCCCTGGCTTTTCAGCTCGCCCTGGACGCTGCGGAGTTGGTCATCGGCGAAAGCGGCAGTCGCCAGAAGGAGCGGGAGCAGAAGCAGGGAAACGGATTTTTTCATCGCGGAGAACTCTGACGCGGGAACCCGCGTGCAAATTCAACGGTTCGCCTGGGCGAGTTTCGTGGGCGGGGTGCCGGGGCGCGCGCGGTTCTTCTGGTAGGTCATCACGCCTTCGGCGATGGCCTTCGCGAGCCGGTCACGGTACTCGACATTGCCCATGAGCCGGGCTTCGAGCGGGTTGTTGAGGAAGCCGCCTTCGACCAGCACTGCGGGGCAGCGGGTGTGGCGCACGACGTAGAGGTCGCGCGGCTTGATCCCGCGGTTCACGGCGTCCGTGCGGGTCACGAGCGATGCCTGGATGTAGGCGGCGAGATCTTCGCCGGTATCATTGAGAGCGGGCTCCGGCTTGTTAAAAAATCCGACCCAGGTCCAGGCACTCTCCGGCGGCACCTTCTCCGTAGCGAAATATGTCTCCACTCCCGTGGCAGCGGCGTAGCTGGACTTGTTGAAATGGATGCTGACGAAGATCGCATTGTCGAGCTTGTTGGCGGTGGCCGCGCGCTCGGACAGTGAGACGTAGCGGTCATCGCGCCGCGTGAGCACGGTTGGGAATTTGTAGGCGCCGAGCAGTTTCTCCACGCGGAAGGCGACATCGAGGCTGAGATCCTTTTCCTTGATCCCGTTCCCGCGCGCCCCCTCGTCGTTGCCGCCGTGACCGGGGTCGATGACCACGGTCGGGAATCCCGGACTGAGCATCGAGGCGATCCGGCTTTCGAGAGTCGCGGACTCGTCGGGTGCGACGATAAAGGTCAGGCACCCGCCAAGGACGACCAGCCCGACGCATGGCATTGCGTTCCTCATGCGGAAAAGCTGGCACACTTTGCCGCGAAAGCCAGTCCGGCGAAGTTTCCCCGTGGAGCGGCTCTTCGACGCCGGACGCGCGGCGGCGCGCGGCGCGGGGGCGAAAAAATCGAGTTGGTTCGGATCGTCCACGGTGTCTCCCTATATCATACGCTTCCCGAGGAGAGGACGGATTTTTTCATCTGCGAGCATCCGCCAGGTCATGGGGAGCGTGCCGGCGGCTTCGAGGACCGCGGCCTCGATGGAGGTGGCGGCGAGCTGTTCGTCGCGGTGCGCGGCGATCTTTTCAGCGGACGGAAGCCCGTCGTGCGGCTCCTCGCCGAGCGCGAGGTGGCCGATGGCCCACGCGTCGGCGGCCAGCGCGAGCGCGTCGTCGAGGTTGCGGCGCGCGCCATGCTTCTCCCGGAGAAAGCGCTCCATCTGCGCCGTGGCGGGCGCGGTGCCCGCGATGACGCCAAATTCCTCATGCGCCCGCCCAAAGGCGCTGCCATTCGTGTGGATCGAGCCGTCGTAGTCGAGCCGGAGAAACAGATTCGGTGCTCCGTTTCGCCCCAGCTCGGCGAAAAGCATGCGCGCGAGGTACGGCGGGCCATAGACCTGCTCGAAGGCGGCCTTCAGCACGGGCGAAAGCGAGTAGTTCGCGAGCCGGCGGAGCGAGACATCGTGCGCGGAGCGGGCGAAACCTTCGGTGCTCGCGACCTCGATCGCGGCCATGCGCAGACGTTCGATATCGCCGGGGTGGCCGATCCCGCCGAGGCCGATGCGGTCGTAGATTTCAAACAGCTTCTGCCGCTCGCGCCCGAGGGTGAAAAGCAGGATGCCCTCGCGATAGCTGAGCGCGGCGATCGGGCTGCCGCCGGCGAGCTGATGCTCGATGTATTCGCGCCGGTTCGCGATGGCTTCGACCCAGCGGTACGGTTCTTCGATCATGGCCGTGTCGGTCCTGCTTCTGTCGCCTGGGTCAGCGAAGTCATGGCCGGAGCGTCCGGGAAAGCGCCGGCCCTGTCAAATGGCGGCACGACGAGTGGCCGGCGAGGAAATCGTGTGAGGGCGCTCACGGACGAAAACCAGGCGCTGTCCGGCGAGGCGGCGTGCTCGGCAGGCGCATGGGTGAAGTGGGAAATTCGTAAGTCCCAAGGTCGCTCCCTTGCGATCGCATGATGGCCTTCTTGACGTGCCGCTCCTCGATGGTTCGGGTTCGGTCCTTGGAGACCGCCAGGAATTCTCCGCTGGTGTCCTTGTCGTAGATCACCCAACTGTGCCATCCACCGGAGTTACGGAGCCCGACCACGACAAACCGCCCGGCGAGGAGTTCGCGGTCGATCGCCTCGAACAATTGATCCATCGAGTAGTCGTCGCGATAACTGAAGGTCACTCCCTCAAACGTCGTGCCTCTAAAGTCGCGCCAACACCCGTCGGACTTGTTCTTCCACGCCCGTTGCAGATCGCGATACGAGTTCGGCACCCGCCCCAGCAGCTTCAGGAGCATCTCCACGGAGCTAGGAATGCACGACATGGGGAAACCCTGCTCGTGAGCGTCGATGATCTTGCGGTCGAACTTGGTGAGCCCCAGTGGCTGCGGATCGGCCTTGGGTTCATCATCCGCGCCCCAGCCAGAGGCGCAGATGATCAAAGGTCAAAGAAACAAGAGAACGGCTCTCATGTTGAGTGCGGAAAAACGGCGAACGCCCCCAAGTTCAGCGATGGCTACGGCACGGCGGGCTCAGGTGGCGGGACGCTCATTGTGGATCGGCGCGTTCACCGGGGCAACGGAGTTGCGCAGACAAGTGCGTTCCCAAACGGAGTTTGGGAACAAGGAAAAACGGGGGGAAAACTGTGCGCGCGCCGGTGGATGGCGTCGCTCCGCGCGCCATGCCTAACTCTGCGCCGAAGGCCCAAGGGGATGCAGCGCCTAGGCGACTTTTTTCGCGCTCACTTTTTCCGTGGATCGTCGGCGGGGTCGATATAGTTGATCCCCCACGGGCCTTCGGCATTCACTTGGATGACCGTGTCTTCCTTTGCGAAGCCGAACATCGGACAGCCTTTCGGGAAGATGGAGATGCTGCCGACCGGAAGATCCTTGAGGAGCGCCTTGTCAAACTTCTCGCCGTGGCCCATCGCGAACGCGCCGGAAATCACCGTCACCCGTTCGATCACGGGATGCGTGTGTGGTGCCATTATCCCCCCGGCGGGTATTTTGATACGGAAGCCGAGAGGTTCGGCCTTCTTCATGTCGCCATAGAGAATGCATACCTGCAATCCTTTGGCCAAAGCCGGGGTGTCGGTCCACTTCATCTCCGAGGCTTGCATCATGATCGGTTTGCAATCCTTGGCGTCATCGGCAGCGATGGATGGCGCGCGCAAAGCGGCGATCCAGATGGCACAGGTGAAGGTAAGCAGGCATGTAGCGCTGCTCAGGATGCTTTTCGTGATTTCGCTTGCGGTGGATTTCATATGTTCTGTTTTTGGTGGGTTCGTTTCGTCTTTGCTGTGTGGAGGTGCCCATGCACCTAGCATGTCTTTATGCGACATGTTTCTTGAAACTCTTCGCCAGTTCCTTTTCCGGCAGGGTGGTGATGCCGGGGGAGCCGATGAGTTTGATGATGGGCCAGATGCGGCCGCGGCGGTCCACGCCGCCGGTGGCGGTGTCGCCTTCGGCGGCGGTGTCGAGGGCGCGCAGGGCCAGGAGGACGGCTTCCTCTTCGCGGAGCTTGGCGAGCGGCTTTTTGCCCCAGGTGTTTTCGTAGTGCAGGATGCTGCGGACGGCGGGGGAGCCGCTTCCGGTGGCGGCGTAGTCGGCGGCCTCGAATTGCGCGCCCATGGCGTCGTAGAAATAGAGGCGGGCGGCGGCGGCCTCGCGGTCGTAGGTGGCGAAGATGGGGACGACGACTCCGATGCCCTGGAGGACTGCGCCGAGGTTGTCGCGCAGGAGTTTCGAGAGCGCGCGGACTTTCCCCTCAAGGCTCATCTCGGCGAGCTGGCTGCGGCGGTAAAACTGGAAGGAATGCTCGAGGACGCGCGCCATTTCCCACGCGGTAGCGGGGACGCCTGCGATGGCCATGAGCGAGTGCTGGTCGATCTCCAGCACTTTGTCCGCGCGGTCATAGACGAGCACGTTTCCCGCGGTGGCGCGGCGGTCGCCGGCCACGAGGACGCCGTCGGCATACTTGAAGGCCAGGATGGTGGTGCCGTGGGTGGGGACGATGGTTGATGGTTGATGGCTGATGGTTGATGGCCCGGAAAAGGCGGGCGCGGCGGGATACAGGCCGCGCTGGCGGAGGAGCGCGGCGAAGTCGCCGGAATCGGGCCTCGTCTCGGCGATGCCGCGCGGGATGGCGGCGTCCATTACTGGCCGGTGCGCTGGCGGTAGCGCTTGGATTGGTTCGGATCGACCCGGCGCATGCGCTGGAGCAAATCCTTCGTGTCGGGCTTCTGCACGTCGGGAGCCTTTGGCCCGCCGCCGTCTCCCTGCTGCGGTCCCCACGGAGCGGGACCGGCTGGTCGTTGCGTCCTGTCAGGCATGCCGGGAAGCTACGGACGCCGCCCTAAAAGGCAAGGCTGGCCGGGCTCGCGCGGGACTTTTTCCATTTCGATACCCGCGCGGCGCTTGCCAGTTCCGGAGTAAAGTGAGAACACCTTTTCCATGAGTCGCTTCTTTCTCACGCTCTGCACCGCGGGCGCGCTCGCCGGCTTTTCCTCTGCCAGTCGCGCGGCAGACTCCCCTTTGACGCAGGAGGTCCATGAGCTGCGCCGGGACATCCAGATGCAGGCGAAAAAGATCGAGATGCTGACCGAGCACGTCGCGCGGCTGACGAAGGTGCTGGAGGAGCGAAAACAGGCGGCCGCCGCGACGACGGCAATCGCGCCCGCGCCGGAAATAGCGAAAGCGGCTCCAGCTCCGTCGGCTCCGCCACCCGCCGCGCCGCAGCCGACGGCAGAGATTCCGAAAGCGGAGCCGGTCGCGTCTTCGACGCAACACACGGTGGAGAAGGGCGAGACGTTGACCTCCATCGCAAAGCACTACAACATTCCCCTGTCTGATTTGCAGCGGCTGAACAAGATCACAAACGACCGTAAACTTCAGATTGGCCAGACTCTCGTCGTCCCCACTCCACCCAAAGCCCCCGAAACCCCCGTAGAAAAAAAGGAAACGCCCTGACATGGAAAATTCCCAAAATTGGTTCCTGATGAAAAACGATGACGGCACCGTATTCGGGCCGATCAGCTTTGAGCAACTCCGCCAGTGGGCTCTGGATGCCCAGGTCTCGCCCCTCGACAAGGTTTCCACGGACGAGAAATCGTGGAGCAAGGCGCCGATGATCGCCGGGTTGGAGATGGATTACCTCGTCGAAGTCACACCCGACCAGTTCTACGGCCCAACCACGATCGGCGCGGTCCGGGAGTTTTTGCAGATGGGGGAGATCAACGCCGAAACGACTGTGACGAACTGCCGCGACGGCTCCACGGCGCTGGTGAAAGACATCCCCGAGCTGCAAATCTCCCAGGAGGAGGAAGAGGCGATGCAGCCCGTGCGCACGAGCATCCGCGTGAATCTGCAGCAGCGCATCCGAGACCTCGAAGAGGCGCTCATGGACGAGCGCCGCGCGCGCGAAAGCGCCGAACACCATGTGCAGAAGCTCGAGGCCAAGCTCGCGGAAATCACCCGCGCGGCGTCGCTGTAGGGGCTCTGGGTCGCGAGGCATGCGATCCATCAATTCTGAGATTCCCTCCTTTCCCGCTGGAATGGAGCGCCGACGCCCACATCTGACAACCATGCTGCGCCCTTGGAGCCAAGTGGTGAACGTGGACAGCACTTGCTCCTCCAGCCCGCCCTAGCGGGCATTATTCACACCCTCTGATGATTGAATGAACTTGGAACCGACGTTCTTTCTTCTTCTTAAGCGTGTGAACAACCATCCGGACTCGCGTTCCTCGCTGTCAGTGGCAGCAGTTCCACGGGGAAAGATGCGTGGGGATAACCTGCCTGCCGAATCTCGGTGACGTAGAAGAACCTGCCGGTGGCCGGGTTTATTCGGAGCTGTCGGGAGTTCTTGGGGAGTTATCCGCAGAGTTATCCACGAGGGATGGAACGCCGGTGGCCGGCTTTAGTGTTTTCCACGCTTCCCTCTTTAGCGCGTCCCGTGCCGCTGAAGTCTCCGCCTCCTTTTTGCTGCGCCCCCCTCCCTGGCCGAGTTCCCGTCCCTCCCAGACGATCGTGGCGACGAATGTTTTCTGATGCTCCGGTCCGCTCTGGGCGATGATGGGGTAGGTGGGGCTGACGGGTGAGATTGATTGGAGAAGCTCCTGAAGGCGGCCCTTTGGATTGTTGTCCGCCGGGTCGATTTCGAGATCCTCCAGAAGCTCGCGCGCCTCTGTCAGGACCACGCGGCGGACGGTGACGAAATCGCTGTCGAGATACATGGCCCCGATGAGTGCCTCAAAGGCGTCGGAAAGCGTGCTGGAGCGGTCCCGTCCACCGTTGGATTCTTCGCCGCGGCCCATCATCAGATAGCGGCCGAGATCAAGCCGGTCGGCGAGGATGCGAAGGCCGTCGCGGGAGACGATGCGGGCGCGGATCTTGGTCAGGTAGCCCTCGCTGAGCTTTGGAAACTGGTCGAAGAGGTACTCGGTGAAAATAAGCTGCAGGACCGCGTCGCCGAGGAATTCGAGGCGCTGGTTGTCGAAATGGTGGCGCTGCGTCTCGTGCCCGAGACTCGGGTGGGTGAGCGCTTCCGCAAGAAGCAGGGGATTGCGGAATTTGTATTTGAGGCGCTGTTCCAGTGGGTTCATGAAGGGCGGACCGTCATTATTGTGCAGACACCGTATCCGCTGGCAAACGCCAACTCCGGTCCAGGATCGGAGCAGACCGCCGCGGCGACCGCGCCTAAGAACCGGAGGCCCAGGCAGTCGTATGAGCAAGATGCCTGAAACGACGATTCTGCCTGGAAGAAGCGCATGGCCCAGAGCGGTGACGATCATCGTTACGGTCGGATTGCTCACCGGCGGGACGCTCCTCGGGTTGCGGATGATGAGGGATATCCCGGGTGCGGCGCTGGATCGCGGGACGGAGATGATCAAGACGCTCGGCGGAGAGGCAGCCAAAGTGGCGCGCGCCTTCAATGAAAGCACGGTGCGCGCGGAGTTCATCAGCTACTCCTCGGAACTGACCGGGACGAGCCGGTTTCAGTTCGCGAGCCTGAAGGAGGGCGAGGTTTTCCAGCGTGCGGAATCCGGGAGCACGGCCTGGGGGCTGGTCCCGCTGCCAAAAGTGGTCGTCGAGGCGCGGGCACCCGTGGATTACAGCTACTATCTGGATTTTTCCGGGAACTGGGAGTTCGCGCGCACGGATTCCCATCTCACCGTTTTCGCCCCGCCGATCAGTGCAAACCCGCCCGCCGTGGACATCTCCGCGCTGCAATTTTACACGATCGAGGGGAGCATCTGGCGCAACGACGGCGCGGTGCGACAGCGGCTGAAGGAAACGCTCAGCGCCGCGCTCCAGGAGCGGGCAGCAGGGAACATCGCGCTCGTGCGCGAGATCGGACGCCAGCGCCTGGCGGAGTTTGTCGAGCGGTGGCTGGCCGAGAAATTCAGCGACGGCAAGGCGCTGCGGGTGAAGGTGGTTTTCCCCGACGAACGCCTGCTTTCCCCAGCGATGCAGAGCGCCCTCTAGCCGGGGGAGGCGCGGAAAATGGGGTGACCGACGGGACTCGAACCCGCAACAACCAGAATCACAATCTGGGACTCTACCATTGAGCTACGGCCACCATTTTCAGGGTCGCGCACGATAGCAGCCGAACCCGGCTTGCCAACCGGATTATTTCGCGCTCCCGCCGGTGCCGCTCCTCGACGGACGGCGCCCACACGCGCAAAAACTACTTATTCTTGCGCTCAAACTCATGGACGCAGCGGCGAAGACACTGGACTGTGACGATTGCCGAACCATCCCCATTCCATGAACAGACTTTCCCCACGCCCACGCGCCTTCACACTCGTCGAATTGCTAGTCGTCATCGTGATCATCGCGATTCTCGCGGCGATCCTGATGCCTGTGCTCGGCAGCGCGAAAGAAGCCGGCTACCGCACAAAATGCCTCGGCAATCTCCGCCAGCTCGGCGCAGCGATGCAGGGCTACGCGGCCGAGAATAACAACCAATACCCGGATAATAGTGCGGGAAGCTGGCCGTGGGACGTGAGCCGGCCGTTGTGTGACAGCCTGGTTAAGAATTACGGCGCGACGCGGGAACTCTTTTACTGCCCATCCCAACCCAAGCAAAACTCAGAGAAAACGTGGAATTTCACCACGAACTTTCGAGTCACAGGTTACGCATGGCTAATCACTAACTCTCCGCGTGTTCTTGCCAAACATCTGAATAAGACCTCCATAGGAGGTCCCGATGGAGACCCCGACCGCGCCTCTGTCCAGACCGAGTTGATCTGCGACGCCATCCTTTCCGAAAATGGCGTTTATTCGAATGTCAAGGGGGGCAACGCGATCAATCGAAGCAACCATATGGACCTCGCAGGCAAATTACCTACCGGTGGTAACATTCTTTACAAGGACGGCCATGTGCAGTTCCGGGAGTTCAAGATCGAGAAGAAGATCATTTTCACAAGCGGCACGCCGGACTTCCAGTTTTGAGATCCGGCACCGCAGTCTGTCCGGCGTTCACGCAAGGTAATTTTCAGTAGGGATAGGCGGTGGCTCCCCTTCCCGAGCCGCCACAGACATCGGCATCTCCGAGTGCGCTGATAATTCCCATCTTTTTACCGTGAACATTGCGCGCACTTCCTCTGTCATGTGCGCCCGTCCGCAGGTTCCCCCAGCAGCCTTTTGAAAAAAAGCGGGGTGCACGCGGACCAGCGTTCCCTTTTATGCATACCCCGAACACCCCAGCCGCGCAGGAAGCGGATGTCATCGCCATCGACCAGCTCCGCGACCTCAACGGGCGCATCCGGGCTGAGATCGGCAAAGTCATCGTCGGCCAGCACGCCGTCATCGAGCAGCTCCTGACCTGCATCTTCGCCCGCGGCCACGCCCTGCTCATGGGCGTGCCGGGCTTGGCGAAAACCCTGCTCGTCCATTCGCTCGCGGACATGATGTCGCTGAATTTCAGCCGCGTGCAGTTCACGCCCGACCTCATGCCCAGCGACATCACCGGCACCGAGATTTTGCAGGAGACCGACCAGCCCGGCCGGCGCGCGTTCGAGTTCGTGAAAGGGCCGATCTTTGCCAACATCGTGCTCGCCGACGAAATCAACCGCACGCCGCCGAAGACCCAGGCCGCGCTGCTCCAGGCGATGCAGGAGCAGAAGGTGAACGCGGGGAAGCACAGCTTCACGCTGGAGAAACCATTCTTCGTCCTCGCCACGCAAAACCCGATCGAGCAGGAGGGCACCTACCCGCTGCCGGAGGCGCAGCTCGACCGCTTCATGTTTCTCATCAATGTCGGCTACCCGAGCGCGGCGGAGGAGCTGCAGATCGCGAAGACCACGACCGGCGGCGCTCTTCCGGTGCTCGACAAGATTCTGCACGCGCCCGACATCCTGCGCTTCCAGGACGTGGTGCGCCGCGTGCCCGTGCCGGATCATGTCTATGACTTCATCGTGAAGCTCGTGCGCAAGTGCCGCCCGGCGGGCGAGGAGTCGCCGGAGTGGATCAAGAAGTGGGTGATGTGGGGCCCCGGCCCGCGCGCGGTGCAGTATCTCGTCCTCGGGGCGAAAGCGCGCGCCGTCCTGCAGGGCAGCTACATCGTGCGGCTCGAAGACGTGCTCGCCGTCGCCGAGCCGGTGCTCGCGCACCGCATCCTCGTGAATTTCCACGCCGAGAGCGAAGGCATCAACAGCGTCGAGATCATCAAGCGGATGATCAAAGAGACGGCGGAATGAAGTTGCGGATGGAACGCTGATCATGGCGAGTCCCGGGCATCAAACCGACTTCCTCGACCAGGGCGCGATCGCGCGCCTCTCGCGGCTGATGCTCAATGTGCGCCACCCGATGCTCGGCAGCGTCACAGGCCAGCACCGCTCGGCCACGCGCGGCGCCTCGGTCGAGTTTGCGGAGTATCGAAAGTACGCGCCAGGCGACGACATCAAGCACCTCGACTGGCGCGTCTTTGGCCGGACGGACAAGTTCTTCATCCGCGAGTTCGAGGCCGACACCAACCTGCGCTGCTACCTCGTCGTGGACACCTCGGCCTCGATGAAATTCACCAGCACTCCCGAGGGCGGCACGCGCTTCGACTACGCGCGCAGGCTCGCTGGCACGCTCGCGCATCTGCTCGTGCATCAGGGCGACGCCGTGGGGCTCACCTGCTTCGCCGACAAGGCGCACGATCTCCCGCCGCGCCGCACCCCCACGCATCTGCGCCAGCTCTACCAGATGCTCGCGGAGACGAAACCCGCCGGCGAATCGAACATTGTCCAGACCCTGCACGACTTCGCCGAGCGCATCCGCTCCCGCGCGCTCGTCGTCATCGTCAGCGATCTCTTCACCGAGGTCCCGCCGCTGCTCGACGCCATCAAGCACCTGCACTTTTACAAGCACGACGTCGCCGTCTTCCACCTGCTCGACCGCCAGGAATACGACTTCGATTTCACGCGCCCCGTCCGCTTCGTCGATCTTGAGAGCGGCGCGGATCTCATCACCGATCCCGCCGTCGTCCGCGAAGCCTACGGCGACGCGCTGCGCGACTACCTCACCGCTCTCCGCCACGGCTGCCAGCAGTTCCGCGTGGACTACCACTTCACCTACCTCGACCAGGCGTTCGAGGGCGTTCTGACAAACTTCATGCTCCAGCGCGTGCGCGCGATGAAGAAGGGGGGACGGTGAGGAATTTCAGATCTCTGATTTCAGAATTCAGATTGGTTCTGAATCCGGTGTGCGCGGTATGGAGGCGGGCTGAGTTCAGACTGAGATCTGAAATCAGAGATCTGAAATCCTGACATGGCCTACCTCCAACCATGGATGCTCTGGGCGCTGCCGGCGGTTTTGCTGCCGCTCATCATCCATCTGCTGAACCGGCTCCGCTACAAGACAGTGCATTGGGCGGCGATGATCTTTCTGCTGAAAGCGAACCGCGCCGCCACGCGCCGCGCGAAGATCCGCCAGTACCTGCTGCTCGCCGCGCGGATGCTCGTCATCCTTTTCCTCATCTGGGCGATGTCGCGGCCGCTCACCGGCGGCTGGATCGGCGCGGCGGCGGGCGGTGCGCCGGAGACCGTGCTCATCCTGCTCGACCGCTCGGCGAGCATGGAGGCGCGCGGCGGCGGCCAGGCGGAAAGCAAACGCGCGCACGCGCTAGGCCTCCTCGCTCAGGCGGCGAAGCAGAGCGCCGGCAGCCATTTCATCCTGCTGGAAAACGTCCTGCGCCAGCCGCTCGAAATCGCCGACGCCTCGGGCCTCGCCACCATGCAAATGGCCGAGCCGACCGACACAGCCGCCGATCTCCCCGCGATGCTCCGCACGGCGCTCGATTACCTCGTGAAAAACAAGCCCGGCAGCGCCGAGCTTTGGATCGCGAGCGACCTCCAGGCGAGCAACTGGCGGCCCGAGAGCGTCGAGTGGCAGGACATCGCCGCGCGTTTCGCCGGGCTGCCACAGAGCGTGCGCGTGCGCGTCCTCGATCTCTCGGCCCCCGCGGGCGGCAATGTCTCCGTCGCCGTGAAAGCCGCGGACCTGCGCGTGCGCGACGCGAAGACCGGCAAGGCGCAGCTCAGTCTCGGGCTGGAGTTGAAAGCGGACGGCGAGCGCAAGGGCGCTGTCCCGCTGCTCATCACGCGCGACGGCACGAAGAGCCAGAGCGACATCACGCTCACCGCCGCGGTGCAGCGCCAGAATCTGAAGTTCGACCTCACCAAGACCGAGCCCGGCTGGGGAAAGGTCGAGCTGCCCGCCGACGAGGATCTCGCGGACAACACCGGCTACTTCGCCTACGCGCCGCCGCTGCCGCTGCGCACGGTCATCGTCGGCGAAGGCCCGTCGGCGCAGCGTCTGCGGTTCGCCGCCGCGCCGGATCGCACGCGCGCTGATCGCACGGCCGAGGTGTTTCTGCCGGCGCGGGCGGAGAGCATCGCGTGGAAGGAAACCGCGTTCATCGTCTGGGCCGCGCCCGCGCCCGCTGAGGCTGTGGCGAAGGCGCTTCAAACGTGGGTGGAAGGCGGCGGCGTGCTGCTGTGCCTGCCGCCCGGCGGCGAAGGCGGAGCCGGTCCGCTCGGCGTGACGTGGGGCAGCGCCGAGCCTGCGCCGAAGGAAGCGCCATTCCGCGTCGCCGCGTGGGACGATCTCGACGGCCCGCTCGCGCGCACGGACAGCGGCTCGCCGCTCCCGCTCGCGCGGCTGGAGATCCCGCGCCGCCAGCTTCCCGCCGCCGATGACACCACGCACGTCGCCGGCACGTTCTCCGATGGCCGCCCGTTTCTGATCGACCGGAAAGTGGGCGCGGGCCGCGTCTTCGCCTGCGCCACGCTGCCGGAGCCGGAGTGGAGCAGCTTGGGCGACGGGTTCGTGCTGCTGCCGATGGTCCAGCGGCTCGTCACGCTCGGCGGGCAGCGGCTCGCTCCGCCGAGCATGGCCGTGGCAGGCGAGTGGCGTCCGGCTGATCCCGAGGAAACGTGGAGCGCCATCGAGACCGACAAGCGCCGCGACTGGCGCTGGCACGCGGGCGTGTATCAAAGCGGCGCGAACCGGCTGGCGCTCAACCGTCCCGACGCCGAGGACGACACGGAAATCACGGACCGCGCGCGCCTTCCCGAGCTGCTGCGCGGGGTGAAGCTCACCGTCATGGCCGGCGCGATGGAGCTGAAGGCCGACCGCCTCCAAAGCGAGATCTGGCCGGCGATGATCGTGGTCACGATGCTCTTCATGTGCGTGGAAATGCTCCTCGCCACCAGCAAGGCGATGATCCCGCAGAAGCCGCCCGCGCGCACCGCGCCGCGCGCGTCGTCAAAGCCCCAGCCCGCGGAGGTGGGCGTATGAGCCGGATGATGCTGCGTCGGAAATTCCGGGTGGAGCACTCGACCCGAGCGCTCCACCCGGAATTTCTCGCGGCGTCCCGTGTGAAATTCATGCGGCTGAATTCCCAATGCCATGACTGACATCTGGCAGATCAATACAGCCCCGTGGGTCATCGCGGTCGCCGCAGCGTTCGTGGTGGCTTCGGCGTGGTTTTTCGTCCGGAGCCTGCGGCGGGAGGGGCACGGCGGGTGGCTGACGGCGCTGCATGTGCTGCGCTTCGTCGTCGCGGTGCTCATCGCTTTCACCCTGCTGCGGCCGGAGCGCGTGGTGGTGAAAAAGCGGACGGAACAGCCGCGCGTGGTCGTGCTTTACGATGCCTCGGGCAGCATGGAGACGCGCGACGTGCTGACGGGCGAGAAGGAGACGATGTCGCGCGCGGACTGGGTGAAGCAGCAGATCGAGGCGAAGTTTTCCGCGCCGCTGGAGAAGCAGTATCAGGTGACGATCGAGCCCTTCTCGCAGCCTCCTGCGGACGAGGCGAAAGCGGATGTCGAGACCGAGATCGGCACCGATCTGAACTCGCCGCTGGAGCGCGTGCTCAAGCAGCACAGCGACCTCCGCGCGGTGCTGCTGCTCTCGGACGGCGACGCGAATCTCGGCAAGTCGCCGATCACCGCCGCGACTGCGCTGGCGCAGCGCGAAGTGCCGGTCTTCACGGTCGGCGTGGGCAGCGAGACGTATCTGCCGGACGTGGAGCTGTTGTCCGTGCTCGCGCCGACGTACGGGCTCGTGAACGAGCGCATCAGCGTGATGTTCACCGTGCAGAACCATCTGCCGCGCGAGGTGAAAACGACCGTGACCGTGCAGGGACCGGGCGAGGCGAAAGGCTCGAAAGCCGTGACGCTGCCGCCGATGGGGCAGGTTCAGGACATGCTTGTTTTCACACCGCAGGCGGAGGGCGAGGGCGACTTCACGGTGCGCGTGCCCGTCGAGCGCGAGGAGGTTTTCGCGGCGAACAATGAGCGCGGCTTCCACCTCGCCGTGCGCAAGGAAACGCTGAAGGTGCTCGTCGTGGATTCGCAGCCGCGCTGGGAATTCCGCTACCTGCGCAATGCGCTGATGCGCGATCCCGGCGTGGCGATGAACACGGTGCTCTACCACCCGGCGCTCGGCCCCGGCGAAGGCGCGGGCTACCTCAAGGAGTTCCCGGCGAAGCGCGAGGATCTGCAAAGCTACGACGTGATTTTCCTCGGCGACGTGGGCATCGGCGGCGGCATGCTGACATCGGAAAATGCGACGATGATCAAGGGCCTGATCGAGCAGCAGGCGAGCGGGCTCGTCTTTCTCCCCGGCGTGCTCGGGCGGCAGAAATCGCTCGCGGATTCCGCGCTCGGCGACCTGCTGCCGGTCGAGACGGATTTTGCGAAAGGCACCGGTTTCGCGAGCGGCGCGGAAGCGCGGCTGGAGCTGACTTTTCGCGGACGCGACCACTGGCTGACGATGCTCTCGACGGACCCCGGCGCGAACCAGGCGGTGTGGCGCGGGCTGCCGGGCTTTTACTGGTACGCGCCGGTGGTGAAGGCGAAGCCGGGCGCCGAGGTGCTCGCCGTCCACGAGGCCGCGCGCAACGTGAACGGGCGCATCCCGCTGCTGGTCACGCGCGCGTCGGGCAATGGCAAGGTGCTCTACATGGGCACCGACTCCGCGTGGCGCTGGCGCAAGGGCGTGGAGGACACGTACCACTACCGCTTCTGGGGTCAGGTGGTGCGGTGGATGGCGCATCAGCGGCACCTTTCGCAGGACGAGGGCGTGCGCTTTTTCTACACGCCGGAGACGCCGAAGCGCGGCGACAAGATGCGGCTGAACGCGACGGTGCTCGACAAGCTCGGCATCCCGATCAGCGAGGGAAAAGTGACGGTCACGCTGACCGCGCCGAGCGGCACGAGCGAGACGATCGAGCTGGCGGCGGAGAATGCGGAGTGGGGCGTGCATGCCGGGCAGTTCATCCCGCGCGAAGGCGGGAAGTACGAGGTGGAGGTGAAATGCGAGAGCGCCGGGCGGCGGTTGAAAACGCAGTTCACGACGACCGTGCCGACGCTCGAAAAAACGGGGCTGCCCGCGAAGCTCGACGTGATGCGTGAAATCGCCGCGCTGACTGCGGGAAAGAGCGGCGGCCCCGGCGACCTCGCGCAGATGGTGAGCGGGCTGAGCCTGCTGCCAGAGCGGAAGCCGGAGGAGCAGCGCTTCCGGCTGTGGTGCGATCCGTGGTGGTGCGGCGCGCTGCTCGGGCTGCTTACGCTTTACTGGGTCGGGCGCAAAATCGGCGGACTGACCTGATGCCGATCGCCTTCAAAATCCGCCATTTCCCCCGCCTGTATTCCGCCTAGACTCCCCACCGCCATGAACTCGATCACTTTGCCGGATTCCTTGGTCACGCAGCTCCGCGCCTATGAGGCCCGTCTGCGAAAGATGGAGACGCTCGCCGCCGTCGCGGGCGGTGTCGTCGGGCTCTTCGCCACGTTCGTGCTCCTGTTCGTCTTCGACCGCTTCGTCGATACGCCGCGGGTCGCGCGGATCGTCCTCACGCTGACGGGCGGCGCGCTGGCGGCGTGGTTTGCGCAGGGCTGGGCGGCGCACTGGCTGTGGAACCGGCGCGGGCCCGCGCAGCTCGCCAAGCTTCTGCAGCGTCATTTCAAGACGCTCGGCGACCGGCTGCAGGGCGTCATCGAGCTGACGGAGACGAACGATCTTCCGGCGAACATTTCCCCGGCGCTGATGCGCGCGGCGATCCGGCAGGTCGCGGAGGAGTCGGGCCGCTTTGACTTTGGAAACGCGGTGCCGGTGCGACCGGCGCGGCGCTGGGCGGTGGCGGCCATCGCGCTCGTGGCGCTGACGGCCGCGCCGTTTGTATTCGTGCCGAAGGCCGCGAAGAACGCGCTCGCGCGCTGGGTCATGCCGTGGGCGCAGATCGAGCGCTACACATTCGCGAGCATCGACGCGCTGCCGGCGGAACTCGTCGTGGCGCACGGCGAGGCGTTCGAGATCGCGTGCGGGCTGAAGGCGGATTCGGCATGGAAGCCGGACACCGCGACCGCGCGGCTGAACCGCGCCGAGCCGCAGAGCGCGAAGCTCGAAGAGGGGCGCGCGGTTTTCCACCTCGCCGGGCAGACGCAGAACGGGAAGCTGGCGGTGCGCGTGGGCGACGCAACGCGCGAGATTGCGATCCGTCCGCTGCACCGGCCGGAGATGAAAGAACTCGCGGCGCGCGTGGAGCTGCCGGCGTATCTCGGGCATCCTGCGGCGACCGTCGCGATCCAGGGCAGCAGCGCGGAGTTTCTGGAGGGGAGCAGCGTGCGGTTCGTGGGAAAGACGAGCCGCGATTTGAGGGAAGCCGCGATGACCAATCCGACGCCGAAACCGCCGGAGGTAAAACCGGGGGACGACGACCCGGAGTCCGGGCTGCGCGTGCTTTTTCCCGATCTGGCGAAACAATCCGCGGTGGTTGCGGCCGCTCCCGCTGCCCCTGCCGCGGCGGATCGGCCCGAGATTCGTGGCGAGACATTTCTCACGCCCGCGAAGCTGGTCGCGGAGTTTCTCGGCGAGGCGACCTTCCGCTGGGCGGACACGCACGGACTCACGCCCACGCAGCCGTATGCGCTGCGCGTGACCGTGGCGAAGGACGCCGAGCCGCGCGTCGAACTGCGGGGGATCGAGCAGGAGATCGCGATTCTGCCGAATGAAGTGCTGAAGCTGAATTTTGCATCGAGCGACGACTACGGGCTGAAGTCTGCGTGGCTCGGCTGGACGGTGCGCTCGCTGGGCGGGAAAAAGTCCGAGGGCGGCACGGGGGAGACGGCGCGGACGGAGGGCGGGCAGTTGAAAAAGGAGATCGCGGCGGCGGCGGAGTTTTCGCCGGTGTGGCAGGACATCCCGGAGGACAGCGTGGTGGAGCTGGCGGCGTATGCGGTGGATTACCTGCCGGAGCGGAAGCCGGTCGAATCCTGGAAGCACACGGTCTATGTCCTGAGCCCGGCGAAGCACGCGGAGAAGATCCGCGAGCGGATGGACCAGGTTCTCAAGCAGCTCGACGAGCGCATCCGCGACGAGGAGCGGCAGCTCGAGGAGACGAAGGCGATCAAGGAGGCGAAGGACACGCTCGCGAACGAGAAGACGGGCGAGGACGTGAAGCGCGTGGAGGCGGGCGAGAAGGCGAACGAGGCGGCGCTGCAAAAGATGACCGAGGAAATGGCGGCGGTGATGAAGGACGCGCTGCGCAACAAGGACATCCCCGAAGGCACGCTGGCCGACTGGCAGCAGCTCAAGGATTCGATCGAGCAAAAGGCGAACCCGCCGATGCAGCAGGCCGCGGAATCGCTCCAGCAGGGTGCGCAGAAGCCGGGTGAACGCGGCGAGCAGCTCGCGAAGGCGGAGGAGCAGCAGCAGGCTGCGCTCGACGCGATGCGCGCGGCGGCGAAGAAGATGAACACGGCGAACGAGAATCTCTACGCGCGCAATTTCTACAACCGGATGCGCGCGGCGGCGGCGGCGGAATACAAGATCTCCGACGGGCTGAAAGGGCTGGCGAAGGACACCGTGGGGCTGAAGCCGGAGGAGATCGCCGAGGGGAAGAAGAAGGACTTCACGCAGGTGGCTGGCAGCCAGGATCTGACGACGCGGGACGTGGACAGCATCGCGAATGACATGGCGGCTTTCATCAAGCGCGTGCCGAACGAGAAGTATGAGGCGGTGCAGAAGGACATGCAGGAGAAGAAAGTCGTCGTCGAACTGAACGAGCTGGCGGGTTTCGTCCGCGCGAATCTGGGGCTGAAATCCGTGGGCCGCGCGAAGCTGTGGGGCGCGCAGCTCGACGAATGGGCGACGCAGCTCCAGAGCGAGTGCAAGAGCCAGGGCGGCGGCGACGGCGAGATGGATCCCGACCTGATGGAGCTGATCGTGGCGATGGTCCGCGCGGCGCAGACGCAGGACGGCATCCGCGAGCAGACCGAGCTGCTGGAAGGCCGGCGGGAGGGCAACGCGGAGCACGCCGAGGACGCGAAGAAGCTGGCGAACCAGGAGCGCGACCTGAGTGATGTTGTCGGATTGCTCCGCGAGAAGACGAAGTTCGACGAGGTGAAGCCGCTGCTCGAGAAGGTGGAGTTTCTGATGGATGAAACCGCGGGCGCGCTGCGCACGCCGAAGACCGACGAGGAAGTGGTGGGCACCCAGGCGGCGATCATCGAGCTGCTGGTGCCGCCGGACAAGAAGGGCGGCAAGTCGGAGTCGCAGTCGCCGATGCAGAAGATGATGCAGAAGATGATGGCGCAGGCGACGAAGGCGAAGAAGGCCGGCGGCAACAACCAGAAGTCGTCGAGCGCCTTTGCCGGTGCGGAGACGGACGGCGCGGCGGTGCAGGGGAAGAGCGCGGGGCGGCAGGTGGAAAAGGCGGGCGGCGCGACGAATGCGGGCGAGTGGCCGGAGGAATTCCGCGACCAGTTGCAGTCGTATTTCCAGCAGCTCGAGGGCGGGGGGAAATGACGAATGACGGATGACGAATGACGAGGGACGCCAGAAGCCGAAATGGCGGAGCGCCGCGACGCATAGCCGGCGGCGACGGTGAACCTTCCCGAACGGATGTCATCCTGAGCGGAGCGGAGGCGGACAGGCGGGCGCAGCGGAGTCGAAGGACCCCGTGGATTCAGGGGCAGTGTCTCGCGGAAGCGACGGGGTCCTTCGACTGCGCTTCGCAAAGCCGAAGCTCCGCTCAGGATGACCGCGGGTTGAGAGTTTTTGGCCGGGCCTCGGGGCCTCGTCATTCGCCATCCGTCATTCGTCATTTCGTTCTCTGCGCGCTGCTGCTGACGGCCCGGCTCCCGGCCCAGGTCGGGCTGCCGCCGGGGGCGGATCTTTTCGGCGACGAGATCGTGCAAAAGCTCAACTTCGTGAATGGCGGGATGCGGATCAACGGCGGCGATGAGGAGGGCGGGAAGCCGGCGGCCAAAGTCACCGGGCTGGATCACGCGCTCGTTTTCCACGACGGGCGGCAGCTCCGCGGCGCGCTCGTGGAGCTGACGCGAGAGGAGATCGTGTGGCTTCGCCCGGACGTGAGCGAGCCGCTGCGGTTTGGGCGCCGCGAGGTGCGGCGCATCGTGCTGGCGGAGGCGGCGGAGGACAGCGATTCCGGAAGCCGGCTGGGCAACAGGGCCGACATCGAAATTTATGCCCTGATGATGATGAATCAGTTCGCGCAAGGCATCGGAGAGATGATCGCCGAGGCGGTGGGCCAGGTCGTGACGGCGGACCTCGGCCGGGCGGTGAGAATCCCCAACATCCTGCAGGTGACGGCGCTGAAGATGAACGGGACGATGAAGGAAATGGACATCGGGGTGCGCGGCGAAATCACGGAGGTGGAGGGAAGCGCGAAGGAGGTGGCGACGGGGACGCTGAAGCTGCCGGGCGGCGACTGGCTTTTCGGCGAGGTGACGAGCGCGGACGGCGAGACGTTTGCCATGAAGCTTGCCGATGGAACGCCGCTGGCGATCCCGCGCGGGCCGGTGGAGTGGCTGCATCTCGACGAACGGCCCGCGCCGGCTTTTGGCTACGCTGGCGGCGCGCTCGATCTGGAGAGCTGGACGGTGCGCACGCCGGGCTCGCGGATGGAGGTCGAGGGCGGCACGCTGACGCTGCGCGACGGCTGGATGCTGGGCCGCGCGCTCACGCCGCCGAAGCGGTTCGAGATCGCCTTTGAACTGCCCGGAGTCAGCGAGGACGGTCTGCGCCTGTGGATCCAGCCGTTCGGCCCGCAGCCGAACAGCTACGGGTTGGGCACGATCGAGCTGGCGTTTGGGAAGAAGGAAATCTCGCGCTGCATCTACGTGCGGAAGTTTGACCGGAAAAAGACCGCGCTCCCGCAGGAAGCCGCGGAGCAGAAAGGACCGGTCGGCTACCGCGTGCTTTACGACGGGATCGGACGGCGCCTGGTGGTGGTGCGAAACGGCGTGCAGCTCGGCGACTGGAAGTTCATCGAGGAGGGTGGCAAGGACGGGAAAGCGCAGCCAATAAGCGACGAGGAGCGGGACATTACGATCAATGGCGTGTGTTTCGACCGGCCGAATCGCGACACGAAACGGCCTCTGAAATTCAACCGCCTGTCCGTCCAGCCGTGGGACGGCACGCTGCCGGCGGCTGGCGACGCGGCGCCCGCGGGCGACAGGCTGACGCTCGGCAAGGAGGCGCCGGTCGCCGGGAAGCTGGAGTCGCTTTCGGCGAAGGAGATCGTCTTCTCCGGCGTGAAGCGGAAGCGGGAGGCGGGAACCTTTCTGCGCCTGCACGGCGCCGCGCCATCGCTCGCCGCGGCGGATGCCATGCTCGTCTTCGGCCAGCAGGGCGAGATCAGCGTGGCCGGCCTGGAGATCCGCGACGGGCGGGCGCGCGGGCGGGCCGGTTTTGCCGAGGCGCTCGATCTGCCGACGGCGGCGCTGCAGACGGTCGTGTTTCCGAGCCGTCCGGAGGATGGGGAAAAGACGGGGGATGCGCTCGTCTTCCGAAACGGCGACGAGATGCGCGGCACGCTTCTCTCGGCCACGAAGGATGGGCTGGGCTGGAAAATGGCGGGCGGGCGGGAGATCGCGATGGCGGCCACGCATCTGGCGGGCGTGCGCTTTGCGGCGACCGGCGCGACGCCGAAGTCCGCGGCGCTGGCGACGGTGGAGATGCGCAATGGGGACCGGCTGCGCGGGGAATTCGCGGGGTTCGACGGGAAGCACGTCGAGTTTCAGCACGCGCAGCTCGGCACGGTGCGGATCGCGCGGGAGCGGGTGTGGAGCCTGTATCCAAATCCGCGCTTCCAGGTCTGGGATGGGAGCCGCGATGCCGCGGCGTGGATCGCGAAAACACGGACGGAAGGCGCGCCCTCCGAGCCTGGGCAGGAAAAGGCGCAGTGGACCGTCCTCGATGGCAGCTACATTCAGCGCAGGGCGCGGGGCAGTTCGTCGGAAGCGGCGGCGCTCCGCGTGCCAATGGCGGAGATGCCGGAGCGGTTCGAGTTCCGTGTGGAGGCCACGGATGTGGGTGGGAATCCGCCGAGCTTTGGGATCTCGCTGGGGACGAAAGACGGGAAGACCTCGCTGCAGGCGACATTCAACTATTTCAACCTCTCGCTCTACATGAACAGCCCGAAGGCCCGCCAGCGCCCGAACTACAAGAACGTGGCGCTCAGCGACAAGGTGCCGGACGCCAGCTCGCGGATGTCGCTGCGCGCTTTCGTGGACCGCACGGCGGGCACGGCGGATCTTTTCCTCAATGGCGCGCTCGTCGCCCGCGTGGGCCAGCAGCAGGGCGAGCGGCTGCCGGGGCTCGGCGAGGTGATGAGCGTCACCGCCAGCCAGCAGGAGGATTCGACGTCCATCCTGTCGAGCCTCTGGATCGGGCCGTGGAATGGCGAGCTGCCGCGTCTGGGCGAGGGGGTGCCCGCTGCGACGGCGCTGTCGAATGGCGACGCGGCTCCAGCGACGCCGGAAGGGTGGCGGGACGGGAAATTCCTCGTCGAGACGCCGGCCGGGATGCTGGAGCTGCCGCTGGAGAAAGTGCAGGCCGTGGAGTTTGGCGGGGTGATGGCGCCGGAGAAAGCGGCGGGCCGCATCCGGCTGGCGGACGGCGGCGTGGTGAGCGTGGATGCCTTTCGGTGGGATGGCCGGGAGCTGACCGCGCACAGCGCGGCGCTCGGCGAGCTGCGGCTGCCGGCCTCGGCGGTGAACGAGCTGATTTTCAATCCCGCGCCCGTCCGTCCGCCGCGCAATCCGTCGGGAAAAAAGCTCGCGCAGAAAGCCGTGGATGCGGCGACAAAGGACGAGTCGGAACCGAAGAACCCATGAACCCCGCCGCATATTTTCCCATGAAAACGATGACCGCCCTTTCGCACGCGCTGATGAACCTTCCAACGCGTGTCATCCTGAGCGGAGCGGAGGCGGAAAGGCGGGCGGAGCGCAGTCGAAGAACCCCGCGCATTCACGGGCAGTGCCGCACGCAATCGCCGGGATCCTTCGACTGCGTTCCGTTTGCAGAGCCAAACGGAACTCCGCTCAGGATGACCCGTTTTTCGATCCTTCGGCGCGCTGTGCTTGTGCTTGGACTCGCGGCTTTTTTCCCGATGGCTGGGACGGCGCGGGCGCAGGATTTGAATGTGTATCGCGGGACGCAGGTGCCGCCGGAGGTGGAGCGGATCTATGAGCGCGGGCTGGAGTTTCTCGTGAAGGCGCAGACGGCGGAGGGCACGTATCCGGGCAATTACGGCAATGAGCCGGCGACGGCGGCGCTGGCGATGCTGGCGATCTTCGCGCACGGCGACGACCCGAACCACGGGCCGTATGCGAAGACGCTCAAGCGCTGCCTGGATCATCTGCTGAAGAGCGCGGACGAGAAGACGGGCTACATCGGCAGCTCGATGTACAACCACGGCTTTGCCTCGCTGGCGCTGGCGGAGGCGTATGGCGCGATTGCGGACGAGCGGATCGCGCCGGCGCTGAAGAAGGCGATCGACCTGATCCTGACCTCGCAGGAGAAGAACAAATTCAAGGCGTGGCGCTACACGCCGGATGCGCGGGACGCGGACTCGACGGTGAGCGGCGCGTGCTTTGTGGCGCTCATCGCGGCGCGCAATGCGGGGCTGCGCGTGCCGGACAATGCGATCGACGGCGCGCTGAAGTTTTACTCCGACTGCCAGAGCCCGACGGGCGGCGGGATCGGCTACCTGCCGGGCTCGGGCTCGCACGGCGGCTCGACGACGGCGATCGGCGTGGCGGCCTACGCGTATGCGCGGAAGAAGGACCAGCCGACGTTCACCAAGGCGTACAAGGCGATGCAGGACGGCGACTCGCAGACGGGCGGGAGCTACCCGTTTTACTACGAGTACTACGCGGCGCAGGCGTTCTTTCAGAGCGATGTAAAGGTGTGGGAAAAGTGGAACGACAAGCGCGTGAAAGAACTCACGGCGGCGCAGAATGAAGACGGGAGCTGGGACGGCGGGCTGGGCAGCGGGATCTCGACGGGGCTGGGCCTGCTCTCGATCGCGCTGACCTACCGCTACCTCCCGATCTACGAACGATGAAAACCCGGACCCCATCTCCCGCCCTGCTCCGCGGATGCGCGCTGGCTTGGCTGCTCGCGGCGATGCCGTGCGAGGCGCAGCTTCAGATCAACGGAAGGATCATTATCAATGGACAGGGCTTGCAACTCGGTGTGGTGAAGGCGGGCGGTGACGAAAAAGAGGCAGCGAATCCGGCGGCGGCGCAGGCGCTGGAATTCGCGGACGGCAGCCAGCTCCACGGAACGATCGAGGGCCTGGACAGCGCGAAAAAGGAGCTCGTCTGGCGGGGCGTGGACACGTCGGCACCGATCACCTTTCCGCTTTCGCAGGTCAGCCACTGGGAATTCACCACCAGGGCGAAGGTGGACGTGAAGGCGCGGGCGACGGTGAAGCTGACGGGTGGCGACTGGCTGGCGGCGGACGTGACAGGGCTGCGCGATGGACAGATCCAGCTCCGGCTGGGCGACGGGACGGCGCTGGCCGTGGACCGCGCGCACGTCGAGTGGATTCATTTTTCCAAGAGCGCCGCGGCGGAATGCTACGACGGCCCGCGCGACCTCTCGGGCTGGGTGTCGAATGGCGCGTGGACGTATCGCGACGGCGCGCTGCGCGCCTCGCAGCCGTCGGTGATCGGGCGGCTCTTTGACGCGCTGCCGGACCAGGTCGAGTACCAGTTTGAGTTCGACCAGGGCGTGAGTTTCCGCGCGTTTGCCGTGCTGCTGCACGGCACCGAGGCGGCGGCGCGCGGCTTCGGCCCCGGGATGGTGCGGCTGATGATCAATGACACGAATCTCCAGCTCTGGTCGCAGCGCGGCGACGACATGAAGCAGGAGCAGGTGGACGTTTCCAAAATCCTGCCGGCGCTGCCGAAGAACGTGGACGGCACGCCGGCGAAGCGGAAGCCGACGCGCTGGCGGATCTTTGAAAACCGGCCGGCCGGGCGGCTGGTGGTTTTCATCGACGGCCGGAAGGTCGCGGACTGGAACCTCGGGAAGGGAAAGGCGGGCGAAAACCGCGGCGGCTTCAGCTTTCAACCGATGGCGTGGAGTGCGAACTCCGAGCAGTCGCTGTCGAAAGTCCGCGTCACGCCGTGGGACGGATATGTCCCCGTGGACGACGCGCTGGAGGGCGTGCGGCCGAAGACGGACCAGGCGGTGCTCGCGGGCGGCGAGACGAAGGACGGGCGCATCGAGGGCCTGACGGGTGACAAGGTGAAGCTCGGCGGCGCGCTGGTGGCGCGTGAGCAGATCGCGCTGCTGCGTTTTGCGAGGCCGGAGAATCCGCCGGAGGAAGCGGCGCCGGTGGCGCGGGTGAGGCTGGCGCAGCGCGGGGAATTCGACGTGGCGGCGCTGGGCTTTCGCGACGGGAAGATGCGGCTGCGGACGAACTTCGCGGGCGAGCTGGCGCTGCCGGCTGCGGCGTTGCGCGGGATCGAGTTTTCGCATCTCGCGCCGGTGCCGGGGAAGGTGGCGGACATGATCGTTTTCAAAAACGGCGACCAGCTCCGCGGCACGCTGGAGGCCTCCGCGAGCGGGCAGAAGCTGCGCTGGCTGGCCGCGCCGGCGACGCCGCCGGTGGAGATGGAGACGGCGCGCATGGCGGGTGTGCTGATCGCGCCGCGCGGCGAGCGCCCGGTGGGGAAGTCGGGGGTGCTGGCGCGGTGCCGGAATGGCGACTTCGTGGCGGGCGACCTCGCGTCGCTGGACAAGGAAAGCCTGACGCTGGAGAACGGCGCGGCGGGCCGGCTGGCGATCGCGCGCGACCGGGTGCAGGCGCTTTACTTTTCAAACGACGGGAAACTCCCCGTGCTCGACGGCGCGTGGGAGCGCGAGACGTGGGAGGCCGGGCTGGAGCTGAACCGCGCGAGTGTGGAGGCGCGCAACAAGCGGGCGGCCGAGGGGAAGCCCGCGCCGGGCCGGTGGTCGTATTTCGACGGGGCGTTTTCGGTGAAGCGCGCGACGCCGAACCGCACGCAAAGCAACAGCACCGGCAACTTCAATCTCGGCCAGCTCGTCGAGGGGATGCCGCAGCGCGTGGACTTCAGCTTCGACGCCATCGGCAGGAAAAATCAGTTCTTTTTCTCGGCGTATCTTTTCTCGGAGCCGGATCAGCCGGGCTACATGATGCAGCTCCATCCGGCCGGAATGTTCATCTACGACACGGGCGGGCAGCAGCGCGGGCGCGTGGCGGTGCAGCAGCAGCAGATCCAGTTTGGAAACAAGGTGAAGGCCGATGCGCCGGTCCATCGCATCCGCGTGCTCGCCGACCGGCCGACGGGGCGCGTGACGATCCTCGTGGACGGAGTGGTGGTGGGGAATTTCGGGCCGAAGGTGGGCGCTCCGCCGCGCAATCTCGGGCGCGGTCTCGGGCTGATGCCGCAGCAGAACATGGACGGCAGTTTCGCGAATCTCTGGATCGCACCGTGGAACGGGCAGGTGCCGGGGACCGCGCCCGCGGGCCCGGTGCCGCCGGACAGCGTGCTGCTCGCCAATGGCGACGAGGCGCTGGGAACGGTCGGCACGGCCACGGGCGAGGCGCTCCAGCTCGAATCCGAGGTGGGCGTGCTCGACCTGCCGCTCAAGCGGCTGGTGAGCGTGGACTTCGGCGCCGGGCCGGTGGAGCCCGCGAGCGGCGTGCGCTTCCGGCTCGCCGACCGGAGCGTCTTCACGGCGACGGCCTACCGGATCGAAAAGGACCGCGTGGTCTGCCAGACGGCGGTGGCCGGGGAGGTCACGTTTCCGATGAGCGCGGTGCAGGAGATCGTCTTTGCGGCGGCGTCCGCGCAGGCACCAGCAAAGGGCGAGGAGAAACCGGCGGCGGCTCCGGCGACTGGCGCGGTGATCCGGGGCGGCGGGCAGATCATCTTCGACTGAAAGGGAAGCTGAGGGCCGGCCCTACTGCCCCGACGCCGCCATGGCTTCTGCGACGCTTTTCGCGCCCAGCGGCTTTTTGTCATCGAAGGGGCCGTCGGCGCCGCCCTTTGGCCAGGTGGCGGGATCGGCGTACTGGCCGTCGTCCTTGTACTCCTTCTGCAGGCGGGCGATCTCGGCTTTCAGATCCGCGAAGAGCTTCGCGACGTCGGGCTTTTTCGCCTCGTCTTCGGAGTAGAGCAGGTTGTGCTGCTCGGTCGGATCGGTGGTGAGGTCGAACATCTCGTAGGCGTCCTTTTTCCAGTAGTAGATGAGCTTGTGCGTGGCCGTGCGGACGCCGAGGTGCGCGGCGGTATTGTGATGGCCGGGATCGTGGTAGTAGCGGTAGTAGATGGAGGTGCGCCAGTCGGCGGGCGATTCGCCGCGGAGGAGCGGCGCGAGGCTGCGGCCCTGCATGAAGGCGGGGACGGGCAGCCCGGCGAGATCGAGGAAAGTGGGGGCGAGGTCGATATTCGCGACGAACTGGCCGGGGGTGATGCCGGCCTTGACGCCGGGGCCGCGCGCGAGCAGCGGGACGCGCAGGCCGGGCTCATACATGAAGCGTTTGTCGTAGAGGCCGAGGTCGCCGAGGAACCAGCCATTGTCCGCGGAGTAGATGACGACGGTGTTTTTCGCGAGGTCGTGCTTGTCGAGGTAGTCGAGGACTTTGCCCACGTTGTCATCCACGCCCTGCACGCAGGCGAGGTAGTCGCGCATGTAGCGCTGGTATTTCCACTTCACGAGTTCGCGGCCGGTCAG
>JANOBH010000101.1:0-2451 GCA_031411535.1 Chthoniobacter sp. | reverse complement strand
GGTGGCCGCCGCTGCACGTCATCGGCAAGGACATCATGATCCCCGCGCACGGCGTTTACTGGCCGGTGATGCTGAAAGCGCTCGGCTTTTCCGACGACGAGATGCCCACCCTGCTCGTCCACGGCTGGTGGAATATTAAGAACAAGAGCGGCGAGAGCGAAAAGATGAGCAAGAGCCTCGGCAACGTCATCGACCCCGACGCCCTCGCCGACAAATACGGCGCGGAAGCCGTCCGCTACTACCTCGTCAGCGACATCGCCACCGGCAAGGACAGCGACTTCTCTGAAGAGCGCCTCATCCAGCGCTACAACACCGACCTCGCCAACAGCCTCGGCAACCTGCTCAACCGATCGCTGAACATGGCGGCAAAGTATCGGGGAGGGGTATTAAAAACGGGCAACATCCGTGCGCTGGAAGATCCAGAGGCAGGACCGGATAAGTTGGTTAGTGGTTTCGTCGAGTATTCAGTACGGTTTTACCGTCACAGCATGGAGGCGCCGCCGAATGAGGCCAGCGTCACTCCAGCAGTTAGCGGCCCATTCATGGTCCATGCAGCAATCAAGGAGGCGCTGGATGTAGCCGAGAAATGTAATCGTCTCATCGAGCAGAGAAGCCCGTGGAAGCTTGCGAAGGACACCACGAAGCAGGATGAGCTAGACGCCGTCCTCTACACCCTCGCCGAATCCCTCCGCATCATCGCCATCCTCATCTCCCCGGTGCTGCCGCGGGCCGCGCACGGCATCTTCGATCAGCTCCAGTGGAAGCTGGACGACGCCGGTCAGGAATCCCGCTTCAGCCTCGCCGACGCCACTTGGGGCGGCCTCCCCGACGGCCACACCCTCGGCCAGCCGACCCCGCTTTTCCCCCGCATCGAAACGCCGGTGGCCTGATCGTCCGGCGGGTGCGGAGGCCGGGTTTCTGTCTGTCGCCGCGCTGCCATGGCGCCTGCCTCAACGCGCTTGCATGAGGAACGGCGAGTGGCTAGCAAAGCGGCATGGACATCGACACTATCATTCGTGCGGTGCAGAAAGAACTCGGGCTTTTCGTGGACGGCAAGGCGGGTCCGGACACATGGGGAGCCATCCACAAAAAAATCGTGCCCGCGAAGCCTGCGGGCGGCGGCGGGATGGCCAAGCCACCGGTGGCATCGACGCAAACGGTCGATGCGCGCAGCGAGTCCGTCATCGCCACGCTCAATCCGCGGGTCCGCCCATACGCCCGCTCGCTCGTGCTGAAGGCGGCGGCAGCCGGCATCACGATCAAGGTCATCAGCGGCCTGCGCAGCTATGCGGAGCAGGAGGCGCTCTATGCCAAGGGCCGCACCAGGCCGGGGCCGAAGGTGACGAATGCCAGGGGCGGCTACTCGAACCACAACTTTGGCATCGCCTTTGACATCGGCGTTTTCGATGGCAGCCGCTATGTGCCGGAGTCGTCGCGCTACAAAGCCATCGGCGCACTCGGCGCGGAACTCGGGCTCGAATGGGGCGGAAACTGGAAGACGATCAAGGACGAGCCGCATTTCCAACTGCGCCCGCAGTGGGCCGCCGGCATCGCCGAGCGGGACATGCTCGCGGGCCTGCGGACGCGCAACGATGCCGGTCGGGATTTCTACGCCTAACCCTCAACCAAACCCACCGGACCATGAAACCGTTCCTCTGCACCCTCCTGCTGGCCGTCGCCCTTCCCGCCTGCGGCATCGCGGGCTTCCAAGGCAGCGTGGATTTTTCCGCCGAAGAAAAGGCGGCGCACGCGCGGCACATCGGCACCATCACCAAAGTCGCGCGGCAGTATCTCGAAGACATCTGGAAGGAGCATCTGGCCTTTCACCGCAAGAACGGTGTCTCGAAATTCTACGGCGACCGCAACCAGGCATTGAACACCCGCGATGAACGCATCGCGGCCCTGCGGGCGGCGGGCGCGCCCGTTTCGCTCGTCGATCAATTGCAGCCGACAAGCTGCATCGGGCTGACGATGAACGCGCTCGCGACCGGCTTTCGTGCGCCGAAAGATGCCGCGCTGGAAAAGGCCTGGCTGAAGATCGCCGCCTACGCCCGCGCCAATGACCTCGACGGGTGCGCCCTGCTCGATGCCTTGCAGAAACTCGGCTGGCGGATCGCCTACTGGAATCCCACTCCGGCGGACAACGCCAAGTGGGACCAGCAGGACGGAAACCGGAAGAGCAAAGGCTGGCACGCGTACCGTTATTCGACCGTGATGAACCGCGGGACCTATTACTTCAACAAAGTGGACGATAAGTCGCTGCTCGTCGGTTTCGGAACCACGGTGCCGGCCGAATTTCGCCGGACGACATTCTTCGTGGGCGTGGCGCACACGGGGTATCACGTCTTTCCCGGCTTTGTCGGAGACGTGATCGAGGCCCATTCCACGCGCCCGCTGGCGTCGGTGAACAATCTGGAGAAAAGCCCCTTCAATCCGCTCGCCACGGGGGGC
>JANOBH010000100.1:0-7689 GCA_031411535.1 Chthoniobacter sp. | reverse complement strand
TCATGCGCGGAGCGTCGTGGAGACTCGGGAGGCATCATCAGGTGGGACGCTCCCGTTTCACCCGACGGCTGCGTGTGGTGCAAGCCGGAAGCGAGGCAGAATTCGCTTTCTTTGCCCCTGTTTTCGGATTGGATGCGCGCTCTCCCGCTCGCCCATGTTTTCCTTTTTCGCCTCGAAGCACGTCAAACAAGGCCGCCAGTTTGTAAAGGACGCGCGCAAGCTGCTGGCCTACAAGCGGGATCTGTGGACGGCGGCGCAGATCGCAGATTTTGAGGCGGCGATTGCGGAACTCGAGGCCGCGGTGAAGGACGGTGGCGAGGAGCGGATCGAGAGCACGGCAAAGAGCCTGGACACCATGTGTGGGAAATATCTCCCGCCGGTCCACGACGCGGGCTGGCGGGAAAACTGCGAGGTTTTCCTCGTGGCGATCGTCGTGGCTCTGGGGGTGCGCACGTATTTTCTCCAGCCGTTCACCATCCCCACAGGATCGATGCAGCCCACGCTGAACGGAATCATCGGCCGCCCGACGGCTGAGGAGCCGCCGAATTTTGTCATGCAGCTTTTGCAGACCGGGGTGCGCGGCCGCGGCTGGGTGAATACGGTCGCGAAGGAGGATGGCGGGATCGCCGCGATGGACGAGGTGTCGCGGTATTTTTTCTTTACCTACACCGAGGTCGTGGTGGTCCCGGTCGCGGAGACACCGGACGGGCTGCGGGCGGTGCAGGGACCGGTCCAGAAATACTCCATCCACGCGCCGAAGAAGACGCTGGAGGACGGATTCAAACTCTACGTGGGCAAGATGGTGAAAAAGGGCGAGCCCGTGGCGCGTGGCTACGTGGAGACTGGCGACCACGTCTTTGTGGATAAGTTCACCTACCACTTCCGCACGCCGCGCCGCGGGGAGGTTTTCGTTTTCAACACGCAGGACATCCCGAAGATGGGCAATCCCGGCCCGCCGCCGCGCCAGCCCTCGCAGTTTTACATCAAGCGGCTGGTCGGCACGCCGGGCGACGAGTTGCGCGTGGCACCGCCGGAATTGTTCGTCAACGGGAAGCGCGCGGAAGGCGCTGGCGTCGGGCGCGTGATGTCGGCGCAGGGCGACTACCGCGGGTATTCCAATGAGGCGGAGAACGTCTCCCCCGATGGCTTGGTGCGGAGGCGGCCGATGGAGTTTCTCAGCACGCCGGACGCGACCGTGACGCTCCCCGAGCGGCGCTACTGGGCGATGGGGGACAACAGCTTTCACAGCTCGGACAGCCGCGACTGGGGGACCGTGCCGCAGCAGAATATCGTCGGGCGGGGGATGTTCGTTTACTGGCCCTTCGCGTCCCACTGGGGGCTCATAAAGTAAGGCGGAAGGATGAAGGCGGAAGGCGGAAGAAACATGACACCCAGCGCCCCGCCGCCTATTCTCCCCGCGCTCATGCCACTCGTTCCCCTTCGCATTATCTCCCATGGCTCGCCGCGCTAGCTCCTCCGCGCATCCCGTCTGGATCGCCATCGCCGCAGGCATCCTCCTCGCCGCGCTCGGGGGCGGCTATTTTCTTTTTGGAAAGGCGAGCGATCCCTACCGGACGAAGACCTCGCTGCCGGTGGCGGATTACCTGGAAAATTCATCCAGCCTCCGGGGCAACGTCTATAAACTCGACGGCACGGTCTCGAAGTCGCTGGAGTTTTCGCCGGTGAACGGGCGGCTTTTCTCGGTCGAAGTCGGCGCAGATCTGCTGCCGATCCTCGTGCCGCCACAGTTCAACAGCGTGAACATCGAACGGGGGCAGCGGTTCTTTTTCCTCATCGAAGTCGGTGACAAGGGCATCCTCAAGGCACAGGATGTGAAGAAGATTTAGCGGCCTGTTTCCGCCCCTTCCCGTTTCTCACCCACGCAATCTTCCTCTGGCGGACGGGGAGGTTTGGGTGGAAAAGGATGACGGCACCGGCCATTCTTAGCCGACCGCTTCCCGCCCCCGATCCCCATGAATACGAACCCCGAACGCCCGACTGCCGACGCCGAACGCCCGAGTTTCCCCACCGTACGACCGCGCACGGTTCGGCGTTGGTCGCTGGGAGTCGGGTGCTGGGCGCTCGGGATCGCGATGCTTTCCGCCCAGGTGCCCGACGCGCCGGCTCCCGCAGCGCCCGCAGCGCCAGCGGCACAGCCTGCCGCCGGTGCGCCGGCCGGAGGCAAAAAGACCGGCGGCTTCCTCGGCAAGGACGTGCCGTCTTTTGACCCAGGCACGGAGGTCATGACCTGGGACGGGAAGAACTGGAACGTGAATAACAACCGGATTTTTCAGGCGCGTTTCGAGAAATACCTCAACGCGCCGGAGGAGACCTCGGCGAACGACCGGATGTATCAGCAGGTCATCAGCACGATCCTGAACCTGCTCGCACCGGGGAACGCCACCACGCAGAACATCGACGCCGCGTTCCGCTACCTGCCGCAGGGTTCGCGATTCGACATGGATGCGCGGCTGTGCGACGGGCTGGCGGACGCGGTTTATGCCGCGTGGAAATCGCAGCGCGCGCAGGATCGGCTCGTCAACGCCAACGACTCGCTCGATCGCGAGCGCAACCAGCAATACTGGAACGCCGAGCATGCGGGTGCCGGAGACGTCGCCCGCTCGGCCGCTGCGGCGCCGGCTCCAAATGCACAGGGCCGCCGCGGCGGAGGGGGGCAGCCGCAGCAGACGTCCAACCAGAGCTTCGAGGACAACATGAAGCAGGCGAAGCACACCAAGCGCATCACCGAGATCGAGCTGCAGATCAAAGCGAACCAGGTGAAGCGCGAGATTTCCGAGATCCAGGCCAAGGTGGAATTCCAGGCGCTCATCGTGCAGTTGTTCATGCAGCGCCGCTTCCAGCACGTCCTCATGGCCACGCGCTTCTACCGCGCGGTTTTCACGGACGGCGACACGAAGCTCAATGTCGGCAAAGACACCAAGGACCTTTTCGAAAAGAGCTCCGGAATGCCGCCGACGGTCGGCACGCTCGACTCGATGGCCAACGAGGCCATCCGCGACGTACGCGAGGGCGTGAAGGCGTATGAGTTTCTTCTCACAAAAAATGAACTTGAGAGCGCGAGCAAGCGGCTCGCCGAGGCGGTGACGATCGGCGAATTCATGCCGGAAATCCGCACGCTGCCCCGCGAGAAAAAGCGGCAGGCGCTGGAGTTTGTGCAGAAGACCAACCAGCTCATCTCGGCCATCGACGTGAAGGACTACACGCTCGCCGAGACGCTCGTGGAGCAGCTCCGAACGATCGCGAAGGACTTCGATCCGTCGAAGCCGATGGCGGCGATCGAAACCTCGAAGCAGGTGGCCTCCATGCACCTGGGCAAGGCGCGCAATGCCGCGCTCAAGGGCGACAACGCCACGCTCGAAGCGGAGCTCACCGCCGCCACCGAGCTGTGGCCGCGCAATCCGGCGCTCGCGGAAATGTCGAAGATGATCTTCTCGCAGGGCGACGTGCAGCAGAAGGCGGTAATCGATTTCGACCAGCTCGCCGGCCAGAAAAACTACCGCCAGATTTTCGACGACCGCGTGCGCTTCATCGCCGCGCTCGCGCTTTTCCCGGAGAAAATGAAGCAGCTCGAGGACGTGCTGAAAAACATGCAGTCCATCGAAATGGCGATCACGCAGGCGAACATGATGGCGCAGCAGACGAACTATGCCGGCGCGTGGGAGAGCGTGGAGAAAATCGCCGCGCAATTCCCCGACGACTCCAAGCTCAGCCAGACGCGCGCGAATCTCACGACGCAGGCCGCCGACTTCGTCCGCACGCTGCGCGGCGCGCAGGATCTCGAGAAAAAGGAGCAGGTCGGCTCCAGCCTCGCCTGGTATCTGAAGGCGCAGAAAATCTATCCGCAGAGCGAATACGCAGGCGAAGGCATCGACCGCCTCGTGAAGAAGATCCTCCCGCAAGGGTAGCGGCTGACGCGCAAATCCGGCGCGGCCCTTTTTCGCCGCGCTACCGACCGTTTCCGAATCACCAGGGCGCCACGACTTTTCCGGGCGCCGGATCCCCAGCCTTGTCCCCCTGGAAGCTCATGCAGCCGACGAAGAGCGCCGTGAAGAGCAGATCGCCGAGCAGCGTATTGCGGTAGAAAGTCCAGGTGGGTGGATAGCCCGGAAGCCCGGTGGTCAGCGCCTGCACCCAGCCGCCAAAAGTCTTGGCGTAGCCGGGCTCATAGAGCCAAGAGCCGGTGTTTGTGAGGACAAAGAAAATCAGCGAGCCGGCGAAGCTCGCCGCGAGCAGCGGGCCGAGGCGGGCGCGCCCGCGGAGCGCAAAGCCAAGCGCGGCGATCAGCGCCAGCGCAAAGTAGCGCGGGACGATTTCGACCGTCAGCAGCGGCTGGTGATAGTGGAAAACATTCAGCACGAGATCGCTGAGAAACAGAATCGCCAGCGGCAGCGCGATGGCGAACCGCCGCGGCAGATACGCCGCCCCGCAGAGCGCGACAGCGGCGACGGGCGCGAAATTGTGGAGCCAGCCGAAGTCCGTGCTGCCCGCGAAACCGGACACGATGCGATAGGCGACGACGACGAAAAGGAGGGCGAGTGCGGCGAACATGAGCGGAACGTGCCCGGCTTCCCGCGGACGGGCAATGCGGAAAATCCCCTGTGCCGGCGAATTCACCTTGCCGCCCGGCGCATCGTGGCGAAATCTCCGCGCAGTTCTTTGCGAGTTTTACGTCAGTGGACCGAAGGCAGGAATTCCGTGAAAATCGGAAGCAGTTGCGCTGCTGTAACTGGATACGACTCCCCATTTCGCCAGTCTCCCATCAACCGGAGACCAAGGCGGGGAGAAGGCAGGCGGGCGAAAGCCCGCCGGGAATCCAGGAGCCAGAATACTACCCCGGTCCGCTCTCATTCGTGCCGCCGCCTGTGCGGCGGCGCGGCAAAACTTCTTCGCAAAAAAGAAGAATGAGGGATCAGACTGCTCGTCCCGGCGCCCACCCGCCGGGTCGTGTGCTGGTTTCTCACCAACCCCAAAAAGAAACCACTACATGAAAAGACACCTCCTCAACTGCGCGGCCTTCCTCGCCGCCTCGACCGCGCTTTTTGCGCAAACGCTCAGCATCACCGGCCCCGGATATTCCGGCGTGAAGCTGTTCGATTCCACCGCCGGCTTCACCATCACCGGCATGGGAGCCGACTCCTCGGGCACCGTCTATTATCTCGAAACCGACGGGGCGTTTGCCGCGAGCACCAAGCTCTACAAGCGGTCCGCCGCGGACGCCTACGCGAGCGCCACGCCTCTTTTCGACTACGGCTCGGTGGTTTACGGCTCCTTCGTCGTGGCACACGGCGGGAAGATCTATTTTGGCGAAAACTCCGCCAACTCCATCCGCTCCATCGATTCCGGCGGCACCGGTGCAGCTTTGATCGGCACGGTCGTGGGCAACTACGACATGGCTTTCTCCGGCGGACAGGCATTCGTCTCGGCAAATCCGGACACGTTCCCTTTCTCCAATCCGCGCAACAAAGTCCTGAGCCTCGACCTGGGCACGGGGGCCACGGCCACGATTCTCGATGCCACGCCGGATTACTCCGGCCCGCTGGACTTTGACAGCACAGGCGCGCTCATTTACGGCGTGGCGAATGGAGCCATCGGCGGCATCTACCGCTACTCCGTCTCGGACCTCGCCGGCGCGCCCCTCACGCTCACTCCGCCGGATCGCCGCGTGATCGCGAACGGCCTCAACCAGTACCTCGCCTACGGCGGCGGAGCGACCCTGTGGCATGACAACTTCTCGACGCTGACCGCCTACGACCTCGGCACCTTCACCGCACAGACCATCGCGACGACGGATGAAACCCTAGGCTATCTCGACTCCCAGGGCGGCATCCTCTTCGCCAGCGTCACCGATTTCGGCGCATCGCGCTCAGCGGTCTTTGCGGTCGCGCCCGAGCCATCGTCCGTCCTTTTGCTCATGTGCGGCTCCGCCATGCTGCTCCGCCGCCGCCGGACGACTCCATTTTGAGACGGCCGTGAATCCGACGTCGCGTCTGTGGCCGGTCCTGGTGGCGGCACTCTTTCCGGGAGTGCTCGCCGCCGGGCCGTACTCCGCCGGGCGCGATGATCCGGCGAAAGCGGACGCGCCCATCCCAGGGTTTGTCGGCCCGGACGGGGAGGGGGGCGCGCCGCTTCAGACCGGCCCGGGCCAGTTCATCAATGCCGCCAACTATCTGAACCCGCTCTTCTTTGACTGGGCCGCATCAGTCGTGGCTTACGCGCCCGCGCCCGGTGTCGCATCAGCTTGGGCAAATCCCACCCTCACCCTCGGTCCGGTCACGGGAGACAACTTCCACATCGCCTCCCTCGGCGACCTCAGCAGCGCTCAGATCACCGCCGGCGTCCCCCGCGGCACGCTCACACTGCACTTTGCCCATCCCATCCGGAACCTCACCGGCGCGGATTTCTGCGTCTTTGAAAATGGGTTCCTCACCGGCCCCGGGGGCGCGACGATGCTCGCCGACCTCGCCTACGTGGAGGTCTCGGTGGATGGCGTCAATTTCGCCCGCTTCCCCTCCCGCTCGCTCACACCCGGCCCCGTCGGCAGCTACGGCACCATCGATCCCACGAATGTCCGCAACCTCGCCGGCAAGCACGTGAACGCCTACGGCGACTCGTGGGGCACGCCCTTCGATCTCGCTGAGCTCGGCCTCGACAGCATCAGCTACATCCGCCTCGTCGATATCCCCGGCAGCGGCGCCTTCCTCGACACTCTCGGGCAGCCGATCTACGACGCCTGGGTCACCACCGGCTCCGGCGGCGCGGACATCGAGGCCGTCGGCACCATCTCCCGCCTCACCACCTTCGACGCGTGGCAGGATCTCCGCGGCCTCGCCGGCGCCGATCGCGGCCCCGACGCCGACCCAAACGCGAACGGCATCCCGAACCTCCTCGAATACGCCTTCTCCCGCCTCCCCGCCGGCACCGACACCGGTCCCGCTCCCACCCAGCTCGAAACCAGCCTCGGCCGCCTCCAGATCACATTTACCCGCGACGAGCGCGCCACCGACCTCACCTACGAAGTCCAGGCCCGCGACAGCCTCACACCCGGCCAGTGGACCACCATCGCCCGCAGCGCCGCCGGCCAGCCCTTCCAGCCCGTCGCCGGCTTCGCCCCCGTCATCACCGAGACCAGCGCCAGCCTCATCGCCAGCGTCGGCGTCATTCGCAAAGTGCGCGTCGCCGACGTGCTGCCCATCGCCGGGCAGACGCAGCGTTTTATGCGTGTGAAAGTGACAGCCGCCAGCGCACCATGAGCGCGCCCATGGAGACCGCCGCCCCATACCGCATCGCCGTCCGCGGTCCCGCGCGCCGCGCCGCCTTCACCCTCCTCGAGCTGCTCGTCGTCCTCGCCATCATCGCCGTCCTCGCCGCCCTGCTCGTCCCCTCCTTTCGCCACGCCCGCCTGCACTCCCTCGCCACCCGCAGCAGCCACAATCTCCGCCAGCTCGTCGCCGCCAATCTCTCCTACGCCGCCGACCGCGGCTGCTACGTCCCCGCCGACGACCGCTGGAACAACCGCCGCTGGCACGGCGCCCGCACCACCGCCACCGGCCGCTTCGACCCCGCCGCCGGCTTCCTCGCCGACTACCTCGGGAAATCCCGCGCCATCACCCCGTGCCCCCTTTTCACCGAAATGCTCAGCGGCCGGCAGAGCTTCGAGGACGGCACCGG
>JANOBH010000099.1:0-6220 GCA_031411535.1 Chthoniobacter sp. | reverse complement strand
CACCAGAGCGCTGAGGACGTGCTGCAGATCCTGAAGACGCTGAGCGGGAAAGCGGGAAAGACCGTCATCATGGTCACGCACGATCCGCGCGCGGCGGCGTATGGATCGAGGAGCATCCATTTGGAAAAGGGGGAGCTGTCGGCGTGAAACAGAGCCCGTCATCCCGAGCGAAGCGCAGCGGAGTCGAGGGTCCTCGGCGATCCGCAGGCGCGTGGAATGAAGCAGGGCTCGGCTTTTGCACGGCTGTTTCGGACCGCCGAGGTCCCTCGACTGCGCCCGCAAAGCCGGGCTCCGCTCGGGATGACGGAGCTTTTTTTCCATGAGCATTGCCGGCTTCATCTCGAAGAACGCGCTCCGCAACAAGCGGCGGGCCGCGCTTTCCATCCTGAGCGTGGCGGTGAGCCTGTTTCTTTTCGTGCTGCTCCAGGTGGTGCTGCGGGAGCTGACCCAGCCGCCGGAGGATGCGGGCGCGTCGCTACGACTGGCGGTGCGGAGCCGGGTGTCGATCGCCGATGCGCTGCCGGCGCGGCAGCTCGCGACGATTGAGAAGATTCCCGGCATCGCCCATGTCACGCCGTTCACGTATTTCGGGGGCCAGTTTGAGGACGACAAGAATGTCGGCTTTGCGCAGTTCGGGATCGATCCGGCGAAGATGGAGCCGCTTTTCGGCGAGGCGAAAATCCCGCGCGAACAGCTCGAGGCGTGGTTCGCCGACCGCACGTCCTGCATCGTCGGCGCGGACACGGCTAAGCTTTACAACCTCAAGATCGGCGACAAGAAGACGCTCATCGGCACGATCTACCCGTGCAATCTGGAGGTGAAGATCGTGGGCATCTATTCCGGCACGCTCGATGACCGGAACATGTTTCTGCACCAAAAGTACATCGACGAGGCGCTCGGCGACTGGGGCAAGGTCGGCATGTGGTGGGTGCGCGTGGAGTCGGCGGAGGTCGCGCCGCAGGTCATTGCGGCGATTGAGAAAGCCTTCGCGAACACCGCGAACGAGGTGCGCGCCGAGACGGAGCGCGCATTCCAGATGTCGTTTGTGTCGATGTGGGCAAACATCCAGGTGCTGATCGGATCGATCTCCACGGCGGTGATCGTGTCGCTGCTGCTCGTGAGCACGAGCACGATGAGCATGGCGATCCGCGAGCGATTCCGGGAGCTGGCGGTGCTGAAGGCGCTGGGCTTCCGCCGGCACGAGCTGTTCGCGTTCATCCTCGCGGAAAGCTTCGGGCTGGCCTTTGTCGGCGCGGTGCTCGGGGCGGGCGGGGCGTGGCTGCTCGCGCGCTCGATCGACGTGAACAAAGCAACGGGCGGGATGTTTCCCTACCTCGAAGTGACGCCGAAAATGCTCGGCGTGTCCTTCGTCATCGCCGCGGGGCTGGGGATCATCGCCAGCCTGGCGCCGGCGCTCGGCGTGGCGCGGATGAGCGTGGTGGACGGGCTGAAGACGCTGGATTGATCACGTGCCGCGAGCGGGCGGGTGGTGGCCGCCACGCCCGTGAGTCCGACAGCACTGATAAGGACGATACGAATGCCGGTCTTGCACTCAGTGCGGCAGGCGGGAAAACTCCGTGCTTTCCCAGTCACGATGCCCTGAGACGTATGAAATCCAAGCCACTCCCCGTCATCCTCGCCGCGCTCGCATTCTCAGCCCTGCTCATCGCCGAGGAGCAGCGGATCGGCGCGCTGCGCAAAGACCTCGCGCAGCTCCAGACGGACGCCGCCGCTGCGAAGGAGAAGATGAGTGCCGACGCCGCGGAGCTGACGCGCCTGCGCGAGCGCAGCGAGGCGCTGGCCGGCGAGTCCGAGCAATTGCGCGCGCGCCGCGGCGTGGCGGCGAACGGCGCGCCGGAGGCGGGAGCGGCGGCTGACGGCAGCGCGAGCGCCGTGGCTGCCGCGGCGAAGACGGACGACAAGGGCGGCTGGATGAAGGGGATCGCGAAGATGTTCAAGGACCCGGAGATGAAGAAAATGATGCGCGCGCAGCAGTCGATGGGCGTACGCATGATGTATGGCGACCTCGCGAAGGAACTCGGCCTTTCCCCCGCAGAAGCCGACAAGGTGATGGAACTGCTCGCTGACCGGCAGATGGACGCGAGCGAGAAGGCGATGAAGACGATGGACGAGGCGGGACAAGACCCCGCCAAGCTCGCCGAAGCTGGCAAGGAAGCGCAGCAGGCGGTGACGGACCATGATGCGAAGCTCGCCGCCGCGCTCGGGCCGGAAAAGATGGCGAAGCTCAACGAATACGAGCGCACGATGGGCGACCGCATGGCCCTGCAGCAGTATTCCGCGAGCTTCTCGACCGCCGGGCAGCCGCTCGAAGAAGCCCAGCGCGCGGGCCTGCTCCAGATCATGAAAGAGGAGCGGATGAAGGTGCCCGCGGGTCCGCTCGATCCGGGCAACAAGGACGTGGCGGCGTCCATGAAAGCGATGCAGACCGGCGAGGGTCTTGAAAAGTCGCTGGAGACGCAGCGGCAGCTCCAGCAGCGCGTCTTTTCCCGCGCGCACACGGTCCTCACGCCAGATCAGATGACCGCGTTTGAAGCCGCGCAAAAGCAGCAGATCCAGATGCAGGAGATGGGCGTGAAGATGGGCAAGGCGATGTTCGGCGGCGGGGAGAAGGGGAAGTAGGGCGGGGGAAGGACGGGAGGAAGGGGGAGTGGTCCCGCCTCTCCCCGGCCGGTGAGGAAAGTGGCCGACCGCTCGGTCTGCCTGCTCCGGCTTGAAAGCCGCGGCGAACCCGCCGCGCCTACCGCTTTGGAAAAGTCGCCGCGATGGCGGCGGCGAGCTGTGAGAGCAGGCGGCTTTCAGCGCCGACCACCGCTTCATAGCCATCGCCGCGCACCGGCTCGGTGAAATTCCCGGCCTGCCGCACAACGGTCTTTCCGCTCTGGCTGTCCTCCACGCGCCAGGCGCACTCGAGGATGGCGTCGCCGGCGGAGACGGCGTGGAATTGCCGCACCTCGACGCGCACCTGGTAGCGCAGCGGTGTGCCGGGCTCCCACGGATAGAGATGCAGGTTTCCGGTGCCCAGCCGGCGGGCGAGATTGGTGCCGAGGACGCGCGTCGCAGTTTCGCGCAGCGAGCCCGCCCAGCGCCGCTCATACGGCACCTCGAAGCGGTGATCCTCGCTCTGGAAGACCAGCTCGCCGCGGTCGATGTAGTCCGGCAGCACGATCGGGCCGACGCCGAGGGAAAAGCCGGATGCATTGCCCGGCACCGGCCCGTCGGCGCTCAGGTTGTAGTAGGTTTCCGGCGTGCTGCACGCGGCGAGCGCGAGGGCAGCGGCGGCGAGCGCGATGATGCGGAGCTTCGTCATAAAATCCGGCTCACGGCTTTCCCTTCGGCGGGCTGACTTTGCCTTTGGGATTGCCCCAGAGCAGCGAGCTGGGCTTGCGCTCGATGGTGGAGCTGAGCGAGTCGATCGAGCGCATGGCGCGGCTGAGATCCTCGATCATTGCGACGAGGTCGCGGTACATCGGTGAGTTTTCGTTGAAGCCTTCGATCGTCCTTTGCAGCGCGGCGAGCGACTTCTTGAGATCGGCGGGCAGAGCCTGCGTCTCGTCCGATGCAAGCAGCTTGTCGAGGCCCGCGGCGGCACCCTTCAAGTCCTTTGCAGCGATCTGGATTTCGGCAAGCGCCGCGGAGGCGTGGTCCACGGTTTCCTCGAGTCTGAGCGCCTGGATCTTGTCGAGCACCGCGGAGAGTTTGTCCTGCAGTTGCCCCAGGCCGGATGAGATCGTGGGAATCGTCCGGTATCCGCCGAGTTCGACGACCTCCGCGGGTGGCGCGTCCTTTTGCAGATCGAGATCCACGAAAAGCTGGCCGGTGATCAGGCTTCCGGTGCGCAGTGTGGCGCGGAGGCCGTTTTTCACGCTCTGCGCGATCATCGCAGGGCCGGCGGAGATGTCGTTCTCGGGCAGGTCCGCGATGAGGGTCGGGTCGATCTTGATCAGCACCGGCACGCGGCGCTCGGGGTCATTGGGCTGATAGTCGAAAGAGATGCCGGCGACGGTGCCTACGCGGATGCCGCGAAACTCGACGGGGGCCTCCGGGCTGAGGCCGCGCACGCTGTCCTTGAAAAGCAGGAGATAGGTCAGGCGCGGGTTGAGCGAGATCTCCTCGGTCGCGTCGTAGCTGTCGTAGAGCGGAAAGACCGCGCCGTCTTTCGCGGGCTGCGCGCGGGCGGGGTCTTCACCGGCGTCAAAGGCCACGCCGCCCGCGATCAGCGATTCCAGCGTTCCGGTCCGCAGCCGGACGCCGTTCGCGCCGATGGCAAGGTCGATGCCGCTCACGTTCCAAAACCGCGTCCGGCTGGTGATGAGTTTTCCATAGTCGCCCTGGACGAACGCCCCGAACTCGACGCGTCCGTTTTCGGGATTGAAAACCTGGCTCTCGATCCGCCCGACCTTGATGCCCTTGTAGGACACCGACGAGCCCGGGCCGATCGATCCCGCCTTGTCCGCCACGAGCATGACGTGCAGGCCCGGCACGCCCTGCGGAGTGACCGGCGGGTTTTCGAGCCCCTCAAACCGGCGCGACGTGGTCTGCGAAACGCCGGGATCGAGCTCGATGTAGGTGCCCGAGACCAGCGTGCCCAAGCCGGAGATGCCGGCGCCGCCAAAGCGCGGGCGCACGACCCAAAAGCGCGTGTCCTTTTTCAGCAGCCCGACCGCCTCATGCTGGATGCGAACCGAGACCACCACGCCCTTCAAGTCCGGCGCGAGCCGCACGCTTTCGACCCCGCCGACTTTCACGCTGCGGCACTGCACCGCGGTCTTTCCCTCGGCCACGCCCTCCGCCGTCTCAAAGCGCACCTCGACCAGCGGCCCCTTTGCCGCGTAGTGCTCCCAGACCAGCCAGAGGCCGAGCAGCGCGGCGACGATGGGGATGACCCACACCGGCGAGACGCGCCGCCCCCTGCGGACGACGGGCGCGACCGGCACGGGCGGATGGATCGTCTTGGAGTGTTCGCTCATGATTCTGGGTGCGGTCGCACGCTGGGGCCGCCGGCGGCATCCCAGAGCAGCCGCGGATCGAAAGACATTGCGGCCAGCATCGTCAAGACCACTACGCCGGCAAAGGCCAGCGCGGCGGGGCCGGGCTCGATGGACATGAGCGAGCCGAGCTGCACCACGGCGACGAGGATCGCGACGACGAAAACATCGACCATCGACCAGCGGCCCACGAGTTCCGTCATGCGATAGACGCGGGTCATCGCGCGAGGGCGTGTGCAGCGTTTTGCCGAGCAGCAGAGCGCCACAATGGCGAACAGCTTCAGGATCGGAATGACCACGCTGGCGGTGAAGACGACGATCGCGATGGGATAGGCGCGGTGCGCCCAGAACATGACGACACCCCCGAGAATCGTATTCTCCTGCGCACCGCCGATCTGGTCGGCCCGCATGATCGGGAGGAGATTGGCGGGCACGTAGAGGAGCGCCGCCGCGAGCGTGAACGCCCACGTCCGCTGGAGGCTGTGAGGCTTGCGCAGATGCAGCGCGGCGTGGCAGCGCACGCAGTGCCCGATGTCGAGCGGCTGCACTTTTCCACACCAGTGGCAGCTCGCCAGCCCGCGGCCGGCCGCCGTCTCGGGAGGATACGCCGTCATGCGCCCGCCACCTCCAGCCGGTCCCAAAGATCGCGACGATCGATCGCCGAGACCGACGCGGCCAGGCAGACGATGAGACCGGCAAATGCCCAGAACGAAACGCCGAGCGTCACGGTGGCGATGTCGCCGAGTTTCATCAGGCTGACGAGCACCCCGAGCAGGAAGACCTCGATCATGTTCCAGGTATCCGTCCCATACACCCAGCGGCAGACGTGGACCGCGCCCGGCAGCCGCCGGCCGCTGAGCAGGGGAAGCAGGAGATAAAGCATCCCGCCGATCATCAGCGAGGGTGCGCCGAGGATGAAGACGCCCACCGCCGCGGCCAGCCACGGGCTGCCGTGCTCCTCCAGTGCCGAGACGCTTTGCGCGAGCGCGATCCGGCTGACCTGTCCGCCGGCCTCCAACTCGATGAACGGGAAGAAATTCGCCACGAAGAAAAGCATCGCCGCGCTCATCGCGTACGCCGCGGCGCGGTGCACCGCGTTCGGACGGTGCGTGTGCAGCTTCGCCGCGCAGTGCGGGCAGACCACGCTCTCTCCCGGCTGCAGTTCGCGCGTTTGAAAGAGCGCGTCGCAGTCGTGGCAGGCCAGCAGCTCCGGG
>JANOBH010000098.1:0-8849 GCA_031411535.1 Chthoniobacter sp. | reverse complement strand
CGGACGCGGAAATTGTCCGGCACGAAGGACTCCACCAGCACGGCAAGCCCGGCGGACGGTGCATCGAGCGTGAAGGTGGTCGTGTTCGCGGTGAGCCGGTAGTCGCGTGCGGCGGCGATGGTGCGCGTGGCCTGGTCGGCGGGCAGGGCGGGTGTGGAGGGCTCGTTTTCCAGGATCGCCGCGAAGGGCCGCCCGTCACCGCCTTTGATCCACGCGCCGAGCGTGCGCGGGTCGGTGTAGCGCGCCACCCGGTCGGTGAAGAACGCCCGCGGCCAGGCGCTTTCGCTTTCAAAGACTTCGAGATCGGTGGAGAGGATCTTTTTCAATCCCGGCGCGGGTTCCCCCGATCCCGCGGCCGAGCCGAGGTAGTAGCGCACATTCATGGCGTCGTAGAGCGCGCGGTATTCCGGGAGGCGGCTCTTGGTCAGCGCCGGCCACCACATCGACATCCACGGAATTCCGGCCGCCTCATACCATTGGGCGAGCGCCTTGGTGACCACGGCATCCGCTCCGGCCGGCCCTTCGAGACGCGTCACGATGTTGAAACCGGGCCGCAGGTTTTCGCCGAGGCCGAGCGTCCGCCCCGGTTCCTGCTGACGCGCACGCACTGCCTCGACCGCCGGCGAGGCGGCCTGCAGATTCACGCGCGCCTGCGGGTTCATCGCGTAGATGTCGAATTTCGTCTCCAGCCACATGGCGTGGCGAAAGTGGAATCCGCAGAAAAAGAGCACGATCCAAAGCCCATTCGCGAGCGCTGATCCGTGGGCCAGCGCGAGCCGGCGCGCGAACCACGGGAGGAGCGCCACACCCGCGAAAAGCACCAGCGCATAGCCGCGGAAGAACGGGCTGAATATCGTCGGCCGCTCAAGCGTCAGCGTGACGCCCTCCCGCGGCACCACCTGCACGGTGCCGAGGTAGAGCGCCGCCAGCGCAGCGAGCAGCCCGAGCGTCCGCAGCCACGAGCTGCGCCACACTTCCTCCGAACGCAGCACCGCAGCGCAATGCCGCAGCCCGAATCCCGCGAGGACAAACAGCGGCACGATGAGCGTGGCGATGAAGGTGTCGTCCACATGGATGATGCTCTTGATCAGCGGCAGCCCGACGATCCACCCGGGAGGGATGAGCGCGAAGACCACGGCCAGCGGCAGGAGCGCGCCGAGCGCCACGGCCAGCGCCGTGCGGTCGGCGCAGATGCGCCGGAGATCGGCGAGCAGCCAGAGCACGCCGAGGAGCACGAAGAAGTTCAGCGCGGGATCGACGTGCCACTCACTGGCCATCAACTGGCGGCTGAAAAGATCGTCGAACAACGTGACGAGCAGACCCGCCGGGATCTGATAGGCGGCGGGATTGTCGTAGATCGTGAACCCGCGCTGCAGCGCCTCGAGAAAGATCAGCCACAGCGGTGCGCTCACCGCCACAAACGCCGCGCACCCCGCCGCCATGACCGCGAGCTTTTGCCACGGCCGAGCTCCGCCGGCGAGGAGCACCACGAGCGCGCCGGTGCCATTCATCGCGCCGATCAGCATGGCCGCCTCCTTGGCGGTACCGCTGTTGAGTTCGAGCCAGTTTGCGCCGACCAGCGCGAGCGCCCACACACCGGCGCCGCGCACAGTGGACGCTCGCGCAGCGGCCAGCCAGCAGAGCAGAATCCACGGCGAGTAACATACGCTGAAGAACGACGGATGATTGAAGCGGAAGGCGAAGAAACCGAGGAACGCCGAGGAGAAAGTGAGCAGTGCCGCGATGCCGGGATGCCGCGTGGTGATCCACACAAGCAGGCCTATGCCGAAGGCGAAAAATACTTTGGAAAGCAGGAAGCGCAGATCCCAGGCCCACGCCGCGCCGTCGGCGAAGACCGTGACCCAGAACAGCGGATCACCGGGCATCGACTGGCCCTGGCCGAGCAGCGTGAGGCCGCCCATGACATAGCGGTTCCAGAGCGGCAGCTCGCCGTCGCGCAGGACGGCATCGTGCGTCACAATCGAGTACGGCAGATGCGCCCAGAGTGTCGCCAGCACGTCGCTGTTGTTCGGCTGCTCGGTCACGTCCGACGCCCCGGGCAAGCTGGGATGCACATCGTAGAGGCAAAGCGCGCCGTTGTTCGGCGAGACGAAGCTCTTTCCAAAAAAGACCACCGGATGGCAGCTCACCGCCACGGCCAGCGCCGCGACACCAAGCAGCGTGCCGCGCGGATGCCGCGAGAGCCACGCACCGGCGCCGCGCCAATGACGGCGCGCACTTTCACCCCAGGCCGCCGCGCGGCCGCCAAGCAGCCGCCCACCGAGCGCGAGGATGATCGTGAGCACGCCGAATTCGAGAGCGCTTTCCGGCCAGGTCCTTTCCCATGGTGCGGTGATACGCAGCGGCTGGCCGAGGGTGAAAGGGATCGTATTGATCGCCGGCGCAAAGCGCGCCCCGGCGATCTCAGCGACGACCGCGCCCTGCGGATCGAGGATACGCGCGCCGTCCAGCGCGTGGCCGGCCGAGACATCCGGCGGGAGGATGCGGAATGCTTTGAAAACACCCGGCGGAAGCGGGACGCGATACGTCCGCGCCTGCGGCCCCTCCCTTACCGAAATGATGCGCGTGTCGCGGAAAATCCAGCCCTCTCCGGTATTGAAACGGACCCACGCCTGCCCGCTCGTCGGCGAAAGGAGCCGCAGTTCGAGGACGAAGCCGCTGTCCGGCGACGCCAGCGGCTGCCAGCGCAGCCAGAGCGTGAGCACCGCCGCGAGCAGGACGGGAAGATGGAGCGTGCGGAAGAGGCGGTTCATGCGGTGGGTGACGGGCGGGAAAGCCGCAGCCATGCGGCTCCGGCGGCGAGGAGGGCGAGGCCGGCGGCGGAGAGCCACAGCGCGAGCGTGAGGCGGCGCGGCCAATAATCGAATCGCACGGTGAACTTCCCGGCGTGCGGAATGGCCACGCCGCAGAAGGCGTGGTTCATGCGGATGGACGCGGCGGGTTCGCCGTTCACGGTGACGCGGAAGTTCCCCTCCTCGAATGCCTCCGTCAGCACCGCGACGCCGCGCGCCGGGGCATCGACGGTGAAGGTCGTCGTATTCGCCGTCAGCTTGTATCCGCTCGCAGCGACGATCTGCCGCGACGCCGCCTCGGAAGGCAGCCCGGACGGCCCTGCGGAGTTTTCCTGCGTCGCCGCAAAGGGACGGCGGTCGCCTTTCCAGACCATCTGCGCGAAGTCGTCCGCCGTGGCGTAGCGCGCGAGCGTGTCGGTGAAAAACGCGCGCGGCCATGCGCCGGGGTTTTCGTAGAGATCGAGGTCGCGGGTGCCGATGCGCTTCAGTCCGGCGACGGCGGACGGCTCGTCGCCGGGCATCCCGAGGAAGTAGCGGAGATTGAGCAGCTCGTAGAATGGCAGCAGGACGGGCGTCGTGTCCTTTCGCTGGATGAGCCGCCAGTCCCAGACGACCGGCAGTTTCGCGGCGTCCACGAATTCGCGGTAGCGCGCGTTCACCAGCGCGTCCGGGCCGCCGATGCTTTCCAGCCCGAGGACACCGTTGAAACCCGGCGTGAGCACATCGCCGAAACCGGCGACGCGCCCCGGCTCTGCCGCGTGCGCTTTCAGATGCGCGAGCACGGGCGAGGGTGCCTGGAGATCCATGCGCTCGCGCGGGTTCATCACGTACGCGTCGAATTTCGTGGGGCCGTACATGCCGTGGCGGAAGTGGAGCGCGAACAGCGCGAGCGCGGCGAGGAGCACGTTTGTGAGCGTGAATGCGCGGGCGTGCAACAGCCGCCGCGCGATCAAGGGCAGGAGCGCCACGGCGAGGAGGAGCGCGGGCGCGTAGCCGCGGAAGAACACGCTCAGCGTCACCGGGCCGGCCTCGCGCAGGAGGGTGAAAGGCGAGCGCGTCTCCGACTGCACGTAGCCGAGAAACGCCGCGCCGCACGCCGCGAGGAGGAGCAGCATGAGCGCCCAGTCGCCGCGCCAGCCGGAATCCGCCATGCGGTCGCGGCAGATGCGCAGGCCGTAGCCGGCGAGCGGAAAGAGCAGCACGAGCAGCACGCAGGAAAACGTATTGTCGATGTGGGAGATGTTTCCGATGAACGGCAGCCGGATGAGGAAGCCGGGCGGCACAACGCCGAAGACGAGCGCCAGCGCGGGCACCGCGGCGAGCGCGAGCGCGAGGAAGGTGCGATCCGCGCTGAGGCGGCGCACATGCACGAGCGCCCAGAGGATGCCGAGCAGGACGAGGAAGTTTGCGGAGGGATTCGTGTGGTTTTCCCGCGCGACCGTCTGGCGCGCGAAGAGGTCATCGAAGAGGCCGAGGAAAAGGCCGGGCTGAATCTGGTAGGCGCGCGGGACGTTGTAGGTCGTCCACGCGGAGCGCAGGGCATCGAGAAAGACAAGCCAGCACGGGGCGCTGAGGAGCAGGAAAGTGAACAGCCCGGCTGAAGCGAGCGCGAACTTCCGGGCCAGTGCGGGCCGGCTTTCGCGGCGGAGTGCGAGTGCGAGCACGCCAGTCGCATTGAGCGCGACGATAAGCATGCTCGCCTCCTTCGCCGTGCCGCTGTTGAGCACCATCCAATTCGCCACCATGAGCAGCGCGACCCACCGCGCTGCGCCGCGCCACGCGGGGGCGCGCGCGATTTCCAGCCACGCGAAGAGAATCCACGGCGCGTAGCTGAGGCTGAAAATCGCGGCGTGATTGAAGCGGTAGGCGAAGAACCCGATGAAGGCCGACGACGCAGCAAGCGCAATCGCGACGCCGAGGCGTCCGACCGCAGCGCGCACGAGCAGGCCGGTGCCGAATGCGAAGAGGATTTTTGCGAGGATGAACTTCACATCCCACGCCCACGATGCGCCGCCGGCGATGAGGGGAATCCAATGCAGCGGGTCGCCGATCATGGACTGGCCCTGTCCGAGGAGCGGGACCCCGCAGGAGTTCATGCGGTTTCGCAGCGGCAGCTCGCGGTCACGGAAGATGGCCTCATACTCGACGACAGAGTAGGGCAGATGCGCCCAAAGCATCGCGCCGATGTCGGCGAATTTCGGGTTTTCGATCGGGCCGGCGGGAGCGCCGGGAAGCGTGGGATAGCCGGCGTAGAGGCAGGCAGCGCCGTTGTTTGGCGAGACGAAGCTCTGGCCGCAGAAGACCACCGGATAACAGCTCACCACGACCGCCGCCGCAGCGGCGGCGAAGAGCGTGAGCACAGGCCGCGAGCTTGCAGTCACCCATCCGCGGGAGAGCACCGCGACGGCGCGAGCACCCGCATTTTCCAATGATGCAGCGAACCGCCACAACCCCACTGCAAACGCCAGCGCGAGCGCGGAGAAGAGCGCGAAGCCCTGGCCGGGGCCGGCGGCCAGCGAAGAACGCAGGACGACCGGCGGCGCAAATTGAATCTCGAATTCCGCGCCGCCCGCCACGGCTAGAAAGCGTCCGCTTTCCAAACGCGCGATCTCCGCTCCGTCGAGGTCCACGATCCGCGTGTCCGCGATCTTCGCGCCGCCGGGCGCGACGATCCGCAGCGCCCGATAGGTGCCCGATGGAATGACGAACCGCGCTGGCTGATCCGCGCCCGCCTTTACCTCCGCTGACGAAAACTCGCGCGGGGAAGCCGCGCCATCGCGGACGTAGTGCAACTGCGCGGTGCCGGCCGCCGGGGCGGAAAGCCGCGTCTCGACGATGAGCGACTCCGCCGCGGAATCGCTGCCCGAGAATGGCGCGAGGCAGAACAGGACGGCCGCAATTCCCGCCAGCAGGCAGCTCGGGATGAGGAGGCGGATGAGCTGGGACACGATGGGCGGCGGATGGAGAAAGGGACGGGTGTCAAAAACGCGGACGCCGCGGAGTAGAGAAATTGCCGTGCCACTGACGGGGCCAATCCGGCGCGGCGCTTGCTTAGACATTTCATCTCATGTCTGAGACGAACCCGACCCCGACCGATGCCGCGCGGCCCCGGACACCCGCCCGCATCTGGGCCATGGCGCTGCTCCTGCTGGCGCTCGGCGCCTTCCTCCGCATCTCGCCGACCGCGGGTTTCACTGGCGTCGGTTTCGACGAGCATCTCTACCAGCGCTACGTCGTGCTGCTGAATGCGAAGGGCATCGGCGCTTACCCGGCGATTTGCGAATACTTCATCCAGGAGCAGAGCAAAGGCGGCATCTGCGAGCTGCCGCCCACGCGTTTCCTCTACATCTTCTGCGGCAGCGTGTGGAGCCAGCTCTTTGGCGCAGGAGCCATCGACCAGCCCGGCCCCGCGGCGAATGCCGCCGCGCTCTCCGGCCTGAAGTCCGTCGCCTGTCTCTTCGCCATCCTCACGCTGATCCCGTCCGCGCTTTTCGCCCGCCGCCTGCGCGGCGATGGCGCGATGCTCGGCACGCTCGCGCTGATGTGTTTCGCACCCATTCAGATCCATCTCGGCCAGCATCGGATGATCGACGGCTTCTTCGCATTCTGGGCGCTGATGTGCCTCTGGCTGCTGTGGGAAAACCTGCGCGCGCCGAATCGCGCGGGCTGGCTCACAGCGCTCACCGCCAGCCTCGCGCTGATGGTGATGACGAAAGAGAACGCATTCTTTGTCTATCTCGCGCTCGGCGCACTGCTCGCGCTGAACCGCTGGGGGAAATGGGGCACGGTCACGCCAAAGCTGCTCCTGTGCATGATCGCCGGTCCGCTCGTCGGACTGGCAGCACTCATCGTCCTCGCAGGCGGGACGGAGAGTTTCATCCGCATCTATCAGATCGTGGTCAGCAAGGCGCAGGCGCTGGATTACGCGATCCGCACCGGCGACGGGCCGTGGTACCGCTACTTCATCGACTACATGCTGGTGAGCCCGATCGTGCTCATCCTCGCCATCGGCGCCCTCTTTTCGGTCGCCCGCGAGAGCCGGCCGCTGCTGTATGTCACGGCCTTCATGGCATGCACCTACGTGGTCATGTGCAATGTGAAATACGGGATGAATCTCCGCTACACGACGATCTGGGACATGCCCCTGCGCCTGCTCGCCTTCTGCCAGCTCGCGCAACTCACCCAGCGCTTCGGCCCGCGCCAGTCGCTCGTGCTGGCGACGCTCGTGGCCGCGCTCTGCGCGTACGAACTGCGCCAGTACCTGATCCTCTTCCACGAACACCCGCTGTATGAACTCGTGCCCGGCGGCCTGCTCTTCGCGCTGAAGATTCTGAAAGGCGCGGCGCCGATTCTACAATAGTCCGGCGCGTTGGCGCGGCATCGGTGCTCAACACGTTCGCCCGCTTCTGCATCATCCCCATCAACGCGGTGAAACACATGGCCAATGTCGATGGCTAGGACCGCCGCATTCAGTCCGCCATCAACATCCAGGGACAGAAGACGCTTCAGCATTCAGCGAATTACCACCCGGTGCTGTCTGGCGTGTTTCGCAAGTAGTTTGGCGCGTTTTGCGAGTGACGAAGCCTCCGTTCGGTCCACTCTGAAAGCATGAGTGCATTCCGAACCCCAGCGTTTACTCCCGTGTATCAAACCATCGCGATGGCTCTTGCGGTCGTCGCTTTCGCGCAAACCGGGCGATCCGCGCAATTCGATTGGCCTCAGTGGCAGGGAGCGGATCGCACGGCCCATTCCAAAGAGACCGGTCTGCTCAAGGAATGGCCCAAGGATGGCCCGCCTCTCGCCTGGAAGATCACAGGTCTTGGCGGTGGCGACAGCACTCCGTCTGTTGCCGACGGGCGAGTCTACGGAATGAGCCATCGTGGCAGTGACGAAATCGTGTGGGCGCTTTCGGAAAAGGACGGCAAGGAAATCTGGGCGGTCCGAATCGCGCCGGCGGCACCCCAGAACTGGCCGCAGTCCAAGGAGGGTCCGAGTGCGACTCCGACGGTGGATGGAGATCGCCTTTATGTGATGGGGCTGGCGGGGAATGTGGCTTGCCTGCAGGCGGCGGACGGCAAGGTGCTCTGGCAACGCAATCTGATGGCGGACTTTGGCGGCAGGAGCCCGATGTGGAGTTTCCGGGAGTCGCCGCTAGTGGACGGTGACAAAGTGATCTGCACTCCAGGCGGAGCGGAGACGACGATCGTGGCGCTGAACAAGCTCAATGGGGAGACGATCTGGAAAGGCTTTGTGCCAGACCGTGCGGGTGGCGGCGCGGGGCCCAGCCGTGGCCCCGGCGGGGCCGGTCCGAGCGTGATGCAGAATGACCCGGTGCTCGCCACGCTCGACAAAGATCGGAACAAGGAAATCTCAGCGGAGGAACTCGCGGCAGCACCGACTGCCCTGAGCGCTTTGGACAAGAATCAGGACGGAAAGATTTCCGAGGATGAGGTGAGTCCCCAGCGCGGAGACGCCGGCGGACAGGGAGACCGCCCGCGTCAACGGCGGGGGCCGGGAATTATGCGGATGATGAAGGCCAATTCAGCGCTCGATGCGGACCAGAGTGGCACGATTGAGGAAGCCGAAATCAAAAACGCCGTGACAGCACTGCAAAAGCTGGATGGAAATCGGGATGGAAAACTGACGGAGGAAGAGGTCGGCAGGAACAACATGGGGCCGCAAAACACCGGCACCGCCTACTCGTCAGCCATCGCCATCGACTTCGGCGGCCAGCGCCAATACGTGCAGTTTCTGGCGGCGACAGTTGCTGGATTTGCTGCTGCGGATGGCAAACTGCTCTGGCGGTATGACAAACCTGCGAACGGAATGCGGATCAACATCTCCACGCCGATCTATCACGACGGCCACGTGTTTGCCGCTTCGGCTTATGGCGCTGGCGGTGGATCGGCGCGGTTGGCAAAGAACGCGAATGGCGAGTTCGCTGCGGAGGAGGCCTGGTTTTCAAAGGCGATGGAAAATCATCACGGCGGCGTGATCCTCCACGACGGCGCTTTGTTCGGCGCGAACGGCGGAAAC
>JANOBH010000097.1:0-8011 GCA_031411535.1 Chthoniobacter sp. | reverse complement strand
CCGGTGGCCGCAGCGACATCCCCGGCGCGCGGTTCATCAGGACATTGAGCGCGGTCTGCTGGTCGGAGAGCGCCTGCGCCAGACCCTCCCGCTCGATGTCGAGCCGCTGAATGTCCGTCTCCGTCGCGAGCACATCCGCCTGCGCGCTCTTGCCGACGGAAAGCTTCGCGTTGCCGATCTCCAGCACGCGCTCGGAAAGCTCGCGGTTCTGCGCATTGATCACGAGCAGCGCATGGGCGTTGGCGAGCCGGTGGTAAGCGACCTTTGCCTTCGCGGTCACTTCGAGACGCATCCGCCGCACCTGCTCGTAGGCTGCCCGCGCCTCTGCCTCCACGGCCCGGCCCCGGCTGAGATTCTTGCCGGTGATGGGCAGCGTCTGTGAAACCATCCATTCGGCACCGGAATAGGTGCTGAATGTCTTCGTCCCCTGCCGTTCGAAATCCACGCCGACCATCGGATCGTCCCACGCCTTTGCCTGCGGCACCCGCTCCTTCATCGCCGCCCACTTCGCCGCCGACGCCTTGAGCATCGGATTCGCCGCAAGCGCGCGGCTCACGACCTCCTCCAAAGCGAGCCTTCCCTCAGTCTCACCGGCGAGGGATGAAGTGAGCGGCAGACAGCCGAGCCCGAGCATCAGGACGAGTTTCACGGCGCGAGACCTCCGTTCCGTGATCTCGCGGGAACCGTCGCTGAGGGAATGGGCTGGACCTCCTCCGCGAGCACGGTGAAGCAACCGTCCCGCAGACTGGCCACAGCGTTCTTGAGCACGAAGCTGAGAAACTCCGTGCCGACGCGCAGTGTGATCTGCGTTGTCTGGGTCAGGTTGAGATAACTCTCCTGCTGCGGATTGATCGCAATCGCGCCGTCCATCGTCCGCAGTTCCACACCTCCGACTTGCGCTGCCAGGACACTGCCTTTCGGCGTGCGCAACTCAACCATGACGTTCTTGAGCTTGAGGGACATAGCAGGGGGAGGAGTCACACGGCGCGGATGGCGCCAGGCAACTCCGCCCAGAATTCAGGTTCCCGGAGTGCGGTGAATTACTTGTGAGCAGCGCAGACCCGCGCCGTCATTTTCTTGCCGGTCTTCTCGTCGATGCAGGCGATGAAGCCGACTTTCGGACCTTTCCCGCCGCCGGCATCCTGGTAGGTGACCTTCATCTTGCACACCGGACAGGTATGGCTATCCGCATGGGCCTTGTCCTTCCCCACTTTGGATACCGTGATCGTCCCGCAGTGCGGACACTCGTGTGCGACCTGGGTGCCAGGCTTGAGGGCGCTGAGCTCCTGTCTGGTTTTGAGCGGATGGAACACCTGCGGATCAGGGCCGGCAAATGCCGCCAGGTTCATCGCGGCCATAGCTGCGCCGAGCAGCAGACTCAGTTTCAGTGATTTCATTTTCATGTCGTGGATTTCCCGTTTGTTTTTGGAGCAGGGTTTTCCCGCTCATGGAGACAAGCTCGGGCAACGACCGGAACGAGGCTACGCATCTACCCGGAAAGACTGCGCATTTCTGCGGTTGGCTGCCGGCCCACGATAGCGCCCGCAGGCGCGCAGATCAGAGCACTGCCTCCCGGGCGGCGAACGACCGTCGGTATTCGGTCGGAGCGTGACCCGTGACTTTTTTGAAGGCGCGGTTGAACTGGGAGAGCGATTGGAAACCGACAGCGAATGCGATTTCGCTGATCCGGAGATTCGGGTTTTGCAAAAAGTTCCGCGCCTTCTCGATCCGGGTGCGCGCGACATACTCGACGAAGTTCATCCCGGCCGCCTGCTTGAACTTTTCGCTGAAGTAACTCGCGCTCATGTTCACGACCCTGGCGACGGCACCGAGCGAGAGTTCATCGCCGGAATGGTCCTGGATGTGATGCCGCGCCTGCTCGATCGCCGGTGCGTCGGCATGCCCGTGGGCGAGCAGCAGGGCATTGCCGCACGAGGCCAGATGCCCGGCGAAAATCGTAAGAAGCCGGATCAGCGATTCGTACTGCTGCCTGGTGAGCACGCGCGTGTTGAAGAACGCTTCCTCGACCCGCTTGAGATCGACCTGCGCGCCCCACTCGATGAGCTGCTTCGCGATCTTGTTGAACTGCGCACGGTCGGGCCGGTGGAGCAGGATTTGCCCGGTCTGGAGAAAGGCGACGAGCTTGTCGCCCACGCGCACCGGCACCGCTGTCTCGCACAAGCCGGCAAAGCACTTGAGGGTTTTCGGCTCGATCTGCGCTTCCTTCTCCAGCTTGCATTGGAGCGCGTAACACCCCGCGCACGACTGATTCGCCTTCGCCATCAGCGCGCAGAAGGGGTTCTCCTGCCTTCTGTCGTGATGGACGACCTGCATCATTTCCGGCGCATGGAGACTCAGCGGCAGGCCGGTGCCGCGCGTGAAAGCGTCCGCGTAATCGCGATACATCTGCGACTCGGAAAGCGCCGAGAGCACTGAATTGTCGCCTGTGGGAGTCATACCGGGGCGCACGCTAGTGTCCGGCAATCTCGCAACGCGATGTCAAATTGTGGTTCCAGGGAGGAATGGCCCGCCGGTTTCGAGCCGAAGGATGTTGGCCGTGCTCACGCGGGCGATCTCGCTGAGTGCCTCGCGGGTGAGGAACGCCTGGTGCGCCGTGATCAGCACGTTGGGAAAGGTGAGCAGCAGCGACAGCTCGTCGTCGTGCAGCACCTGCCCGGAGAGATCTTCAAAAAAGACGCCCTCCTCCTCCTCATACACATCCAGCGCCACGCCGCCGACGCGCCCGCTCTTGAGCGCGGCGATGAGCGCGCCGGTGTCGATCAGTTTGCCGCGGCTCGTGTTCACGATGAAGACGCCCGGCTTCATCCGCGCGAGCGTCTTCTCGTCGAGCAGATGGCGCGTCTCCGGCATCAGCGGCGCGTGCAGGGAGACGACGTCGCTGGCGGCCAGCAGCGTGTCGAACTCGACGTAGCGGACGCCGTGCGTGGCCGCCCATTCCTGATTGGGGAATGGATCGCAGGCCAGCACCTCCGTCCCGAAGCCGCGGAAAATCTGCGCGGCGATGCGCCCGATCTTCCCCGTGCCGACGATGCCGACCGTCTTGCCGTGCAGATCAAAGCCGACCAGCCCGCTGAGCGAAAAATTCAGCTCCCGCACGCGGTTGAACGCGCGATGGATCTTCCGGTTCAGCGCGAGCAGCAGCGCCACGGCGTGCTCGGCGACGGCGTGCGGCGAGTAGGCCGGCACGCGCGTGACGGCGAGCCCGAGCGACTTCGCGGCGGCGAGGTCCACGTTGTTGAATCCCGCGCAGCGCAGCGCGATGAGCTTCACGCCGAGCGCGGCGAGGATTTCGAGCGAGGCGCGATCCGCCCGGTCGTTCACAAAGACGCACACCGCCTGCGCTCCACCGGCCGCCGCGGCGGTCTCCGCGCTGAGCCGGAAGTCGTGGAAACGCCACGCGACGCGCTCCGCATCGGGCGCGTGCAGGAGGTATTCGCGGTCGTAGGGCTTGGTGTCGAAGACGGCGGCGGTGGGCATGGTCTGAAAACGCGGGCGGATTTGCTGCGCGCCTGCCTCCCGAAGCCGGGTGTTTGCCGGCGGTTTCGATTTCGGCGGGCGCGCTCGTGCGGACAGGATGCCCCGCCGGCCCGCGTGCGCCAGCCCGGAGTGACCTCGCGGGAGCACCGCGACCCGGCCCGCCGCGGGCGGAGTGCGGCAGGGCTTTGGAAAGGCGGCGACTCGGGCATTGCCGGGCGGCGGCGGGGCGGGCAAGGATGCGCGCCCATGCCCACGCTGAACTGGATCGGAAAAGACGCGGTGGTGAACCACCATTTGCAGGTGCCGTTTCACCTCCTGCGCGATGTGCCGGAGCTGGGCTGCGGCGACCCCGGCAGCGGCAATCTCATCGTCGAGGGCGACAACCTCGTGGCGCTCAAGGCGCTGCTCCCCTACTACGCCGGCCGGGTGAAGTGCATCTGCATCGACCCGCCCTACAACACGGGCAACGAGGGCTGGGCCTACAATGACAACGTCAACAGCCCGGCTATCCGCAAATGGATCGGCGACACCGTCGGCGGCGAAGGCGAGACGCTCGACCGCCACGACCGCTGGCTCTGCATGATGTATCCGCGGCTGGCGCTGCTGCGGGAGTTTTTGAGTGAAGATGGGAGTATCTGGATTTCGATGGATGACTCGGAAATCGCGCTGCTCCGCGTCCTGATGGATGAAGTGTTCGGGCGTGAGCGTTTCGTGGCCTGCAACGTGTGGCAGAAGCGCTACTCGCGGGAGAATCGCGGAGCCATCGGCGACGTGCATGATTACATCGCGGTGTATGCGATGAACCCGGATCGGTTTCAAGAATCGCGGAACCTGGTGCCGCTTACCGAAGAGCAGACGAAGATATACAAGAATCCAAACGATGATCCAAAGGGACGGTGGCGCGGGATTCCCATGACCGCGCAAGGTTATCGACCGAACCAGATGTATGAGATCATCGGTCCTGACGGCACCTCTCACCGGCCACCCGAGGGACGCTGTTGGTCAACGATTGAGCCGGAGTTTGAGAAGCTTCGGAAAGCGAATCGAATCTGGTTTGGAAAGGACGGGAAGACGCAACCGAATATCATTCGTTATCTATCGGAAGTGGAAGGCATGGTGCCGTGGACATGGTGGCCACACGAAAAGGTCGGCCATACCGACGAGTCCCGAAAGGAAGTGCAGTCGATCTTTCACACGCAGACCGCTTTCGACACCCCGAAGCCCACGCGCCTGATCGAACGCATCCAGCAAATCGCGACGAACCCCGGCGACCTCGTGCTGGACAGCTTCGCCGGGAGCGGGACGACGGGCCATGCGGTGCGGAAGATGAATGCCGCGGGTAGGGTGGGCGTCCCGCCCGCCGGTTCCGGCGTCTCGCCGGAACGATCTTCCGGCGACGTGAACACCGCCCAGGAAGTGCGCGATGGCGGGACGCCTTCGCCGGCGGGCGGGACGCCCACCCTACCCGGAACGGAACCGCCGCCGCGCCGCTTCATCCTCGTGGAGATGGAGCCGAAGATCGCGGAGGACATCACCCGCGAACGCGTGCGGCGCGTGGCCGGGGGCTACACGAACGCGAAGGGCGACGCGGTGCCCGGCCTCGGCGGCGCGTTCCGCTACGTGCGGCTGGGCGACGCGCTTTTCGACGAGCACGGGCGGATCAATGAACCCAAGGTGCGCTTCGCCGACCTCGCGCGGCATGTCTGGTTCTCCGAGACCGGCGAGCCGCTGCCGCGGGAACGCGTGTCGGCCCGCACGCCGCTGCTCGGCGTGCAGCATGGCCGCGCCATCTACCTGCTCTACAATGGCATCCTGAAGGACCGGAGCGTGGACGGCGGCAATGTGCTGACGCTTGCGACGCTGGAGCACCTGCCCGCGCACGACGGCCCGCGCGTGGTCTATGCCGCCGGCTGCCGCTTCAGCCGCGCGCGGCTGGAACGCGAGGGGGTCACTTTCAAACAAACGCCGTATGCGATCCGGACGAAGTAGATGAAACTGGAAAAGCTCTTTCGGAAGGCGATGAACGCGCCGCAGAACCTGCGGTTTGCCGAGCTGATGACGCTGGCGACTGCGTCTGGCTACCGGCTGGATCGGGTGCGGGGGAGCCATCACATCCTGGTGCATCCGCAGGCGGATCGCGTGCTGAATGTGCAGGAGGCGGGCGGGAAGGCGAAGCCGTATCAGGTGCGGCAGTTCCTGCGCGACATCGAGGAGTTCCACCTTACGATGGAGGAATGAAGAGCGACTATCACATCAATCTGTTCTACAGCGCGGAGGATGGAGGCTATATCGCGGATGTGCCCGATTTGAAATCGTGCAGCGCCTTCGGGAGCACTCCCGAGGAAGCTCTGAAGGAAGTGCTGGTGGCCAAGACGGCCTGGCTGGCCGCCGCGCGCAAGCATGGAAAGGCGGTGCCGCGCCCGCGCTTCCGCCCGGCGATCTATGCGATGGCGCATTGATGGGGAGGGGTTGACCGGACGATGACCCCGAAGCAATACCAGCAGCATTCGCTGCACTGGCTGCGGCGCTACTACCAGCGGTGCCGCGTGATGCAGGAGGCGGGCGATACGTTTCCGGCGGCGACGGCTTTCACCTCGGTGACGGCGGAGATTCACGAGGGACAGGGGCTGCCATATGCGCCGGTGAAGCAGGTGCCGGGCATCCCGTATGTGTGCCTGCGCATCCCGACGGGCGGCGGGAAGACGCTGGTGGCCTGCGAGGCGGTGAGCCTCGGGGTGCGCGAGCTTTTGCAAAAAGACCGGGCGCTGATCCTCTGGCTCGTGCCGGGCGACACGATCCGCTCGCAGACGCTCGCGCGGATGAAGGACGGCGCCGATCCCTACCGCCAGTCGCTCGACACGAATCTCGGCAATGTGGCCGTGCTGGACATCGACGAGGCGATCCGGGTGAAGCGGGCGCTGCTGGACAGCCACACGGTGATCGTGGTGGCGACGATGCAGGCCTTCCGCCGCCGGGACATGAGCGCGCTGAATGTCTATAAGAACAACGGCGAGCTGATGTCGCACTTTGAGAATCTGCCCGCGGAACTGCTCGACGTGGTGGAGCGCGAGCCGGAGGGGCATTTCAATCAATCGCTGGTCAATGTCTTCCGCATCCGGCGGCCCTTCGTGATCATCGACGAGGCGCACAATGCGCGGCAGCCGCTTTCCTTTGAAACGCTGCGCCGGCTGAATCCAAGCGCGGTGCTGGAGCTGACGGCGACGCCGAACCTGAAGCCGCAGACGGTGACGGAGGACGGCGAGACATTTGAAAATCCGCCGAGCAATGTGCTGCACTCCGTCTCGGCCTACGCGCTGAAGGCGGAGGAGATGATCAAGCTGCCGATCTACCTGCGCTATCGCGAGCCGTGGGATGCGCTGCTCGGCGACGCGATCGGGCTGCTCGGACATCTCGATGGCGAAGCGCGGGCGGAGGAGGCGGCGACGGGCGAGCACCTCCGGCCGATCATGCTGCTGCAGGCGCAGCCGGAGTACAAGGACCGGGCGAGCATCACCGTGGAGACGGTGGAGGCGAAGCTGCGGGAATTCGGCGTGCCCGCGGAGGAAATCTGCGTGCATACCGGGAAGGTGCGCGGGCTGGATGAGGTGGACGTGATGACGCGGGGCTGCAAGGTGCGCTTCATCATCACGGTGCAGGCGCTGAAGGAAGGGTGGGATTGCCCGTGGGCGTACGTGCTTTTTTCCGTGGCCGAGATGTCGAGCGGGCGGGCGGTGGAGCAGATCCTCGGGCGCGTGCTGCGGATGCCAAAGGCGAAGCGCAAGCAGCGCGAGGACTTGAACAATGCGTATGCGTTCGTGGCCTCGACGAAGTTCGACGAGGCGGCGAAGGCGCTGAAGGACGGGCTGATCGCGTCGGGCTTTGAGGGACAGGACGCGGAGGAACTGGTGGTCGGGCGGCCCTTCCTGCCGGGCGTGGCGGTGGAAACGCCGGCGGTGCCGGACGCGCCGGTGACGGCCACGCTGACCGACAGGCCAAAGGCGGCGCTGCCGCTCGCGGTGATCGACGCCGTGACGTGGAACGCGAAGACGGGCGAGCTGACCGTGGAAAAGCCGCTGACCGCCGAGCAGGAGGAAGCGGTGATAACGTGGGCGGCCACCGACCAGGCGAAGGATGCGGTGCGCGCGGCGGTGAACCAGCGCGCTGGCCGCGGGCCGGCCGCGCCGCGCGCGAAGACATGCCCGGCGGAAAATGGCGTGGAGTTTTCCGTGCCGGTGCTGGCGCTCAAGCAGGGCGAGTTTTTCCACCAGTTCGAGGAGGACGACATCATCGAGCGCAACCACTGGACGCTCTCGCAATGCGACGCGGAGCTGCCCGGTTTCCTCATCCCCACGGAGCACCGCGGGATCGTGATCGATGTGACCGACCGGGAGAAAATCCAGCAGCGTTTCCTCGCCGAGACCGACCGCCAGCAACGGCTTCGTGGGAAAAGGAGCGCGCGATGGCGACGATGAGCTTTGCCGCGGGCCATGCCGCACTCGTTTCCAGCAGCCGT
>JANOBH010000096.1:0-2909 GCA_031411535.1 Chthoniobacter sp. | reverse complement strand
TCCGCGACAAAACCGGCCGCCTCACCGTCCTCGACAGCGGCAACACCTACCGCTTCCGCCCCGACGGCTCCGCCTTTGAAATCTACACCCACGGCCAGACCAATCCCTTCGGCCTCACCGTCGATCCGCTCGGCAATTTCTACAGCGCCGACTCCCACTCGAAGCCTGTGTACATGCTCCTCCGCGGCGCATACTACGAGGGCATCGGCAAACAGCACGACGGCCTCGGCTTCGCCCCGCGCATCACCGACGACGACCACGGCTCCACCGCCATCGCCGGCATCGCCTACTACGCCGCCGAGCAGTTCCCCGAGGAATACCGCGGCAATCTTTTCAACGGCAACCCCGTCACCCGCCGCATCAATCGCGACAAACTCGAATGGCACGGCTCCACCCCGCGCGCCATCCGCCAGCCCGACTTCCTGACCTGCGACGACCCGTGGTTCCGCCCCGTGCAGGTCAAGCTCGGCCCCGACGGCGCGCTCTACATCGCCGACTTCTACAACCCCATCATCGGCCACTACGAATTCCCCCTCGCCGACCCGCGCCGAGACCACGCGCACGGCCGCATCTGGCGCATCGTCTGGCGGGGTGAAAGCGCACCCGCCACCCGCGGCGAAGCCGTCCCGGGTAGGGTGGGCGTCTCGCCCGCCGGTTCGGGCATCCTGCCCGAACGCACTTCCCGCCTTCCCACAGAATCCCCGACCGCGAAATCACCTCCGACCGCTGGCTCACTCCCGAGTCCGGAAGATCGTTCGGGCAGGATGCCCGAACCGGCGGGCAGGATGCCCACCCTACCCATGCCCGACCTCTCCGCGCTCGACGCCGCCGGGCTGGTGAAAAAACTCGCCGACCCGAACCTCATCGTCCGCACGCTGGCGACGAATGAGCTGGTCAAAACAGGCGATCGAATACTGATGTTAAGAACCGCGTTGAAGTGGATTGAATCTGGCACACCCAGCGATTACTCGAAAACCGAAGCAGCCGCCAACTTGGCATGGGCATTGATACGTTCTGCGGATAATTGGGACGACGAGGAAAGCCGACTCAATGGCGAAATGGCTCGCACAGAATTAGCGCATGATTCTAGGTCGCTCAAAGTCGCAAGAATGCTTATCGCTGCGGAATGGGACATTTTCGTGGGCGTAGTTTCCGGGGAAAACTTGGAGTTGGCGCTCGGTGTGAATGAAGACCCATTTCAACAAAGAGCAGCAGCCATAGCGGTTTCCCGCGGTATTGAGGGATTGCTGCTCTACCGGGCAGACAAAGCCAAAAACCTCGGTTATGAAACACCAGTTATCCTAGGATTTGAACAATCCCCAGTACCGTCACCTACTGAGAATGAAGGTAGAGAGAGAAAAGCGGACACAGTTACAGTTTCACAGTTACTCAAACCGTTACTCTTGTGTTGGGGGAACTCTCCTCGCGAGGATACTGAATTGATTCACAGCGTGCGGATGGCATTACGCGACTGCCTCCTCGTTCCCGGTTGTTACGATGAAGTGGCAAAACTTGCCTCAGCCGATGCACAGATCGCGGACAGAATCGCCGACGTTTCCATCGGCGCGAAGACCCCGGAAGCCGCGGAGTTTTTGCTCGCGCATCTCGGGCGCACCAAACTCCAGGGCGCGCGCAGCGGCGAGTTTCTCCGCCACGCCGTGCTCTATCTGCCGCCGGAAAAACTCGGAGCCATTGCCGGGCTCATCGAGAACGTCAAAGACGCGCCGCTCCCGCAGCGGTTGAGCGTCGCCGATAACGTGGCCCAAGCCTACCGCCAGCGCGGCCTCCCGCTGCCCGACGCCATCACCGCCTGGACCCAGCGCACCATGGTCGATGCCCTCGCCACCACCGACGAAGCCCTCCTCAAACGCGCCCTCGAAAGCGTCCGCGAAACCAAGCTCGACGCCAAACTCGATCCCCTCGCCAAAATCGCCGCTGACCAAAAACGCACCGGCCCCATCCGCGCCGCCGCCCTCGAAGCACTGGCCAACGCCGCCGGCAGCGCCCCCACTCTCACCACCGCGCTGAATGACCCGAGCAGCCTGACCTTGCGCAAACGCGCCGCCGAACTCCTCAGCCAAACCGGCGGCAAAGACACCGCCGCCACCTTGCTCGCCGCCCTCCCCACCGCGCCCTCCGAACTCGCCACCACCATCGCCGCCGGCCTCGCAAAAAAGGACGACACCAGCGCCCTTCTCCTCACCGCCATCGAGCAAGGCAAAGCCGCGCCCGCCCTGCTCCGCAACCCCCTCGTCGCCACCGCCCTCGAAAAACGCGCCCAGCCATTGCGCGACCGCGCCGCCGCTTTAACAGCAGACCTCCCCGCCGAAGACGCCCGCCTCGACAAACTCATCGCCGACCGCGTCGCCGCCTTCCGCGCCGCCCAGCCCGACGCCGCCCATGGCGCGCAAGTCTTTGCCCAGCAATGCGCCGTCTGCCACCGCCTGCAAAACACCGGCGCCAACCTCGGCCCCGCCCTCGACGGCGTCGGCGCCCGCGGCGTCCATCGCCTCACCGAAGACATCCTCGACCCCAACCGCAACGTCGATCCCATCTTCCGCCAGACCGTCATCGAAACCACCGAGGGCCAAACCCTCGCCGGCGTGAACGCGCGCGAGGAAGGCGAACTCCTCACGCTCACCGACGCCACCGGCAAACCAGTCAGCGTCGCGAAAGCGAAAGTGAAATCGCAAACGCAGTCCCGGCTCTCCCTCATGCCCGCCGCCTTCGAGCAGACGATCCCCACGGGCGATTTCAACGACCTCCTCGCCCACCTCCTCGGCACCGCACCGAAGTAGCCCTTGGAAAAAAGCGTTCGGAGCGTTCTCTCCCCAACAGGTGCAGGCGCAGGAGCGCCAAGCCCGGCGCGCAGGAGCGCTTGGCTCCGAGGGTAGCTGCGGAGCCAAGCG
>JANOBH010000095.1:0-5965 GCA_031411535.1 Chthoniobacter sp. | reverse complement strand
GCTGTCACCACGCGGAGCCAAGCGCTCCTGCACCCGGACTCGCGACGCGGCGTCATCCTGAGCGGAGTTCCGTTTGGCCTTGCAAACGGAACGGAGTCGAAGGACCCCGGCGCATAGCGTGCGACACTGCCACTGAAATGGAGGGGTCCTTCGACTGCGCTCCGCCCGCATTTCCGCCGCCGCGCCGCTCAGGATGACGGAGAAAAACGGCTGAGTGCGCCTACTTTTTCCCGAACCAGACCTGAAACTTCCGGCTGCCGCTGGCGTGGTCGGGGTCGGTGCTGGGGCTGAGCTTGCACTCCGCGACGCTGGGCTGCTCGACGAGGAGCGCCTGGAGGCGGGCGGCGTCGGTTTTGTCCTGCGATTCGCGGAAGTAGCGGATCTCGGTGGCGTCGGTTTTGCGGCCGGGATTCTTGGCGAGCACGGCGTCAAAGCCCGCGGCTTCGAGGATGGGGACGAGCGCCTTGGCGGTGTCGCGCTGGGCGTCGTCCGCGAAGTAGAGATAGACGCGCGCCCTTTGCTCGCCGGCGGGCAGGCCTTTGTCGATCTCCTGTTCGATGCGGCCGATGGTGCGGCCGATGGTGGTGCGCATCTCGGAGAGGTCGGTCTCGACCGCTTCGCTCGCCATGAGCCGCGAGGCTTTGGCCTTGGTGGAGGTGATGTCCATGAGCAGCGGTGCGAGCGCGCCGATTTCCTCGCGCACTTTGACGAGCCGCTGCTGGATGTCGTCGGCCTTGGCCTTGGCGGCTTTTTCCTGCGCCAGCGCGGCTTCCGCGCGGGCCTCGGCGGCGGTGCGCCTGGCGTCGGCGTCGGTGACCTGCTGGCGGGCTTCGTTTTCCCGTTTCTCGGTTTCCTCCTCGTGGTGGGCCACCTCCTCGGCGCGGATCTGCCAGGTGGTGACCTCGTAGAGGGAGTAGAGGAGCCACACGATACCGACGGCGATCGGGACCAGCGTCGTCAGCAGCACGCGCTGGCGGAGCTTTCTTTCCTTGAGGTTCGCCTTGAAAAGGGACTGCTCGAGATCGGCGTTGGGAGTGTTCAGTGCGGCCATAGTTTCCGGGTGTGTGGTTAAGCGACGATTTCCGCGGCCTTTCGCAAAAGGGGCTCGCGCTGGCGGGTGGGCAGCGTCTCATCCGAGAGGCCGCTGCGGGTGTAGCGCATGCCGATCAGGCCCTGACCGAGGAAATCGATCCGCGCTCTCACGAGGAGGGCCTGGCAGGCGATGAAGGCGGCGAAACCCGCGAGGAAAAGAAAGTGGGTGAAGCCGAAGATGGCGGCCGGGAGCGAGAGCAGCCCGACCCCGAGGGCCGCGAAGAACAGCAGGCGTGCAAGCCGGCGGAGATCGAAGATGGTCGATCGTCGGGTATCGAGCGCGGCGTCGAGATCGAGCAGGGCGGTGGGCGTGGGCGCGGAGGCTGGGGCCTTGGAGGGTGCGGCGGTGCCGAGAAGCCCCGCGACGTGGCGGGCGATCGCCGCCAGCTCGGCCTCGCGCTTTTCCTGGCCGAGGCCGTCGAGCGCCTGGTTGAGCTCATGGGCGGCGTCGGCGGGGTTCAGCCCGTGCGGCTCGAAAAGGCAGTGGCTGGCGAGCACCCAGCAGACTTTGAGGCCGTTTTCGCGTTCGCTTTCCAGCATCGCCGGCAGCTTGGCGCGCGTCATGAATTCCGATGCGAGGAAGATGTCGCTGACGACGAGAATCGCGACCTTCCGGCTGGCGAGGAGCTCGGAAAGCTCGGATTTCCAATTCGGCCCGCCGCGCAGCCGCCGCTCGTCCCAGACGGCGATGCCCTCGGGCCCGGCGACCGGCTTGACCGCGGCGTGGACGCGGTCGAACCATTTTTTCTCAGGGAAGCAGTAGGCGATGAAGATTCCGAGTCGGGCGGACATGAGTTTTTAGGACGGACAGGGTGCCACCGACCGGCATCGGACTTCAACCCCGCGATTTCGATGCAGAGGCCGCGAAGCGCGTGGCGGCGGCACCTTTGCGCCCCGCGCCGGGAGTGGCAAGGGAAAGGTTCCCGCTTGCGAAGTGTGCGGCGGCAGGATGGAAAGGGGGGACTGCCAATCCATGAAAACCACGATCACCACCGCCGACATTTCCGCCTCCGTCATCGCCGTGCCGCCGCTCTGCCGCGATGCGGACCTGAAGCCGAACGCCGGCGAGAACGCGAAGCTCATCCGTCACATCGAGGCGGGCGGCGTCTCGACGCTGCTCTACGGGGGCAACGCGAACTTTTACAACATCGCTGTCTCGGAATACGCGGCGGTGCTCGACCAGCTCGAAGCCGCCGCGGCGGCTGACACGTGGATCGTGCCAAGCGTGGGGCCGTATTTCGGGACGATGATGGATCAGGCGGCGGTGCTGGCGGAGCGGCAATTCCCCACGGCGATGGTGCTGCCGACGCTGGCGGTCAGCTCGCCGGAAGGCGTGCGGGTGGCGGTGATGCGCTTCGTCGAAAAGGCGGGCATCCCGGCGGTGCTCTACGTGAAGGACGAGAAATACGTGACGGTGGAAGTGGTGAAGTCGCTGGTGGGTGCGGGTGTTATTTCTTGGATCAAGTACGCGGTGGTGCGCGAGAATCCGGCGGAGGATCCGCTGCTGCGCGCGATCGTGGACAGCGTGGATCCGAAGCTGGTGGTCAGCGGCATCGGCGAGCAGCCGGCGATCACGCACTGGCAGGAGTTTGGCGTGCGGGCGTTCACGTCGGGCTGCGTGTGCGTGGCGCCGCGGCGTTCGCAGGAGATGCTCGTCGCGCTCCGCGGCCGGGATTTCTCGCGGGCCGAGGCGATCCGGGAGCGGTTCAATTCGCTCGAAACGCTGCGGAATGCGCACGGGCCGATCCCGGTGCTGCATCACGCGGTGGAACTCGCCGGAATCGCGGCGACGGGTCCGGCGCTGCCGCTGATGGCGGACCTCGGCGCGCTGCTGCAGGCAGACATCCGGCCGGCGGCGGCGGAGCTGCTGGCGTGGAATGGGGAGTAGCGGAGTGCAGGTCGGTGGGGCTCCCGCATCTGCGGAGCCACAGAGAAGCATGTCATCCTGAGCGGAGCGCCGCTTTGGGCGCGGAGTCGAAGGGCCCCGGCGGTCCTAATGAGCTCCCTACGCAAATGAACCGCCGGGGTCGTTCGACTCCGCTCAGGATGACACGCGAAGGGCGCTCCACCCCACCCGCTCAGTCCTTCCCCTTCGCGGGAAAGAGGAGGGTATCGACGTAGCGCTGATTCGTCTGGCGGAGGCGGCCGACGAGGATGCGGCCGATGGCGATGAGAAACTTGAACGCCGCCGTGGGATAGACGCCGGCCGCCGCGGAGATGACGGCCTGGGTGATGCGGAGCAGCGTGCAGTCGGCCTCGGCGGCGACATCCGCGGATCGCACTCCGGAATCCACGAGCGCGAGCTCTCCGAAGAAATCGCCCGGCTGGAGCGAGGCGAGGTCGATGTCGCGCCCGCCGCTGTGATGCACCACCCGCGCGCCGCCATCGACGAGGATGAACATGCACTCGCCGGGGTCGTCCTGCTTGACGATGACGTCGCCCTTTTTGACTTTCACGACATCGAGCAGCTCGAGAAAGTCCGACAGCTCCTCGTCGGTGAATTCCACGAAGAGGGATTTCCCCTTCACTTTATCCCGGATTTCGCTGGTGGTGCTCATGGGTGGGTTTCGAGGATTTTTCCGTCGCGAAGCCGGATGCGGCGCGCCGTCTGGCGGGCGACGTCTTCGCTGTGGGTGACGACTACCATCGTCGTCCGGCGCTGAGAAGAAATCTTTTGCAGCAGCTCCATGACCTGCGCGGCGCTGGCGGAATCAAGGTTTCCGGTCGGTTCGTCGGCGAGCAGGACGCTCGGCTCGTGGACGAGCGCGCGGGCGATGGCGGTGCGCTGGAGCTGGCCGCCGCTGAGCTGGTGCATGCCGTGCCGGGCGCGGTCGGCGAGGCCGACGAGCTCGATGATGGCGTCCGCCTTTGGGCGCACGGCGGCCATCGGCTCGCCGCGCAGGAGCAGGGGGAGGCAGACGTTTTCAAAGACGCTCATGGTCGGGAGCAGATTGAAAAACTGGAAGACGATCCCGAGCTTGTGCCGCCGGTAGTGGGTGAGCTCGGCTTCGGTGGCGGTGTGAAGTGGGAGGCCATCGACGGTCAGCTCGCCCGCGCTCGGCGTGTCGAGCCCGCCGATGAGGTGCATGAGCGTGCTCTTTCCGCAGCCGCTGGGGCCGGTGATGGAGACGAAATCGAACGGTGCGATGTCGAGCGAGACGTCGTCGAGCGCTGCGATGCCGCCGTAGCGGCGGGAGATGTGGCGGAGGGAGATCAGGGGAGGATGAGTGTTGAAAGTTGAGAGCCGCGCAACGTGTGGTCGATAGCGCAGACGGAATTCGTCGCGGACTTTTGTCCGGGCGCGTAGAAATGGGAAGCGTATCGCTTTTCGAGAAGTGGCTCTCAACTCTCAACTCTCAACTCTCAACTTCTCTCTCGCCGTCCTCGACGAAAGCGCGGAGTGGATCGTCGTGGCGAAGCCTCCGCATCTCGCCGTGCATCCGAGCCGGCCTGGGTGCGGGTTCACGCTGTGGGACGGGCTGCGGGATCTGCTCTCGTACGAGATCGCGAACGGCGGGCAGGTCTCCCTAATCAACCGGCTCGACCGCGAGACGAGCGGGATCACTTTGATCGCGAAGACGGCGGCGGCGGCGCGAAAGCTGGGGCTGGAGATGATGGCGCGGCGGGTGGAAAAGGAATACCTCGCGCTGGTCTGGGGCTGGCCGGAGCGCGATGAATTTACGGTCGATGCGCCGATGCTGCGGCGGGGCGAGCGCGAGCTGTCGCGGATTCATCTGAAACAGATGGTGCATCCCGACGGGGCGGCTGCGCGGACGCGGTTCCGCGTCGAGAGGCGGCTGCGCGGCGCGACTAAGGCGGGCGATCGCTTTGCGCTGGTGCGCGCTTTTCCCGAGACCGGGCGGACGCACCAGATCCGCGTCCACCTGGCGCACGCGGGGCATGCGGTGGTGGGGGACAAGCTCTACGGGCCGGACGAGGGCTGCTACCTGGAGTTCATCGAGACGGGATGGACGCCGGCTCTCGCGGAGCGGCTGCTGCTGCCGCGGCACGCGCTCCACTCCACGGCGATGCGCCTGCCGGCGCTCGGCCTCGGGTGGGAGTGTCCGCTTTCACCCGACCTCGCGGGCTGGGTGGCGGAAAATTTCCTCGCGGCCCCGGAAGCGCGCGGCCTATAAACCTGGGCATGTCGCGATTTGGAAAATGCCAGAATCAAGCAGGTTGCCTCCTCGCCTATCGCGGCGAGGAAACGGAGATAGAAGACGGCCAGCCCTTCATCTGCGCGGAGTGCGGCAAGGCGCTGACGGAAGTGAAGCCGCCTTCGGCGATGTGGATGAAGTATCTCATGGGGCTCGGCGCCGTGGGGGTGGTGGGTGTGATCGCGCTGCTGGCCATTCCGCAGACCCGTGCGCTCATCAAGCCGCACAAGAGCAGCCAGGAGGCGACTCCTGCGCCGGTAAACCGCGACGACGCGCCGCCGCCGGACCCCGCACCCGCCACGGAGGAGCCGGTTTCCAGCGCGCCGGTCGCTGAGCCGCCCGCGGTGGTCACGGCCCCGGCGAAGATCGACCTCGATATCACGAAGAAGGAGAACAAGGCCGTGAAGGCCGAGGTGCTGACGCGGGTGGACCTGATGCCGACGGTCTCGAACACGAACAAGGACAAGCTTTACAGCGCCGTCGAGCGCGCCCGCAGTATGGGAAAGGTGCTGACGATTCCCTTTGCCTCCGGCAAGTCCGACCTCGGCGCGGCAGACGTGCAGACGCTGAAGGCCGAGCTGGACAAGGCCGACCTCGCGAAGCTGCGCGACGATCCCACGGCGGTTTTCGTGATCCTCGGCTACGCGGACCCGAAGGGTGACGCGAAGAAGAACATCGCCATCTCGCAGAGCCGGGCGGACGCGGTGCTGCGCGCG
>JANOBH010000094.1:0-5285 GCA_031411535.1 Chthoniobacter sp. | reverse complement strand
CCCTTCACGAGCGCATGGATGCCGCTCTTCACCCGGTTGCCAAGATCCACATCCACGCCGGCGGCGGCGTAGGCTTTTTTCGATTTCAAAGGGGTGAGTTTGGCAGCCATAGAAAGGGGCGCGAAGCTAACGGCCAGCCCAGCCGGGTCAAGAATCGCTTCCACCCATGTCGATTTCACCCAACGCCGGGCAATTTTCGTCCCTCGTTCCGAAGTTAAGGACCGAGGCGGCGGTGCACGGGACAAGCGGCGGCAGGCGCAAACTCGCCGCCGAGATCCACTCCGGCCTCGACGCCCTCCGCGCCCGCCTCACCGCCGAGCGCGCCGGGAAGCAGCCCCCCTTCGACACCAACACCAGGATCCTCGCCAGCCTCGCCACCCTCCACGAGCGCACCGCGCAGACCGACGAAGCGCTCGAAGCCCTCGCCTCCGCACCGCACGCCGCCCACGCCGAAGCCGACCTCGCACCGGTCTAGCAGCCTGTTGAAATACTCTCCGCGGGCATCACGGCTTCCTCAGCGCCGTCGGCGCGACATGTCTATAGCAACCGGTGAGAAAAGCGGAGAAGCTCCTTAGGAGCGCCATGTCTTCTTGATCGCGGACACATGCCGCTCCTCCGGAGCTGCCACTTTCGTTTCCGACGCGCTCTATAGACATGACGCGCTACGGCGCTGAGCACAACCAGGGTCAGAGATAAGAGAGATAAGGGTCAGTCCGTGCATTCGTGCAGACATCTAAGCAGCCGCTAGCCGATGTTCCCCTTCCGCATTTCCTCCATCGCGTAGTCGCATGCGCGCCATGCGAGCGCGAGGATCGTGAGGGTGGGATTCTTGTAGGGGTTTGAGACGAATGGGCCGCCGTCGGTGACGAACAGATTCGGCACTTCCCACGCCTGGCACTGCCCATTGAGCACGCCGTCCTCGGCGCGGGCACTCATGCGGGTGGTGCCGATTTCGTGGTTCACCGAACCGCCGGCGGTGATGGCTTTCGCCCCATCGAGCTGCGGCGCCCCGCTCACTTTCCCGCCCATGCCCTCGATGATGGAGGCAAAGGTCTTTTGCTGATGCACGACCTGCTTCAGCTCGTAGTCGCTCCACTGGAAATGAAAGCGCAGAACCGGGATGCCCCACTTGTCCTTCTTCTCAGGGTCGATCTCGCAGAAGGATTTTTCGTTCGGGATCATCTCGCCGCGCGCGCCGAAGCTTACGAACGAGCCGTAGTAGCGCCGCGCGTCCTCCTTCAGCTTTTTGCCGAAAGTGCCGCCCGATTTCCCGAGGATGCCGCGCATGGTGCCCATGTCGGGCATCGTGCGACCTCCGCCGGGCCATGTGTAGTAGCCGCGCGGGAAGCCGAGCTTGCCGGCGAGCTGCTCGGCGTGCGGCCACCACGGGATGTAGAGGTGCGGATTGGAAACGCCGTCCTCGTTCACCGGAGGCAGGTTTTCCAGCGCCGGCACCTGCCCGCCAAGCGAGCTGCCGGTGCTGTCTGTCAGCCAGCGGCCGACATGCCCGTTGCCGTTTGCAAGGCCGTTCGGGAAGCGCGCACTCTTGGAGTTCAGCAGCAGCCGCGCGGACTCGCACGCGCTGGCGCCGAGGATGACGATGCGCGCCTTCACCTGCACGTCCTTCCCCGTGTGCTTGTCCGCGAAGACCACCCCCGTCGCCTTTCCAGCCGCGTCCACGCTGACTTCGCGGGCCATGGCATCGGTGATGATGTCGAGATTGCCCGTCTCCAGCGCGGGCGGGATCAGGACCGTCGTGCTTTGAAAGTTCGCGCGGATCGAGCAGCCGCGCCCGCAGTTCGTCGCGTAGAAACACGCGGCGCGACCGTTCAGCGGCTTCGTGAGGATGGCGAGGCGCGAGGGCACCATCGGAATGCCGAGCGCCTTCGCGGCTTTCTGCGCGAGCAGCTCAAAGCCGCGCGGCTTGGGCGGCGGCTGGAAGAAGTCGGAGTCCGGCGCATTTTCGATCCCCTCCTTGCTGCCAAAGACGCCAATCAGTTCCTCGGTCTTGTCGTAGTAGGGCGCGATGTCCTCATACGAAATCGGCCAGTCAAAGCCCAGACCGTCGCGGCTCTTCGGCTTAAAGTCATACGGCCCCATTCGCAGCGAGACGCGGCCCCAGTGGTTCGTGCGCCCGCCGAGCATCCGCGCGCGCCACCACATGAAATCCTGCGACGCGTTCACGCGGTTGATGACTTCGCCCTCGGTCCAAGCGCCGTCTTTTGTCCGCACCACGTAGGGCTCGTCCGGCACCTTCCAGCCGCCGATCGTGGCGTCGTAAAAGCCGTTCGGTTTCTCAGGCGTCGCGGCACCGCGCAGCGGCGCGTCGGCGTTGCTTTGAAACATCGGCGTCTCCGTCGCCGCATCGTAGTTCCGCCCGGCTTCGAGCATCAGCACTTTCAGCCCCGCCTTCGCGAGGACGTAGGCGCTCATCCCTCCAGCGGCTCCGCTGCCCACCACGATCGCGTCGTATCGCGGTGCCGTCTTGCTGGCTTTGATGAATGCCATATTAAGCGAGGCCGAGGTGCTTGAGGACTTCCGGCGGCGGCCCGGGAAATTCCGCAATCGCCACGTTGCCGACGTAGCCGATCGCCTTCCAACCCTCGGGCGTGGAGTAGTAGCCGCCCGCCACCTTGTCGCGGAAGTTCGTGAAAAAGCTGTTCGCCACCTTCCGCGCGTCCGTCCCCTCTTTCACGATGTCATCGAGCAGCGCCGTCTGCTGCGCAGCCGTGGCGTCCGCGAATCCTTTGCCAAAGCGCTTCTTCGCCTCGCCGTCGATCCACGCCAGCCCCTCGCGGATGACCTTCCCGTCCTTTTGCTGCGCTTCGTAGGGCGCGCTCACCCATTCGTCGATGAAGTCCGGCACGCCCACCGCGCTCGCCGCCGGACCATGCTCGTCGGCCGGAATGATGAGGTCGCCGAGCACGGCGACGATCCGCTTTTCCTCCGCTGTCAGCACGCGGTCCCACGGGATTTCCTTTTTCAGCAGATTCGGGTCGGTGCCGATGCCGCGGCTGCCGGTGGCGCCGAAGCCTTGCAGTTCCGCGGCGGAAAGCGCGGCGGTGATTGCGATCACGCGCTTGAGCGCATCGCGGCGGGAGAGTGGGAGCGGGATCAGATTCATGGGAGCGGTGGTGAAGGTTGGTGTCGGGCGGGAGTTGGGCAATTACCTCATTTGGGTGAATCCGCGGGGTCAGCCGATCGTCCCTTTCCGCATCTCCTCCGCGAGATGCGTGCAGCTCCGCATGGCCAGCGCCATGATCGAGAGCGTGGGGTTTTTGTCGGCATTGCTCGCAAAGGGTCCGCCATCGGTGACGAAAAGATTCGGGCATTCCCACGCCTGGCTCCATTCGTTCAGCACGGAGTTTTTCGCGTCCGCGCCCATGCAGGTCGTGCCGACCTCGTGGATGATCGTGCCGCCCGCCATCACGGCCTTCTCCGGGTCCAACTGGACCTTTCCCATGACGGTGCCGCCCATGCTTTCGATGATGTTCTTAAAGGTCTGCTGCATGTGGACGGCCTGCTTCTTTTCGTGGTCGCTCCATTTCCAGTAAAAGCGCAGCACCGGGATGCCGAACCGGTCCTTTTTGGCGGGGTCGATCTCGCAGTAGCTGTCGTCGTTCGGGATCATCTCGCCGCGTCCGGAGAAGTTGAGCAGCGAGCCATAATAGCGCCGCGCCTCGCCCTTGAACTTGCTCCCGTAGCTGTTCGCATTCGGATTGAAAATGCTCATCCCAGGCATGCGCCGCCCGCCGCCAAATTCGATGTGGTAGCCGCGCGCAAAACCGAGCTTTCCCGCGAGCTGCTCCTTGTACTGCCACCACGGCATGTACATGTGCATGCCGGAGGCGCCGTCCTCATTGTGCGGCGGGCAGTTTTCCAGCGCGGGGATGTGGCCCGTGAGACTGCTGCCCACCGTGTCCATGAGGTAGCGGCCGACCTTGCCCGAGCCGTTCGCCAGCCCCTGCGGGAAAAGGGCGGACTTCGAGTTGAGGAGGATGCGCGCGCTCTCGCAGCCGCTCGCGGCGAGGATCACCACGCGTGCAGTCGCGCGCTCCTCCTTGCCGCTCTCGCGGTCGATGTAGAGCACGCCGGTCGCCTTCCCGTCCTTGCCGATGGTGACTTCGCGGACCATCGCCTCGGTGATGATGTCCAGCTTCCCCGTGGCGATGGCCGGCGGGAGCAGCACGGTGGTGCTTTGGAAATTCGCGCCGATCGAGCAGCCGCGGCCGCAGTCCGTCGCGTAGAAGCAGGCCGCGCGGCCGTCGAGCGGCTTCGTGAGGATGGCGAGATGCGATGGGATGACCGGGATGCCGAGCGGCGTGCAGTGCTTCTTCGTGAGCAGCTCGTAGCCGCGCGGCTTTGGCGCCGGTTGCAGCGAGCCGTTGAGCGAGTCGGGCGTGTTTTCCAGACCCTCGTTGCTGCCAAACACGCCGACGAGCGCCTCGGTCTTGTCGTACCACGATTCGAGATCCTTGTAGTCGAGCGGCCAGTCGAGCCCGAGTCCGTCGCGGCTCTTCGGCTTGAAATCATACGGCCCCATCCGCAGCGAGATGCGCCCCCAGTGGTTCGTGCGGCCGCCGAGCATGCGCGGACGCCACCACATGAAGCTCTGATCCGTCTCCTTCTGCTTCCAGTCGGTGGCTTCCTCCCACTCCGCCTTGCCCGCGCGCTGAATCATGTAGGGCTCGCCCGGCACCGTCCACCCGCCGCCCGCGGTGGCATCGAAAAAACCGAAGTGCTTGTCCGGCGTGCCGCTGCCGCGCAGCGGGGCTTCGTCGTTGCGCTGAAACATCGGCGTTTCCTTCACCGGATCGTAGTTTCGCCCGGCCTCCAGCATGAGGACGCGGAGCCCGGCCTGCGTGAGCGTGTGCGCGGCCATGCCGCCGCCCGCACCGGAGCCGACGATCAGGACATCATACGAGGGCAGCGTCTTGCGGGGGGTGATGATCGGCATGGCGCAGGACTGTGGCGGACGGCGCGAAATCTTTCCAGCGCAATGGATGGATCGGAACGGCGCGGCACTTCGCGCTTGGGGTCCGGCTGCCGATGTGTGTTTGAATGCGCGCATGCCCCCTCCCCGGCTCTCGCTTTTCGATCTTCAGGTGAATGGTTTCGCCGGGGTTGATTTCCAGCGCGAGAGCTTGCCGGCGGCGGACCTGCGCGCAGCGGTCACTGCACTGCGCGCGCACGAGACGCACCGCATCCTCCTCACGCTGATCAGCGATGAACCGGACGCGCTTCGCCGCAAATTCGCGCACATCGAGCGCCTGCGGAAAGCCGAC
>JANOBH010000093.1:0-3476 GCA_031411535.1 Chthoniobacter sp. | reverse complement strand
CGCATCCAGATACGGGCGCTGCGTGTCGATGAGCCGGTGCTGGATCTGCCGCAGGTCGGCTTCCCGAGCGAGGTCGGCGACGAGGCGCTGCATGTTCGCCTGATACTGCGCGCGGATTTCCTCGGGATCGACCTGCACGGTTTCCGCTGTTTCGAGATCGACGAATTTCGCGGCGTTGAAAGATGGCAGTGTCATCTCGTCGGGGTCGGTGACCTGGAGGAGCAGGATTTCAAACTTCCGATGCACGAACTGCGCGAGCGTGTCGAAGAGCGCCGTGGTGTCGTCGAGAAAGTCGGAAAGGATCACGATGCGCCCGCGCTTTTTGAACAGCTCGTTGCACTCCCGCACCGCTTCGGCGATGCCCGTGGTGCGCGCCGGGCGCACGCGCTCCAGTTCAGTGACCATCCGGTGCAGATGCCGCCGCGTGCCGCCAGGCGCGAGGAACTGCGTGACCTTTTGCGCGAAGAGCACGAGCGCGGCCTTGTCGCTCTGCGCCATCATTAGGTAGGCGAGCGCGGCGGCGATCTTTGCGGCGACGATGAACTTCGACGCCCGCTTTTCGCCCGCGTAGCGCATCGAGCCGCTGGTATCGACCATGAGATAGACGGTCATGTCCGTCTCCTCCTCGTACTGCCGCAGATACAGCCTCCGCGTGCGCCCGTACACGCGCCAGTCGAGCCGCGCGAGGTCGTCGCCGGGCACGTATTCCTTGTAGTCCGCAAACTCCGCCGCCGAGCCGCGGTAGGGCGACTTGTGCTTGCCGGCGTAGTAGCCCTCGACCGTGGCCTTCGCGAAGACGAGCAGGTTCTCAAAGCGCTCCAGCTCCTGGACATTGAGCAGCAGCGGCGGCGGCGCCTGCGCCCCGCGGTTGCGCATCTGCAGCAGGCTCGCAGTGGCCGTGCTCACGCCGGTTTGTTTCGGTAAAGGCGGGGGCGTCATACTTCGGGTCGTCGGGTCGCTGCCCAGCGCCGTAGGCGCGAAATGTCTATAGAACCGCCTCCAAATACGCGGGCAAGCTCCGTAGGAGCGGCATGGCGATTACGCATGGCTATTAGATCGGTGTGAAGAGGTAGCGCTCCTCGTGCGGAATCTGGTGTCTTTCGAGAAAGTCGAGATACTCGCGTTGAAACGATTTTCGCCGGTGATGCCGTTCCTGGTTTGCGATGTATTGAGCGACCCGCGGCACATGGGAATGTGATACCGAGAAACCGCCGAACCTCTCCTGCCATGAGAAACGGCAACCCAGCCAACGTTGCTCGTTGATGTGATTCGTGGAGCCCGATTTGATTTTCCCAACAACTGAGGACAAGGCCGCGTCCGGTTTCATGCCCAGCAGGATGGGCGTGTGATCAGGCATGCAATGGACGGCGATGAGCTTTTGCTTCTGCCCTGACACGATGCCAGAGATGTATTTCTGCAGCTCTTCCTTTCGTTCCGGTCGAATCACGCAAACCCGCGCTGAGACGGCGAAGACGACGTGCATGTAAATTTGGGTGTAAGTATTGGCCATCGTCGTCGCTATGTCGCTCCTACGGAGCTTGGCGCGTTGTTTCGGTTGGTTCTATAGACATGACGCGCCGACGGCGCTGGGGAATATGGCTTTGTGCCGTTCTCGTAGCGGGAAGGTAATGCTTCCCAGCGTCGCAGGCGCGAAACGTCTATGGAACCGCCACTAACAACGTGGGCCAGCTTCGTAGGAGCTCCATTGAGACAATGAATGGCAGTCGCGATCGTCATTGCGATCCTGTTCGTTCGGAAACTCAGTAGCTCTTCTCCTGCACCGTCTTCACCAGCTCCGCCACGATGTCGCGGGACTTCTTTCCCGCGCCCGTCGCTCGGTAGTTTGTGATCACGCGGTGCTGCAGGACCGGCAGGGCCACCGCACGCACGTCCTCGGTTTCGGGGGCGAGCTTGCCTTCGAGAAGCGCGAGGGCTTTCGCCCCGAGGATCAGGTACTGCGAGGCGCGGGGGCCGGCGCCCCACTCGACGAAGTCGCGCGTGATTTGCGGCGCGGCGGGATTCGCAGGACGCGTGGCGGCGGCGAGGCGCACGGCGTAGTCGATGACGTGATCGCTCACCGGCGCGGCGAGGACGAGCTGCTGCACGGCGAGGATGTCTTCCAGGGAGACGACCGCCGCGAGCTGCGCGGCGGTGCGCAGCGTGGTGCGGCGCACGATTTCGATCTCCTCGTCATGCACGGGGTAATCGAGGTGCAGCGAGAACATGAAGCGGTCGAGCTGGGCCTCGGGCAGGGGATAGGTGCCCTCCTGCTCGATCGGGTTTTGCGTGGCTACGACGAGGAATGGATCGGGCAGCGCGCGCGAATGTCCGCCGACGGTGACCTTGTGCTCCTGCATTGCTTCGAGCAGCGCGGACTGCGTCTTCGGCGGCGTGCGGTTCACCTCGTCGGCAAGGAGCAGGTTCGCAAAGATCGGCCCGGCGAAATACTCGAACTCCAGCTTGCGGTCGCGCTCCTGGAGAAGCTCCGAGCCGATGATGTCGCTCGGCATGAGGTCGGGCGTGAACTGGATGCGCTTGAAGCTCAGCGTCAGCGTCTCCGCGAGGCTGCGCACCAGCAGCGTTTTCGCCAGCCCCGGCACGCCCACGAGCAGGCAGTGGCCGCGGGAGAAAAGGCTGACGAGGAGCAGGCGGATGATCGTCTCCTGGCCGACCATCACTTTCCCCAGCTCGGCGGTGATCCGCGTGTAAACGTCCTTCACGGCCTGCGGGGAAATTTCGGTCATGCGCGCGGACGCTAGCGGCGGGATTGCCAAATGCCAGCCTGCAATCATCCTGTCCGCCTCATGCCGCAGGACATCGTCGCCATTCGCAATCTCTCGAAGATTTACCAGCAGGGGGAAATCAAAGTCACCGCTCTGCACGACATCACGCTGAGCATCGCGGCGGGCGAGTTTCTCGCGCTGATGGGGCCGTCGGGTTCGGGAAAATCCACGCTGCTGCACATCATCGCGGGCATCGACCGGCCCACGTCCGGCGAATGCCGCGTGCAGGATGTGCTCGTGACGGACCTCAACGAATCGCAGCTCGCCGACTGGCGGAATCAGAACGTCGGGTTCGTCTTCCAGACATTCAATCTGATCCCGGTGCTGACGGCTTATGAAAACGTGGAGCTGCCGCTGCTGCTGATGCAGCTCTCGTCGGCGAAACGGCGCGAACTCGTGCTGACCGCGCTCGATCTCGTGGGCCTCGCGGACCGGCGCACGCATCTGCCGCGGCAGCTTTCCGGCGGGCAGGAGCAGCGCGTGGCAATCGCGCGGGCGCTCGTCACGGATCCGCGGCTCATCGTCGCGGACGAGCCGACAGGCAACCTCGACCACCAGAGCGCTGAGGACGTGCTGCAGATCCTGAAGACGCTGAGCGGGAAAGCGGGAAAGACCGTCATCATGGTCACGCACGATCCGCGCGCGGCGGCGTATGGATCGAGGAGCATCCATTTGGAAAAGGGGGAGCTGTCG
>JANOBH010000092.1:0-2926 GCA_031411535.1 Chthoniobacter sp. | reverse complement strand
GGCTCCGCGTGCGACCTCTCGGAGCCAAGCGCTCCTGCGCGCCCGGCCCGGCGCTCCTGCGCGCGGAGAATTTTTAAACAGTCACTCAGGATGACGCGCGAGGAGGGAGTGATTTCCGGAGGCGATCCGGCTCAAGCAGGCAATGCAGCCGCCCTTCTGGTTGCTTTGCACCGGGGCAAAACCCCATCCTCCGCCCATGAAAACCCCCCAGTCCTTTCACATCAGCCGCCGCCGCTTTCTCCAGACCGCATCCGCCTCGCTCGCGCTCTCCGCGCTCGGCGCGCGAGGGGTCGAAATCGCCGCTGGGAAAACGCGGCGCGTCGGGCTGATCGGCGCGGGCTGGTACGGGAAGAGCGACCTCTGGCGGCTCGTGCAGGTGGCGCCGGTGGAGATCGTCTCGATCAGCGACCCCGACAAAAACATGCTCGCGGGCGCGGTGGAGATCGCGCAGCAGCGGCAGAAATCAAAGAAGGCGCCGCGCACCTACTCGGATTACCGCGAGCAGCTCAAGGACGAGAAGCTCGACATCGTGCTCATCGGATCGCCCGACCATTGGCACGCGCTGCACATGATCGCCGCGGCGGAGGCGGGCGCGGACATCTATGTGCAAAAGCCGATCAGCACGAGCGTGCTGGAAGGCGAGGCGATGCTCGCCGCGGCCCGCCGGCTGGGCCGCGTGGTGCAGGTGGGCACTCAGCGAAAGAGCACGCCGCACCTCATCGACGCGAAGAAGCGGATCATCGACGCCGGCCTGCTCGGAAAGATCGGCCACGTGGACATGTGCTGCTATTTCCACATGCGCGCGAACGGCAACCCGCCGGTCGAACCCGTCCCCGACTTTCTCGACTACGAGATGTGGACCGGTCCCGCGCCGCTGCGGCCCTACGATGGGATCCCGCACAAGCGCTGGTGGCGGACTTTCATGGAGTACGGCAACGGCATCATGGGCGACATGTGCGTCCACATGTTTGACACCGCGCGGTGGATGCTCGGACTCGGCTGGCCGCGCCGCGTCAGCTCCGCGGGCGGCATTTTCGTGCAGAAGGAGGGGAAGTCGAACATCGCCGACACGCAGACCGCGGTCTTTGAATACGACGGCCTGAATCTCAACTGGACGCACCGCTCATGGGGGCCGCCCGCTGATCCCGACTACCCGTGGGCGCTTTTCATCTACGGTGAAAAAGGCGTGCTCAAGGCGGGCACGATGCGCGCGGATTTCATCCCGCACGACAAGAAGGAGAAGACGGTCCACTTCGACTGCCTGTTTGAGAAAGAGCAATTCCCCGAGGACGTGGACGAAAAGGACATCGAGCTGAACGCCGCGCCCGCCACCCGCCGGCACATGCTGGATTTCCTGGCCGCGATTGATTCGCGCGGGAGGCCGATCGCGGACATCGAGGAGGGCCACATCTCGACCGCGAGCTGCGTGCTCGCGAATGTCTCGCAGCAGCTCGGCCGCGGGCTGAGCTACGATCCGAAGACGCGCGAGATCGCCGGGGACGAAGCCGCGAACAAGCTCCTGCGCCGGGCGTACCGCGAGGGCTGGAAGTTTCCCGAGGTGGGGTGACACGCTTTTTTTAAAAGGCGCACCCGACCCTCTAACAAACCGCCCAGCCCCTTCGTCTCAGAAGGCGAACGATGTCTCCCGACTCGCATCAAATAGCAGAACTCCGGATGATTCGACGATGACCCCGCCCAACCGCCCGCGCCGGCCGTGAAAACGCCCGGCGACGCCAGCGCCCCTGCGCCGCAGTGGGAGACGACCGAGCAGGTCTTTGCCGCTCTGGAGTCGCCGCTGCTGGGCTATGCCCGGCGGCTGCTGGGCGATTTCGCGGTGGCGGAGGACATCGTGCAGGAGGCTTTTATGAAACTTCACGCGCAATTCCAAAAGGTGCTCGCACCGCAGCCCTGGCTTTACCGCACGGTCCACAACCTCGCGGTGGACCACCAGCGCCGGGCGAACAAGATCGTCTCGCTCGACGCACAGGAGAAAGACGACGGCTCGGCGCCGAACGACCAGGCCGACTCGCAGCCGCTGCCGGACGAGCAGATCGCGCGGTGGGAGGGGATCGGCCTGGTGCGGCTCGTCCTCGAAACGCTCGACGCGCGCAGCCGCGAGATCATCCGGCTGCGGTTCAACGAAGACCTTTCCTACAAAGAGATCAGCGGGCGCACCGGCCTGACGGTGGGCCATGTGGGCTACCTGCTCCACCACGCGCTGAAGGCCATGGCCGTGGAGCTGGAAAAAACGGAGGTCGCACGATGAACCCGGACGCACCGATGAATCCCCGCGAAGAAACCGAGCTGCGCCTGACCGCGCTGCTGATGGGCGAACTCTCGCCCGAAGAGGCGGCGATCTGGCTGGCGCAGATCGCCGGCGACGCTGAGTTGACCGCGCTCTACGTACGACTGCAGCGGACCGTCGAACTCTTGCGCGAGGCGAGCGCCATTCCCGAGCCGGCGGCGGCTCCCGTGCCCGCGCAGCTTTCGGATGAGCGCCGCGAGCGGCTGCTCGCGCATTTCAAGACTGTCGCCGCTCCGATCGTGCCGGTGAAACCGCAGCGTGACTGGTCGTGGGTTGTGCCGATGGGACTGGCCGCGACGGTCATCGCGGTGATTGGAGGACTGCTGTTTCCGGCGGTGGGCGTGGTGAAGGAAAGCGCCCGAAAAGCGGCCGCTCGTTCCGCCGCAGCGAACCAAACGCTCGGAGATATGGTGATGATCGACTCGGCAATCGACCAATACGCAAAGGAGGAGACGAGGTCCGGTTCGGGAAATCTTGCGGGTCGATCGGAGGAACGAACGCGCTGGCGCATGCAGCCGGGAACGATTTCCGCGACTCCGGCACCCACTTCTTCTCACGGTCTGGCCTTCGAGGGCATCATCAACTACGGCAGCCCGATTCAAACTCAGACGGCGAGTGCGC
>JANOBH010000091.1:0-6897 GCA_031411535.1 Chthoniobacter sp. | reverse complement strand
AACGGGCTGTAGTCGGCGAGAAAGGCGTCGGCTTTCACCCCGCCGAGCGCCAACTCCTCCTCGATGGTGAAGCTGATGACATGGATGACGCCCGGCGCTTTCTGCAGCACCGCGGAGACGGCGCGCGCCCAGTCCGTGGTCGAGCGCTCGTAGTCCGCGGTGCTGCAGAAAGCGCCGGGCGTCATCCATGTCATCAGCTTCACCATCGAGGAGGAGTTGGCGCTCGGCGGGGTGAAATCCGACGCCTTTCTCGCCGACTACAGCCCGTTTGCCGTCACCGAGTTTCGCGACTGGCTGCGCCACCGCGGGCTGTACGACGCGGATGGAAAGTACGCCGGCCAGGGCGCGCCCGCCGCCATCACCGGCGGCCAGATCAGCGTCGCGGGAAAAATGGTGAGCCCGTTCCACGACGACCCCACGCCCGCCGATGCGCGCGGCACCGGATCGAGCTTCAACTCACGCTTCGGCACGAAATTCACCACGTGGGATCTCGCGTACTGGGACCTCGTGAAATCCCCGCAGCCGATCACGAATGCGAGTTTCGACCCCGCGCCGAAGACCGGCGAAGGCGCGACACCCGGCGGCTTCGATGCGCCGCGCGTGCGCAGCGACTCGCAGTTCTGGCGCGCGTGGAGCTGGGACACCCACGACCAGCGCGGCAAATATCCGCCCGGCAATCCGAAGATCCCCGCCTTCGGATTCCGCCAGCATCTCACGCGCAAGTTCGTCCAGGACATCGGCGCCGTGCTCCAGCGCGAGGGCATCCCGGCGGAGATGCTCTTCCCGCACCAGATCCCCGGCGAGCTGTGGAACGCCGAGCGCGAGCGCAGCGGCGCCTCGACCATCTGGAGCGGGCTGCTGCCGAGCGGCAATCTCGGCATCACCTTCTTCGGCTGCGTGGATGTGAAGCGCGTGGAGCAGTATTCGCAGAACTGGGGCATCTTTGAGTGGCACCCGCTGCCCGGCTCGGACCCGAAAAGCGACAAGCTCTACCGCGAGGCCGGCGAGTCGCTGGAGCTGTATTTCGACAGCCGCGCCAGCGCGCTCTTCCCCGGCTGGTGGCGGCGCGAGGGCCAGGACAAAACCTTCCCGCTCAACGACAGCAAATTCGCCGAAGCCCTGAAAAACTGGCTCGCAAAAAAGCAGCGCGCCGACGGCAAACCGCCGGGGCGGTGAGCGCCGGTGGCGCAAGCCCGTGGCATTGCAGCGTCGGCGCGTCCCGGATACGAACGTCCGCATGCCCGCCCCCACGAGCGATGGCGTCCCGCCGGACGCGCGCGAATTCCGCACGACGCACTGGAGCATGGTGCTGCGCGCGCGTGGCAATTCGGCCGGCGCGCACGAGTCGCTGGAGAAGCTTTGCGGCGCTTACTGGTATCCGCTTTACGCATTCGTCCGACGGCGGGGGCACAGCGCGCACGATGCGCAGGATCTGACGCAGGAGTTTTTCGCGCGGCTTTTGGAAAAGGGCTGGCTCGATGGCGTGGCGCGGGAGCGCGGACGTTTCCGCACGTGGCTGCTCTCGGCGCTGGAGCATTTCCTGATCAATGAATGGCACCGCTCGCGCACTCAAAGGCGGGGCGGCGGCGCGGTGCTCCTCTCGCTGGATGACGACGCCGAGGCGCGCTACCTCCGCGAGCCGGCCGACCCGCTGACTGCGGAGAAGCTCTTCGACCGCCGCTGGGCGCTCACGCTGCTCGACCGCGTGCTCGCGCGGCTGGGCGCGGAGCTGGAGGACGCGGGAAAGTCGGCGCAGTTCGAGGCGCTGAAGTTTTGCCTCAGCGGCAAAACGCACGCCTACGCCGAGGTGGCGGCCGCGCTCGGGATGACCGAGGGAGCGGTGAAGGTGGCGGCACACCGGCTCCGCGAGCGCTACCGCGCGCTCATCCGCGCGGAGATCGCCGAGACCGTGGCCACGGTGGAGGAGGTGGACGGCGAGCTGCGCGATCTTTTCGCCGCGCTCAGCGGCTAAGCCGCAACGATGCTGTGAGTTTTTCTATTAACGCAGAGGCGCAGAGACGCAGAGGAGGCACCGCTGGCATGACGCTTCACCGTTTGCGATCGCTTCTTCTTTCCTCTGCGCCTCTGCGTCTCTGCGTTTTAAAAAAACGTGTAACCAATCCGCGGAAATCCTGCTGAACGAGGCAGCCACACATCACGCCCATGATCCCTCCGACCCACTGCCTCGAATGCAACGCCCCGCTCACGCCCGCCGAGACGCAGGGCCTGTGCGCGCGCTGCCTGCTGAAACTCGGCTTCGCCAGCCAGCTCGGCGGATCGAGCCTGCCCGCGTCTCCCGGAAACTCCGGCCCGCCGCCGATGATGCCGTTTTCCTTTGGCGACTACCGCATCGTGCGGCTGCTCGGCAAAGGCGGCATGGGCGCGGTGTACGAAGCGGAGGACACGGCGAGCGGGCGGCGCGTGGCGCTGAAGGCGCTCGGGCACTCGCTGGATTCGCCGGACACGCGCAAGCGCTTCCTGCGCGAGGGGCGGCTCGCGGCGTCGATCAACCACCCGAACACGGTCTATGTGTACGGCACGGAGGAGATCGAAGGCGCGCCCGTCATCACGATGGAACTCATCCCCGGCGGCACGCTCCAGGAGCGCGTGAAGAAATCCGGGCCGATGCCGGTGTCCGAGGCGGTGGATGCGATCCTGCAAATCATCGCGGGCCTCGAAGCGGCGCACGCCGTCGGCATCCTGCATCGCGACATCAAGCCGTCGAACTGCTTCATCGACCCGTCGGGCGTGGTGAAAGTCGGCGACTTCGGCCTTTCGATCTCCACGACCTCGCGCGGCGATTCCGCGCTGACCATCGCGGGCTCGGTGCTCGGCACGCCGGAGTTTTCCTCGCCCGAGCAGCTCCGCGGCGAGGCGCTCGATCTGCGCGCGGACATTTATTCCGTGGGCATGACGCTCTACTACCTGCTCACGGCCCAGACGGCGTTTCGCGGGGAAAACGTCGTGCAGCTCCTCGCGACCGTGCTCGACAAGGCCGCGCCCTCGCCGCGCACCGTGCGCCCGGAAATCCCGGAGGCGCTCGCCCAGATCATCCTGCGGTGTTTGGAAAAACAGGCCGGCGACCGTTGCAAAAACTACGACGAGCTGCGCCGCGCGCTCCTCCCCTTCACCTCCACCGCGCCCACGCCGGCGACGCTCGGGCGGCGCTTCCTGGCGGGCGTTATCGACACTCTGCTTCTGATGTTCTTGACCGGGTTCCTCCCGATCATGCTGTCAGAGGATTTATTTGGGATGATGATCCAGGACAACGAAACTGCGCCGGGATACCGTTGGTTTCTCGCCGCGTCGCTGCTTGCCCTGATCGCCTACTACGCGGTGAGCGAAGGCCGGTGGGGGGCCACTCCGGGCAAGGCACTCGTGGGTCTGCGCGTCGGCGGCCTCGACCGCACCGCGCCCGGCATCCCACGCGCCCTCCTGCGTGCGCTCATCTATCTGGTGCCCGCGGTCATCGCCACCTTCCTCAATGCGCCGGTCAAGGCACACCTGCAGGCGGTTTCCATCGCCCTCGGCGCCCTCGCCTACCTCTACCCATTGCTGCTCGCCCTGACGGCGCGGCGGCAGAATGGCTTTGCCACGATGATCGACCTCATCACGAAAACGCGCGTGATCGAAAAGGCCGCCTACCAGCCGCGCGAGTCGGTGACGCAAGCCGCCGAGCCAGTCGGCCCAACCGAGGCGTTGCCCATGATCGGCGCGTATCACGTCCTCGCGACGCTCGCCGCGACGGAGCGCGATGAACTCGTGCTCGGCTACGACACGAAACTGCTGCGCCGCGTCTGGATTCGCAAAACCACGGCCGACGCCGCGCCCGTGCCCGCCGCCCTGCGCAATGCCGCGCGTCCCGGACGGCTCCGCTGGCTGCAAGGTCAGCGCGCCGAGTCGGGTTCGTGGGATGCCTTCGAAGCCGCGCCCGGCACACCGCTCACCGCGCTGCTGGCCACTCCGCAGCTTTGGAAAAACGTGCGCCACTGGCTGCTCGACCTCGCCACGGAACTCGACGCCGCCACCCGCGACGGCTCGCTGCCCGACACGCTCTCGCTCGACCGCGTGTGGATCACCGCCGAGGGCGGCGCAAAGCTGCTCGATTTCCCCGCGCCCGGCAGCGCGCCCGTCGCCGCGGTAGAGCCAGGCATTTTCCTCAATCAAGTCGCCATCTCCGCGCTCGAAGGCCGCCTCGCCACGGCGGAGGAAGCCCGCACCCGCGAGCCGCGCCTACCCATCGCGATTCGCGCTCGTGGCGTTTTGCAGAAGCTGCGCATCGCCGACTACCCCGCGTTGGTCGAGCAGCTCAAGGCGCTCGTCCGGCAAGTGCCGCACGTCACGCACCTTCGCCGCCTCGGCCTCGTCGCCGGATGTATGCTGCCAGCGCTGTTGATGCTCGGATTCATGCTCGCCGGCTCGCGATTTCTCGGAACCCTGCAGCGCCAATCGCCCGAGGTGACGCCGCTGATGAATGCGCTCATCGTCCATTCCTTAATTGCGGAACGGAAACTCCCGACCAGCGAAGATCCGAAGGTCAGCGTCGAGTCTGCGGAGATTTTCATCGCGTCGCGCTTCGGAAATTTCATCCGCGATCCCAAGGGCTGGAACTCCTTCATGGCAACCGTCGGACTCCAGCCGAAAATGCGCGCCGAGGCGGAGCGCATCGTGCAGACCTATCCCGATCCCAGCCCCGCCGAGGTCAAGAGAGCGCGCGCCGTGCTCGCGCCCGCACTCGACGCGCGGGGGAATTTGTCCCTGTCCCCGGACATGAACAGTGTGAACACCTTCAGCACCCAGGTCGTCTGGTGGGCCGCTGGCGGCGTGATGGTCTGGGCCGCACTGTTCAGCCTCGTCGCAGGGCTCTTCCGCGGCGGCCTGCTGATGCGCGCGCTCGGCATCGCCGTGGTGCGGCGCGATGGCGCGGATGCCTCGCGCTGGCGGATGCTCTGGCGCGCGTGCGTCGCGTGGTCGTGGCTGCCGCTCGCCACTTTCGCCACCGCGCTCCTCAATGGCGCGGGGCACTCGAATATCGCGGTCATCATCGTCGGCCTGCCCCTGCTCGGTCTCCTGATCTGGTCCGCCGCCATCCCCCGCCGCAGCCTGCCAGACCGCCTCGCCGGCACCTGGCTGGTGCCGCGCTAATCACATGCCGGGTAAAGAGCCTGACAGCGCCGAGGGTGTCCGCTACACCGCCACGATGCTGCATGATCCGCCGCGACTTCGTTTTCGCCTGCCACACGCCACGCACGGCGTTTTCCCGTGACGGCTGGCGCGGCGGAATACGATGTGGCGGTGGTTGGCGCGGGGCCGGGCGGGAGCGCGGCGGCGCTGGCGCTGAGCCGGGGTGGTTTGCGCGTGGCGATTTTGGAAAAGGCGGTGCCGCCGCGCGACAAGACGTGCGGCGGCGGGCTGCTCGGGCGCACGCTCGGTCTGCTGCCGCTGGATGTGCGCGCGGTGGTGGAGCGGGAGTGCTTTTCCGCGGAGCTGCATCATCACGGGCCGGCACTGAGTTTCACCACGCGGCGCGAGCGGCCGGTGGTTTCGATGGTCATGCGGGATCGCTTTGACCATCTGCTCACCGCCGCCGCGCAGGACGCGGGTGCGACTTTATTTTCGGGCGCTCCCGTGCTGTCGGTCACGCCGCGGGCGGAGAGCGTGGAGTTGAAAACGAAGGCGGGTGCGTTCACGGCGCGTTTCGTCATCGCCGCGGACGGCGTGGGCAGCGTGGTCGCGCGGCAGTGCGGGATGCCGGAGCTGCGGCACGTCATCCCCGCGCTGGAGTGCGAGGTCACCGTGGATGCGGCGCGTTTTGAAAAATTCCGCCACGCGGCGCGCTTCGATTTCGGCCTCACGCCGCACGGCTACGCGTGGGTTTTCCCAAAGCGCGGGCATCTCTCCATCGGCGTGCTCACGACGCGGCGCGGCTCGTGCAATCTGAACTCCGAGTACGCCCGCTACCTCGCGCAGCTCGGCCTCGGCGGCCCGCTCGCGGAGGTGCGCCACGGCTATATGATCCCGCTGAGCCCGCGCGAGGGGCTCTTTGATTCGCCGCGCGTCCTGCTCATCGGCGACGCCGCCGGACTGGCGGACCCGCTGCTGGCCGAGGGCATCTCCGGCGCGATCCGCAGCGGGCAGCTCGCCGCCGAGGCGATCCTCGAAACTGGAGACGACGACGCCGCCACGCGACGCGCGTATCGCGCGCGGCTGGAGGCGACGCTTCTGCCCGAGCTGCGCATCGCCAGGGTGCTCGCTCGCACGATCTACGACTTTCCGCGCGTGCGCTCGTGGCTGCTCAGGCGCCACGGCCAGCGGCTGAGCGAGCGGCTCACGCAGATCGTCATGGGCGAAAGCAGCTACCGCGAGACCGTCCGCCGGCCGGGGAATTACGCGAAGCTTCTGAATTCGCGGCAGTGACGGGGCGTGCGAATTTGCGGACGCGGGATCCGGTCGAATTCATGCGACACCGCCCTTGAATGCGCGGGGTCCTTCGACTGCGCTCCGCCCGTCTTTCCACCTCCGCTTCGCTCAGGATGACACGCGATTTGAGTTCCAAGCGGAACGCGATGCTGAGAAATGAGCGATACCGCCATGACCATCCCGAAGATCGAGCTGCACATCACGCGCCCGGATGCGCCGGAAGAGACACGCCAGGTCACGCCCGGCGAGTATGTGGTGGGACGCGGAGCCGAGGCGGACATCCGCATCCAGACGCCCGAGCTTTCGCGCAAGCACGCGCGGCTCACGGTGCGCGAGGGCGACGCCGTCATCGAGGACATGGGCAGCTCGAATGGCACGATGCTCGAAGGGCAGCCCGTGAGCCGGGCCACCGTGCTGCGCCCCGGCCAGAAGATGCAGCTCGGGCAGGTCGCGCTCGTGCTGCGCTACCACGCCGCC
>JANOBH010000090.1:0-7690 GCA_031411535.1 Chthoniobacter sp. | reverse complement strand
CTGATGAGACTGGAAGACCGCCTCGGCGCGCAGCGCATCGACCTCGTGGTGAAACCCGCCCTCGATGACGCGTTTGCCCGCATGGCTTTCGCGGAAGGGGTGCGCCTGTGAAGACCGGGGATGCGGCCGCGCTCCTCACCGTCGCAGCGGAGCAAATGCAACGCGCCGTGGACTGGCTGCGTCTGTCCTATGAAAAATGCCGCCCGTGGATGGACGCGCCGGTTTTTTCCATCGATCAGGCGGAGGCTGCGGAGGCGTTTTCCAGCCGTTTTGCACGGGCTGTGGATATGTATGCCAACAAGGCACTGCGCGCGCTGGACACCTTCGAACTGGCGGAACCTGGTTCCCTGCTGGATGCGCTGCATCGCGCGGAAAAGCGCGGAATCATCGATTCCGTGGAAGACTTCCGCGCCATGAAACTGCTCCGCAACAGCCTTGCCCATGATTATGCCGGGGAAAGCCTGCCGGAAATGATGCGCCTGGCCGTGGCAATGACGCCTCAACTCCTGGAGGCGGCGGCCCGGTGGCAGGCCTATTGCCAGCGCGTGTTACAGCGGGATGGAAAGTAAGATCCACGATCTGGAAGCCTTGCGGCGTCCTCGTTGGCGTCCTCGTTCCCAAACTCCGTTTGGGAACGCGATTGCCGGCGAAACTCTGTTTCGGTGGCGGGACGCCGGGCGTGTGCGGACGCGCGCACGGGGCAACGGAGTTGCGCAGACAAGGGCGTTCCCAAACAGTTTGGGAACGAGGTCGGAAAACGAGGTCGGAAAAACGAAACTCCACCGCGGCTGCGTGGCTGGCATCGCAGTACTTGCGCGAAAGTGACGGAGCCCGTTTTTGGCGCTACTAAAACGAAGATGAAGCTGGAGCCGCTGCACCCCGTTCAGATTCAGAGATTCCGCCAGATGACGCCCATCGAGAAGTGGGATGTCGCGCTGGGGTTGCTCCGCACGGCTCGGGAGACGCGGCGCGCAGGGCTGCGACGAAGGAATCCCAACCTGACCGAAACCGAGATCGAACGGGCTCTCGCGAAGGAGCTGAGCTGTGCCCGAACCTGACCTGCTCCAGATTTTTGCGAGGCCGGTCCACGATGCTGGAATTCCCTACCTCGTGGCGGGCTCCGTGGGGGCGATGCTCTACTCCGAGCCACGGCTGACACTCGACATCGATCTCGCCGTTTCGATCCCAAATGGCCGGCTGCCTTCGCTGACAACGATTTTCCCTGAAGCATCGTTTTACGTTCCGCCCATCGAGGTGCTGCGCGGCGAGAACCTCCGTGAATGCCGCGGGCACTTTAATGTCATCGACATGGCGAGCGGTCTGAAGGCGGACTTTTATCCGTCTCATCAAGACCCCTTTTACCGATGGGCCTGCGAACATCGCAGGGTCGTTCGCTACAATCATGGCGAGGTTTTTTTTGCGCCCCCTGAGTACGTGATCGTGTGGAAGACGGAGTATTTTGCGGAAGGCGGCGGCGAGAAGCATGTGAGGGACATCCGTCGAATGCTGGAATTGAGCGAAGCGGAGATTGACCGCGTCGTGCTGGCCAAAGAGCTTTCGCGGCGAAATCTGACCTCCGCTTTCCAAACGATAACCCAGGAATGAAAACCAGGCTCCACCTCGGCTGCGGCCACATCCTGAAGGACGGCTGGGTGCATCCCGATCCGGCCAAACCGCGTGGACGAAAGCCGATGGATGACAATTCCCAGACGGCCCCCTAGTTTTCCGCCATGCAAGATTCGGTCGATACCATCATCCGCGAAACCTCGGAGCAGTTGAGGAAGCACCTCAACCCCGAGGAGATCTGGCTCTTCGGCTCCCACGCGCGCGGCGACGCGGGGCCGGACAGTGATCTCGACTTCCTCGTGGTCGTGGCGGATTCCGCGGAGCCGCGCTACCGCCGGGCTCAACGAGCGCACGGTCTGCTCAGCCGGGTGGCCATGCCCAAGGATGTGATCATCATGACGCGCGCCGAATGGGATCGCGAGCGCCGGGTGAAGGTTTCCCTTGCCAGCACGGTGCTCGGTGAGGGTCGCAAGCTGTATGGAAGCTGAACAGCGGGCGCTCGTGCAGGCTTGGTGGACGAAGTCGTGCCACGATCTCGCAGCAGTGCGTCTGCTGCTGGCGCCGGAACCGCCCGCCCTCGACATCGCCGTCTATCACTCTCAGCAGGCGGCCGAGAAGGCGATCAAGGCATGGCTGGTCTGGAAGGAGGTGCCTTTTCCGAAGACGCACGATCTCAACCGGCTCCTTGGTCTGTGCGCCCCTCTCGAACCGGCATTTGAAAGCCTGCGTCCGCATTCCGCTTTTCTGAACCCGTTCGCTGCCGAATTCCGTTATCCCGGCGACGTGTCGGAACCCACCCGTGAAGACGCATTCGAAGCGCTGCGTCTTGCCGCTGAGGTGCTCGAATTTGTGATACACCAATGCCCCTTCCTCACGTGAAAACCAAACTCCAACTCGGCTGCGGCCACCTCGTAAAGGACGGCTGGCTGAATCATGACATCGTGCAATTGCCGGGTGTGGACGTCGTTCACGACCTGCGCGTCTTTCCCTGGCCGTTCGCGGACGGACAGTTCGACGAGGTGTATGCGGACAACGTCTTCGAGCATCTGCGCGACACCACGCGCACGATGGAGGAGGTTCACCGGATCACGAAACTGGGCGCGAGGGTTTTCATCGGGGTGCCCTACTGGAACTCCTTCGAGGCATGGGGCGATCCGACGCATGAACGTCTTTTTTCCGAGGAGATCTTCGAGTTCTACGATCCCACGACCTGGCGTGGAAAGGAGCGCGCCTATTACTCAAAGGCCCGTTTCAAGATCGAAAAAATCGCGTTCTGCGTGAACCCCTTCAAGCCGGTCTTCAGGAGCACATGGTTCTACCGGTTTGGGCGCAACGTCGAGGATCCGGCGTTGAAGTCGGTCCTGCGCTTTCTCGCGACATACATCTGCAACGTGATCCACGGGCTCGAAGCGCATCTCACACGGCTGGACTGACGCGCGCATGAGCGAACTGCAGGCGCATTTCAACGAGGGAGGGGACGAGGCGCTGCGGGGACGCAGCAGCCGCGCCGGCCTGCTCGGCTACGCGGAGCACATTCTCGAAAGGCTGGCGCCGCCGCACGGCGGAAGCGTGCTCGATGCCGGGTGCGGCGACGGTGCGGTCCTGCGCGTGGTGAAGGAGCTGCGGCCCGACCTGCAATGCACCGGAATCGATTTTGCGGAGCAGCAGATAGCCAGGGCGCGCGAGCGGAACGCCGGGCGGGAACAGTGCGCGTTTCACGTCGCGAACCTGCTGGATGGCGCGCTGGAGATCGGGCGCTTTGACAGGATCTACAGCTTCAGCGTGGCCCAGTATTTCACGCACGCGCAGCTCTGCGCGATCTGCAGCAGGCTGAAAGGCGCGTTGAATCCGGGAGGCGTCCTCGCGCATCTTTCCATCCCGGACCTGCGCAAACGCGCGCTGCTTTTCGATGAAAGTTTCGTCAACGCCAACGCGCCGGGCCCGCTGCGGCATTGGCTGGCGCTTGCGAAGATGGTGATGGTCGATGCCAAGCGCACGCTCACGGGCGATGTCGCCTACGGCGGCGACTCGCTTTTTCACGATGCCGAGGCGCTGGCTCGCGAGTGCGGCGGCGGGTATGAGGCGAAGGTCCTCCGACCGAGCGATTCGTGGTATCGCTTCGATCTCGTCCTCGCTCCGATCTAGCGCCGATGCGTTTTCTCAAGCGCTGCTTCATCGCACTCCTCCGCGCGCTGGCGCGCGGCCGGCGGGAGACGCCGTCCTTTCTCATCCCGGCCTACTCCGGCCTCGGCAATTTCCTGATGATGACGCCGATGGTGCGGACGCTGCGTGAACTGTATCCGCAGGCGCGGATCGTCATCCTCGCGGGCAATCCATTCGGCACGGAATGCGTCTTCCGCGCGGGCGACGGCATCGCGGACGAGGTGCGATGGCTCCCGATGGATGCGCCCGCGTGGCGCAAGGCGCTCTTTTTCCTGCGCCTGCGCGGGGCACGACTGGCGACGGCGTTCATCCCGTTCGACGCGGCGCCGCCCTTCGTGTGGTGGGGCGTGCTGCTGGCGGGGATCCCGCGGCGCATCGGGCACACGCTGGATGTGCTAGGGCAGGACATGAGTTGGACTCGCGACGTGCTGACCGACGAGGTGCCGCTGCGGCTGGATGCGCACGAGAGCGACCTGCATTTCGACCTGCTGGAGCGGATGCACGGGCCGTTTGCGCGCACCTACGCCATGCACATCGCGCCAGTCGGCGACCAGGTGCTCGGGCGCTTTGGCCTGCGGCCCCGCGGCTACCTGGCGGTGCAGATCTCCGCCGCGAATGCAGGCATCACGCCGAAGCGCTGGGACGCGGAGAAATTCGCGGATCTGATCCGGCGGCTGATGGCGGACGGCGAAAAGATCGTGCTTCCGGGCGATCGGCACGAGCAGCCGGTGATCTCCGCATTTCTCGAAAAGAACGGGCTGGACGCGGTGAACATAGCCGGACAGACGACCGTGGATGAAGTCTCCGCGATCCTGAAATACGCGCGCCTGATCGTGTGCCACGACAGCGGGCAGATGCACATCGGCAATGCGCACGGCACGCCCTTGGTCGCGCTGTATGGGCCGACGGACGACGTTTTCACCGCGCCGAGAGCCCGAACGAGCCGCATCGTTCGCCTGCCGCTGCCGTGTGCGCCGTGCATGAAAAACTTCGCGAAGACCGAGGCGGAGGCGGTGCGCGACTGCCCGATCGCGATCCGCTGCATGCGGGAGCTGCCTGTGGACGCTGTGTACAGCGCCTGCCGAGAGATTCTGGATGCGCTTGCGACCGCGACCGCGGACACTGGGCGGGACGCTCCGCCGTGAAATCCATCGATCCCAAGCTGCAGTCTTTTCTCGAAAACGCCCCGCTGTTTTTTCAGCCGTGGTGGCTGGAGATGGTGGCGCCTAGGGCGTGGGACTATGTGGTGGCAAAGCGGGGCGAGGAGATCGCGGCGGTGCTGCCGTACGTGAGCAAGCAGCGCTGGCGCTGGCGGCTGATGGAGATGCCGCGAATGACGCCCTACCTCGGGCCTTGGCTGCGGCCCTCGACGGCGAAGTACGCGAACAGGCTCTCCGAGGAGAAGGATCTGATGGGGGAGCTGATCGCCGGCCTCCCGGCGTTCGCCACGTTTCAGCAGACGTTTCACCCCGGCATCACGAACTGGCTGCCGTTTTTCTGGCAGGGCTTCCGCCAGACGACGCTCTACACGTACCGCTTTGAGGACACGGCCGATACCGAAAAGCTGTGGAGCGGCACGAGGGACAACGTGCGGACGGATGTGAAGAAGGCCCGCAAGCAGGTGGAGGTCGAGGAGTCGGACGATTTTGAGCACGTGATCCGCATGCAGAAGCTGGCGCTCGCCCGGCAGGACATGAGGCTGTCGCTGAGCGATGAATTCATGCGGGCCTTCGGCGCCGGCTGCGCGGCGAATGGCGCGAGCAAGCTGCTGCTCGCGCGCGATGCTCAGAACCGCGTGCATGCGTGTGTCTATCTGCTATGGGACAAAGGAACGGTCTATTACTACACCGGCGGCGGCGACCCCGAGTTGCGCAACAGCGGGGCCGCTTCGCTGCTGGTCTGGAAGGCGATCGAATTCGCGTCCGCGCAGGGCAAGCGGTTCGATTTCGAGGGCTCGATGAATGAGCCGATCGAGCGTTTCTTCCGCGCGTTTGGCGCGGTGCAGACGCCCTATTTTGAGATCACCAAGACTCACTCGCGCCCCGCTGCGGCGGCCCGGACCGCCCTCGGCTGGCTGAAGGCGCGGTAGCTACGGCTGCCGGACGAGGACGGTGAAGTCCGCGAGCGAAAACTCCAGCTCCGGGTCTACGAGGCGGTACATCGGACGGTTTCCCATCAGCGACGCCCACCCGGAAAACGAGGTCACCTTTGTGCCGATGATGTAGTCGCATTCCGCGAGCGAATACATGTCCTCGACGAGCTGGCCGGTGCCGTAAAAGACCGTGAATTGCGCGAAGTCGGCGGGATTCTGAGGGACGTCCGAGCAGATCAGGAACGTAACCTTTTTCCCCGGAAACAGCGCCACCGCCTTCTGCATGACGCTGATGTACTGCGCGGTGGTGAAAAAATCCTTTCGGATCGGATCGAAGCGCAGGTCGCCCTGGCGCAGATGCACCCCGATGCTTACGTCGCCGCCGGCATCGCGCACCGTGGCGGCGAGCGCCCGCACATTCGAGGCGTGCGGTTCGGCGACCTTGAAGAATTCGCGGATCGTCCCGATGTGCTTTTCGTAGGCGGTCCAGTAGCGGTGCTGCCAGCCGCCGCGCAGGAAGACGAGCTTCCTGCTCTTGGCTAGGGCGATGAAGGCGGGATCGGACAGGTCGAACGCGCCGCCTTTCCAGTCCATCGTGACGACGGTCGCGCCGGGAATGAAGCGCAGCAGATTCAGGCGCCCGAGGATCAGCAGCAGCTTGAAGACGATCTTGCGGGCCCATGCGCCGGTGATAAGCGTCCGGCCGCAGGGATAGCGGCAGAACAGGTCGCGCGACGGCTCGGTGAAATGCACGGCGTAATCCGAGAAACCCATCTGGGAGATGGGCACGCCGTGCTCTTTATTGAAGGCGATGAGGTGGCCGTACTGTTCGAGCATATTGCCCAGCAGCCCCATTTTTTGCGCGACGATAATCATATTGAAAAGGGAGCGGGATGTTTGCCGGTTCCTCCGCTAATTCAACCAGATTGTCGTCTCGATTGTGAAACCCTCGGGAGCGGCGGCGGCAGCCGTATCCATTCAGATGGGCTCGAGGAGTTTTCCCGCCAGAGTCATGGCGCGGGCGATGGCCTGGTCCATGTCGTAGTAGCGGTAGTCGCCGAGACGGCCGCAGACGAGGAGGCCGCGCTCCGCGTCGGCGCGTCGGCGGTAGGCTTCGTAGAGGCGCGCGTTGCGGTCGTCGGGGAAGGGGTATTCGTAGTCGGTCGGGCTGGTCGGCGTGAACGGCGTCTCGGTGGTGAGCACGGTGCCGCGGATGCGGGAGGCGAACTCCGCGGGCATCATGTGCTTCCACTCCAGAGTGCGGATGTGCGCGCCGCCGGCGTGGAGCGGGTTGTTCACCTGCCCGCACGGCTGGCTGAACTCCGCATCCGGCAGATACGTGTGCGTGCGCTGCTGGCCGCGGTAGTCCAGCCGGCCGAGGTCGTGGCCGAAGTAGGCGTCGATCGGGCCGGTGAAAATGAGGCGCCGGGCGGCGGTGATCTCGTCCCGCCGGTGGAGAAAGTCGTGGTTCAGCACGACGGGGATGCCGGCGATAAGGGACTGCATGAGCGCGGCGTAGCCCTCGACGGGGATGCCCTGAAACTTCGCCTTTGGCGTGAGGCGCGGGTCGTCGTCCGGATGGATGTCGAACCGCGTGCAAAGCCCCGCGGAAAGCGTGTGCGCCGGGACGCCCCACTGCTTTTCGTTGTACTCCTTCACGAACTGCGCGTAGATCGCGCGCGGCATGAGCGCGAGGGCGGCCTCCTCGAAGTTGGACGGAGTGCCGGAGAATTCCGGCTTCCAGTTTTCCCCCACCAGCCGCCGGATGCAGCTCGCGGCGACCGGCCACTGCTCAAGGCCGGTCGCCACGCGGGCGAGCACGCGCGCCTCGTACGGGTGGAAGGTGGCGAAGCGGTTCACGAATTCCCA
>JANOBH010000089.1:0-18486 GCA_031411535.1 Chthoniobacter sp. | reverse complement strand
GCGCAGAAAGCGCTGACCTCGCTCGGCGCCTCGCCGGCGACGACCGTGGCCACCGGCACACTCGCGGCCGGGACGACGACCTGGAGCGGCGTCATCCGCGTCACCGGCGATGTCACGGTGCCGGTCGGCTCGACGCTCAATATCGCCGCCGGCACGCATGTGCTCGTGGACGGCGACGCGACGGCGGGCAGCACCGCGGGCAGGCGCATCATCGTCAATGGCACATTCAACGCGCAGGGCACGCTCGCGAATCCGGTCGCGATCTCGGCGTTCAACGCGACGGACCGGTGGGGCGGCTTCTCCTTCAGCAGCGCGCAGCCGAGCATCTTCAGCTACACGCTGCTCAATCACGCCGGCCACACCACCGGTGTCGGCCACACCGGCAAAGGCCCGATGCTGCGCATCTCCGGGTCGAATGTCTCGCTGCTCGACAGCACGCTGGCGGACGGCCCGGCGAAGGCCATCTACACAAGCGGCACGTGCGATCTCGTCATCCGGCGCTCGCTGATCGAGCGCATGATCACGGGCCCGGAGATCGAGGACGGCGCCTCGCTCCTCTGCGAGGACTCGAACATCCAGCGCATGCTGCCCGACTACCGCGAAAGCAATGACGCGCTCGCGAATGACGAGGACTGCCTTTATGTCCACAACGCCTCCGGCCGGAGCGTCGTCGTGCGCCGTTCGGTCTTTGCCCTCTGCGGCGATGACGTGATGGACAATCTCGCCGGCCCCATCGTGGTCGAGGACAGCATCCTGCGCGAAGGCTGGGACAAAGGCCTCTCGCTGCTCAACAACGACCTCGTGATCTCCAACACGCAGATCATCCGCTGCGACAAAGCGATCGCGATGAAGAGCCAGAACGCGAACACCCGCACGGTCACGGCGGTGAATGTGACCATCGTCAGCGAAAACCACGACAGCATGATCGCGCCGTGGGGCTACACCGGCGGCGTCAATGGCGGCGATCCCGACACGCAGAGCACCGGCTTTTACACGCAGAACAAGGCCGGCCAGAGCAACACCGCCGCGATCCTCGCGGTGAATGCGAAGAACTGCATCGTCATCGCGCAGCAGCCCGTGCTGATCGACTCGCCCTACGATCCGGCGAATACGGTCCTGACCTACAGCGACCTCGCGCTCCTCGACTATTCGCCCTTTGCCTGGCCCGGCACCGGCAACATCACGGCCGATCCCCTCTTCGTCACATCCGGCACCGGCGACTACCACCTCACCGCCGCTTCTCCTGCGCGCGATACCGGCGACCCCGCGTCGCCGCTCAATGCCGACGGCTCGCGCGCGGACATGGGCGCGCTGCCGTACGCCGGCGGCGCGGCGGCACCCGCGACGATCACCTGGACGACCTCCGGCGCACCCTATCGCATCACCGGCGACACGACCATTCCGTCCGGCACCACGCTGGTCATCAATCCCGGCGTGAGCGTGCAGTTTGACCAAAACAGAAAGCTCAGCGTGGCCGGCGCGATCAAAGCGCTGGGCACGGAAAACGGGCGCGTCGTCTTTTCGCATGTGCCCGGCACGGTGGCCGCGGGCGATGCCGACCCGATCGTCCCCGGCGTGCAGACCGGCCCGCCGAAATGGGCGGGCGTCGTCGTCACGGGCCCGAGCGCCGGGCCGGCCATCACCGGCAGCGAATTCCGCTACTGCACCTTCATCGGCGCACAGCCCGCGGTCGCCGCGGGAAACACGGGTTCGCTCGGCATCATCCGGGCCGAAGCGCTGATCGACCACTGCATCTTCCTCGGCACGCATCTGCGGCAGTTGTATGGCGAAAACTGCTCGCTGCAGGTGCAGTTCACGACCTTTGTCGATCCGTTCAATCCCGCCGACGCCAATGACAATCCCGTGGCCTACAGCCTCGACAACATCGCCGAGCCGCTGAAGGTCGCGAACGCCAACTTCCCCAGCAATCCGAACTATACCGACGGCATGCCGAATGGCGGCCACTTCCGAGTGTGGTTCAATGATTTCTACGGGAACAAGGGGCATAACGACGTCTTCGACGCCGACGCCGGGGTGCTCGGCAGCAGCGCGATCCTCGACTGCCGCTACAACCATTTCCACGGCCTGACCGGCGACGAGCACATCGACCTCGGCGGCGACGCCTACATCGCGTCGAACATCTTTGAGCGCGGCGCGAAGGACGTGTGGACGAACGACCACGGCTACTCGAACTGCATCAGCTCCGGCGACAAGGGCAGCGGCACGACCATCTGGGTCGTGCGCAACACCGCCTTCGACGTGGATCACATGATCAACTGCAAGGTCGGGACGGCGGCGATCTTCGAACACAACACGGTGGCGAATTTCCACGCCGACTTCACCTACACCTCGACGCCGCCGGTCGCCCCGTTCACGCAGGACGTGCGCTGCTCGGCGGTGAATCTTTTCGTCCCGGACGACACCGCGCCGCAGGCCGGCTTCGGCGCGTATATCGGCTACAATCTTTTCCACAACATGCCTCGCATCGTCTCGTGGGCCGACCTCCCCGGCGGCACCACGAGCAAGCTCGAGGCGGCGAACAACTACCTGAGCAATGTTACCGACAACTCCGTCGGGCCGGTCACCGGGAGCTACTCCGGCGGCACGCAACATCCCGGCGGCTTCACCGCGCTCGGCAGCTACACGGCGGCGGGCGATCCGCGCTTTGTGAATGAGGCGGGAAAAAACTACGCGCTCCGCGCCCACTCGCCCGCGCGCGGCGCGGCGGCGGGCGGGATCGACTTCGGCGCGAGCGTGGCGGAGTGGGCCTACCTGCTCGGCGGGCCGTCCGGGACGACGGCGGCGACCGGCGCGAGCTTCACCGTCGGCGGACCGGGCATGGTCGCCTACAAATGGCGGCTCGACGGCGGGGCATGGAGCGCGCCCGTGACCATCGGCACGGGCCTCACCTTTCCGCGCACGGCCACGCCCGCCGTCCGCCAGGCCACGCTCACGCTCAGCGGCCTGGGGTCCGGCACGCACACGCTGGAGGTGCTCGGCCAGGATCCCGCCGGCAACTGGCAGGACGCCGATCCCGCGCGCACCGCCGCCGGGCTCGCGCAGGCCGCGCCGACCGCGCGCTCGTGGACGGTGAACCCCGCCTTCACCGCCGTGCGCCTCAGTGAAATCCTCGCCGACAGCGCCACGCTGCCCGACACCGTGGAGCTGCAGAATCTCAGCGGCGCGGCGGTCAGTCTCACGGGCTGGAGCCTGACCGACGATCCGCTCCTGCCGAACAAGGTCGCGCTCACCGGTACGATCGCCGACGGCGCGTACGCCTCCTTCACCAGCGCCACGCTCGCGCTCGATCGGGATGGCGACGCCGTTTACCTCTACCAGGGCGGCGTGCTGCGCGACTCGGTCGTCTTCGGCCAGCAGGTGCAGGACAAAACCATCGGTCGCAATGTGACGGGCGCGTGGGTGCTCTGCACGCCGACGCCCGGCGCGGCAAATGCGCCGGTGCCGACCGGCGATTTCAGCACCGTGCGGATCAGCGAGTGGCTGGCGAGCGGCGCCGTGCTTTACGGCACGGACTGGATCGAGCTGCAAAACACGGCGGCAAATCCCGCCGCGCTCACCGGCCTGCGCGTGACGGACAACCGCGCGGGCAACGCGAGCGCCTACACCTTCCCCGCGCTCAGCTTCATCGGTGCCGGCGGCTACGTGCGGCTCGTCGCCGACGGCGCCACCGGGCCAGGGCACACGGCCTTCAGCCTCGATGCGGAGTATGAGACCATCAGCCTCCTCGCGGCGGACGGCACGCTGCTCGATGGCGTGAGCTTTTATCCGCAGACCACCGACTACTCGATGGGCCGCGACGGCGCGGGCGCGTTCGCTTTCTACGAACTGCCCACGCGCGGCTTCCTCAATGGCACGGGCGATCCGGCGTATGCCAATGCGCTCGCGCTCATCCGCGGGCTGCGCATCACCGAGATCATGTACAATCCGCCCGGCGGCACGGACTACGAGTTCGTGGAGCTGCGCAATGTGGGCGCGGCGGCGTTCGATCTCGCGGGTGTGAAATTCGTGAACGGCATCGACTTCACGTTTCCCGCGACGGTGCTCAGCCCCGGCCAGAATGCGCTCGTCGTGAAAAACACCGCGAAGTTTCGCGCCCGCTACGGAAACGGAGCCCTCGTCGCCGGCGCTTTCACCGGCAGCCTCGACAACAGCGGGGAAAAGCTCGCGCTTCAGCTTCCGCCGCCGTTCGACGCGAACGTGCTCACCTTCACCTACGGCGACACATGGCAGCCGAGCACGGACGGTCCCGGCCGCTCGCTCGTCGTCCCGAATCCGCTGCTGGCCGCGAGCCTGTGGGGCGACAGGGCCACATGGGCCGCGAGCGCCACGAACGGCGGCGATCCCGACGGGGTCTCGATCGCGGCGCTCGGGCTCTACGCGGACTGGTCCGCGAATTTCGGAGTCACCGGCCCCGCGTTTGACGGCGACCGCGACGGCATCGCGGCGCTGGTCGAGTTTGGCCTCGGCATGAATCCGGCGAGCGGTGACGGCGGCGACGGAGCGGCGGGCGCACCGCTGCCCGCGATGAACGCCGGACGCATGCAGCTCGTCTTTTACGCGCCGGCAAATGCCAGCGCCACGCAGCTCCACGGGATGCCCGAGCTGACCTACACGGTACTCGCGTCGGGCGACCTGGTGACGTGGAGCATCATCGCCACGAAGACCTTCCCGACCGCATGGAGCGGCTCCGCCACGGTCACGATCGGCGCGTCCGCCGGCGGCTTCACGCCGGTGACGGTGGAGGACACCGCGGGCGGCGCGCCACGCTTCCTGCGCCTGCAGGTCGGGTGGGCGCAGTAGTGGTTACGGCTTCCCGTTTTCCATCGCGCTCACGGCCTCCGTGTCCCTCCCGAGGTAGCGGGTGCCGATGAGCCAGAAGACGCTCGCGAGCGCCGTCGTGATGCTGACGAGGAAGAAGGCGGTGTTCATGCTCGTCTGGCCGGCGATCCAGCCGATGAGCGGCGGCGAGATCGCGTCGCCCAGCGCGTGGATGATGAGGATATTCAGCGCAAAGGCGGTCGCGCGGTTGGCCGGCGGCGTGACGTTTGCCAGCGCGGCGTTGGCGGGGCCTGTGTTGAAAAAGAGGAAGAAGACCGCAAAGAAAACGAAGACCCACGCGAACGGAAACGGCGTGCGGAGAATCGCGATGATGCACGGAAACGAGAGGAAGATGGCGATGCCCGACACGAGGAAATACGCGCTCGGATAGCGCCGCCTCATGCGGTCGCCGGTCCACCCGCCGAGCAGTGTGGCGATCAGCCCGGCGGCGACCGTGATCGCGCCGAAAGTGAGGTTGATGCTGCCGAGGCTGGGCGCGCCGCCGAAGTCCGCCGCGCGGTCTTTATACAAATAGCGCGGCAGCCAGAACGAGATGCCGCCGATGGCAAAGGTCATGGCGGTCATCGCCGCGGTATTGAGCACGTAGGACCTGATGCGGAAGAGGGCGAGCGCGTCCGCGATTCGGACGGGCGGCTTGGCTTTGGCGCTGCGTGCGCGGACGCCGCGCGGATCGCGCATCGGGATGCACATGCCGGCGAGGATCAGGCCGGGCAGTGTCACCAGGTAAAAGGGCATGCGCCATCCGTGCTCCTGCCCGATCCAGCCGCCGAAGGCGTAGCCGAGCGCGGAGCCGACGGGGATCGCGAGGTAGAAGTAAGAGAGCATGCGCCCGCGCTTCTCGACCGGGTACAGGTCGCTGATGATCGTCGGCGCGGCCGGGCCGTATGCCGCCTCCCCCACCCCCACGAAGACGCGCGTGATGATGAGCGCCGCGAAGCTTCCCGCGAGGCCCGACCACCCGCTCGCCAGGCTCCACACCGCCACGCCGAAGCCGATGAGCATCCAGCGCGAGAAGCGGTCCGCCAGCCAGCCAAAGACCGGCGCGAGCACCATGTAGCTGACGAGGAATGCAGTCGCGAGCGCGCCCGTCTTCGCCATCGCCGTCTCGTCCGTCGCGTCAAAAAAGTGGTCCGCGATCAGCGGCTCGACCGCCGCGAGGATGTAGCGGTCGAGGTAGTTGAAAAGATTGATCGCCAGCAGCAGCGCGAGCGCGCGGTGCGGGGAGGGCACAGGTGACGATGGAGGAGCGGAAGACAAGGAATGACGAATGACGAATGACGAATGGCGAGGGAAGCACCAATGCCGAAGTCTCAGGAGCTGTGGCGTGTTCCACTCTGCCGGCAGCGGAGCGTCGTCGCACAAACCCGCCGTCATCCTGAGCCATATCTATGAAGTTACGTTTTTCATTTTAACGCAGAGGCGCAGAGACGCGGAGGCTATGAAAAAAATCGCAGTAGCGTTCTCATCCCGGCAATTACTGGCGCTGGAGCGCCAGGCCGGCGCGCAGGAGCGCTTGGCTCCGCAGCTCTCACGAGGCGCTCCCGCTCCCGGACCCCCGACTTGTTTCACACTCTCCATGCGACGCATGCAGCGGTCACCCTTTGGTGATTCCAATGCGATGGAAAACTCCCGGCAATCTCTGCGCCTTAGCGGCTCTGCGTTAGAAATCCATCTGCTCCAACCTCATGGATTCGGCTCAGGATGACCCGTGGTTGAAAACTGTTTCGGATTCGCCGCGTTTCCGCTCATCCTCCCCGCCGTGCCCGCCTCCACTCCCACCCTTCTCGAACGCCTCATCCGCACCCTTGGCGCGATGCTCGGCCGGATCGTCTATCGCATTTCGGCGCACGGCGCGGAGCGCCTGCCGGCGGGCGGCTTCCTTCTGCTGCCCAATCACCTCACCTGGGTCGATGCCGTCATCCTCCAGCTCGCGTGCCCGCGGCCGATCCGGTTCATCGTCTTCGAGGACATCTACAATCTGCGCGTCCTCAATCCCATCTTCCGCGCGGTCGGCGCGCTGCCGATCAGCCCGCGCAAAGCAAAGGACGCCGTGCGCGCCGCCAGCGAGTCGATCATCGCGGGCGACATCGTTTGCATTTTTCCCGAGGGCGAACTCTCCCGCAGCGGCATGCTGCTGCGGCTGAAGCGCGGCTACGAACTCATCGCGCGCGCCGCGAAATGCCCGGTGGTGCCCGTGTGGACCGACAACCTCTGGGGCTCGATCTTCAGCTTCAAGGGAGGGAAGTATTTCTTCAAATGGCCGAGCCATTTTCCCTACCCCGTCACCGTCGCCTTCGGTGAGCCGATCGCGCAGGAAAAGGCGGACATCGCCCTCGTGCGCGAGCGCTTTCTTGAGCTTGGCGAGTTCTGCTACCAGCAGCGCCCGATGCTGCGCGGGCATCTCGGCGACGCGTGCCTGCGCGGGCTGAAGCGCGGGCAGTTCGACGCTGGAATCATCGACGGCATGGACCACTCCACGCTCTCGCGCGGCTCGCTGCTGGCGGCGGCCATCGCGCTCAGCCGCTACATCCGCCGCGAATGCCCGCGGCATCGCGTGGCGATCGTGCTCCCGCCAGGGAAGGCAGCGCTCATCGCGAATCTCGCCGTGCTCCTCGCGGACAAGGTGCCGGTGAACCTGAACTTCACCGCCGGCGCCGCGGCGGTCGGGAGCTGCATCGCGCAGGCGGAGATTCAGCACTGCCTGACCGCGCATCCGTTTGTCAAAAGGCTCGCCGATTTTCCGTGGCCGAAGCACACGGTTTTCCTCGACGACATCCTGCCCGCGATGAAGCCGCGCATCATCGCGTGGCGTGCGGCGGTGCTCCTCGCGCCCGCATGGCTGCTGGGCCGGGCGCTGTGCGTGCCGCGGGTGGGCGACCGGCGCGAGGCGTTCCTGCTTTTCACCAGCGGCAGCAGCGGCGCGCCGAAAGGCGTGGCGCTCACGCACCGGAATCTGCTCGCGAACGTCCAGCAGTTCGCGCTCATGCTCGACCTGGAGCGCGGCGACAGCGTGCTCGGCTCGCTCCCGTTTTTTCACAGCTTCGGCGCCACGGTGACGGTGCTCTTTCCCATGCTGGAGCCGGTGGCCGTGGTCACGTATCCGAACCCGCTGGAGATCGCGAAGCTGGCCGCGCTCATCGAGCGGTACAAGATCTCGCTCGTCGTCACGACGCCCACTTTCCTCCGCGGCTACATGCGAAAGGCGGAGCCGAAGCAGCTCGCCTCGCTCAAGCTCCTCGTCACCGGGGCGGAGAAACTCCCGGACGATCTCAAGCGCGCGTTTGAGGAGCAGTTCAAAATGAAAGTGCTGCAGGGCTACGGCCTGACCGAGACGTCTCCCGTCGCCGCTGTGAATCTCCCCGACCCCGAACCCTCGCACCCCGGCGACGCCGTGCAGCCGAGCAGCCGCGACGGCTCGATCGGCAAGCTCGCGCCCGGCGTCGCCGCGCAGATCCGCGACCCGGAGACGGGCGCGCGCCTTTCGCTCCACGAGACGGGGATGCTGTGGCTGCGCGGGCCAAACGTCTTCGAGGGCTATCTCGACGACCCCGCGCGCACGGCGGAGGTCATCGTCGATGGCTGGTTCAAGACGGGCGACCTCGCGCGGTTCGACGAGGACGGCTTCGGCTTCATCGAGGGCCGGCTGGCGCGGTTCAGCAAGATCGGCGGCGAGATGGTGCCGCACGAGACGGTCGAGACGCGCGTCGTGGAGGCGCTGGGGCTCGGCGGTGAAAGCGAGCGCACCTGCGCGCTCACCGCGGTGCCCGACGAGGCGAAAGGCGAGGCGCTCGTGCTGCTGACGACGCGCGACTTTGACCAGGCCGACCTGCGGAAGAAGCTGGCTGACGGCGGCACTCCGAACCTGTGGATCCCGCGCATCGTGAAAAAGGTGGACGCGATCCCCGTGCTCGGCACCGGCAAGCTCGACCTCAAGCGCTGCAAGGAACTCGCGCAGGGCTGACGCGCGGCCTTTTCCAAATGCAAAGCGTGACGTGCCACATCTGCGGGCGGGAGATGCCCGCTGACGAGGCGGCGACGGTCGGCGAGCGGGCGGTGTGCGGGGTGTGCAAGCCGGTCTTTCTCCAGCGGATCATGGACGGAGAGCCGGATGCGCCGGCGCCGATGGAGATGGGCGTGCGGGAGCTGGGCTTTTGGGAAACGGTGCGCACGGGATGGAGGATTCTCCGCCAGGACTGGCTCGCGCTGCTAGGCGTGAAGCTGCTCGTCGCCGTGCCGGCCGAGTATCTCCTGCTCCAGCTCCCTGCGATCGACGAGGAGACGCTGGCTGGAGTGGGGCGAAGCTTTCGGCGGGAGCAACTGATCGAGTCGCTGCTCGGCGTCATCGCCACGCTGGCCGTGGCGTGGCTGGTCCGGGAGCGGATCGAGGGGCGGCGCCCGTCGCTGCCGGCGGCGCTGGGGCACTCGGCGCGGCGGTGGCCGGTGGCGGTGCTGACTGGCTGGCTGGAGGGGATCGTCACGGTGCTCCTGATGCTGCTGCTGATCGTGCCGGGCGTGATCTACGCGGGCTACTTCACGTTCACCACGATTGTCGTTTCGCTGCGCGGCTGCGCGGGCACACGGGCGCTCGACTACAGCAGGCGGCTGGTCAAAGGGCGCTGGTGGCGCGTGGTCGGCTACAGCCTGGGCTTTGCTCTGCCGATGATCGTCGTGGCCCTCGTCGTCGGATTTCTCGACGAGGAGCTGGCGCCGCATCCCGGCGCCGTGCTGGCCGGGAATGTGGCGATCAGCGTGGCGCTGCTTTTTCCGACGGTCTGCCTGACGGTGCTTTTCCTGAACCTCGACGCCGTCGCCAAGGCGCGCGAAAGCGTGGGGGAGAAAGCGCTGGGGCGGTAGGGGCGAAAGGCGAAGGCCAAAGGCTGAGATGCTGTGAATGAGGTCGGGGAAATTTTCTGCCTCAGCGGGTCCTGGTGCGATGGTCCGGGCGCGGGAGCGCCAGGGCCGGCGCGCAGGAGCGCTTGGCTCCGCCACTCCATCGGAGCCAGGCGCTCCCGCGCCCGGCCCGCCTTTCGCCTACGCCCAGCGCCAGCGCGGGTCGCGGATGATCCGCAGGGCGTCCGCGACGGTGTAGCCCTGCCGGGCTGCGCCGGCGTGGGCCTCGGCGCGGGCGAGCCACTGCTGGCGCTCCGCGGCGCCCGGCGTGTGGACGCGCGAGTACGGCACGCTCTGGCCGACGAGCATGGCCATGTAGCCCTCGTGTCCGAACGCCGAGTGGGGCGACATGAAGGTGTTTTTTCCGAGGGCGCTCGGACCGTTCTCCTGGAAGAAGGCGCAAAGGGGCGCGGCGCCGCCGATGTCGCATTTTTCGCGGCACTCGCGCCAGAATGCGGTGTCGAGCCGGGTATTGAAGCGGTAGTGAACCGCGAGGAAATCCCGGATCTCGTCCCAGGCCACGGTGCGGAACCGGTTGTAGAGCGCGACGATGCTGGGGCTCGGGTCGAAGTCCGAATCGCCGAGCGCGGCGGCCAGCGTGCGGGACTGGTCGCAGATCGCCTGGAGGGCGGTGGCCTCCAGCGGCTCCACGAAGCCCGACGCATTGCCAATGGCGACCACGTTTTTCACCCACATCCGGGCGTAGCGTCCGGTGCGGAAACGGACGACGCGCGGCGACTCGGCGATCTTCGGGTTTTTCCGCCGGAGCTCGGCCGCGGCGTCGTCATCCGAGATGTGCGCGGAGGAATACACGTAGCCGCGGTTGATCCATTGCTCGTGCTCGATCTGCCAGGCCCAGCCGGCATCCATCGTCTCGGCGATGGTGTACGGGCGGATCGGCTCGGTGGTGCGGGCCCAGCCGCCGATGACGGCGCGATCGACAAAGAGCGAGGAGCCGTAGCCCACGAATGGCTCGTCGAGCGCCTTGCCGATCAGCTCGGAACGGAAACCCGAGGCATCGACGAACAGATCCGCCGTGACGCGCTCGCCGGTGTCGAGGTGCAGCGCGGCGACGCCGGCCTCGCCGGTCTCGACCTGCGTGACGGTGGCATCGGTGATCGTGACGGCGTTTTCGCGGCAGCGCGCGTCGAGATAGGCGACGAGCTTTCGGTTCTCGATGTGGAAGGCGATGCCCTTGTGGCTGTCGAACTCTGGAAAGCCGTCCTGCCGGCGGGGAAACGCGCGGTCCTGCTCCATGAGCGCGGACCAGATGTCCATCGAGTCAAAGCGCACGTCGCCGTAGAAGCCGTTGTTCTTCGGCAGCTCCGGCCAGCGGTGGTCGATCATCCGGCTGAAGGTGTAGTGGAAATGCGTGCGCGGCCCCCAGAGGAAGCGGATGCCCAGCTTCCAGGTCGGCTCGGCCTCGGCGTAAAACGGGCCGGGCGGCAGGCGCAGATGCCGGAAAAGAAACTCGGGGAAGGCCCGCGTGGTCCCCTCGCCGACGCCGATGACGCCGATCTCCGGGCTGCGGATGACGCGCACCGGAAGCTGCGGCACGAGCCGGCGCAGCGTCAGCGCAGCGATGAGGCCGGCGCTGCCGCCGCCGAGGATGACGAGATTTTTGATCATAAGGGGGAAGCGACCTTCGCGGGGGAAACACCGCGGGCGCAGGTGGTGATAAAGGGAGTCGTGCAGCGGTTGCAATCGCGCGCTCGCGAGAGTGCGACGTTTTGCCGGCAGCGCGGCGGCGTCGCGCCTGCTTTCAGCGTTGCCATCGGCGAAAAGCCGGGCACTTTCCCCGGCCATGCGCTCCGTCCTGCTCATCCTGACCGCCGTTTTCACCGCCACACTCGCGCCTCTCCGCGCGGCGGAACCGGTGCCGCCGGCGGGCAGCGGGGAATTCATCATCCTGGCGGGCGGCGTCTCGATGCACATCTGGGAGAAATGGAAGGCGCAGCCGCATGACGGGTGGTGGATGAATTTCATCCGCGCGTCGCGCCTGCGGATCGAGGAAATCCAGGCGGCATCGCCCGGCGCGCAGATCACGTGGCTCGTTTACCGTCCCGCCTACGTCACCCGCGCCAAGCAGGAGAACAACGACCTGCTCGGCCTCATCGCCAGTGTGCGCGACGCGTACGGCGTGAAGCTCATCTGGTTCGACAAGACGGACGAGGTCATCAGCTACCTGAACAGCGGGCAGGACCGGCGGAAGGTGAAGATCGCGAACCTGGAATTCTTCGGGCACAGCAACAAGGCGTGCTGGATGTTTGACTACTCGAACACCATCGACAGCGCCTCGAAGGTCTGGCTGCACCAGGACGACCTGAACAAGATCCGGCGCGGCATTTTCTCGCGCGACGCATTTATAAAGAGCTGGGGCTGCCACACGGGCGAGAGCATGAGCCAGCGGTGGAAGTCCGCGACCGGCATGCCGATGATCGGCGCGATCGGCAAGACGCAGTACATGGACGAGCAGCTCCCCATCCTCTCCAGCACGAACGGGCGCTGGACGCGGTAGGGGAAAGTGCCGCTCATTTTGCACGGTTCGGCGGGGCTGCGCGCTCGACACCTGACACCTGACCCATGACACTCCGCCCATGACGCTTTCCGAACTCCGGTCGATCTATGACCAGCCTTTCTTTGACCTCATCCAGCGGGGTCGCAATGCCTATCTGGAGCACTGGAGCAACAACGAGGTGCAGCTTTGCACCCTCCTCTCGATCAAGACGGGCGGCTGCTCCGAGGACTGCGGCTACTGCGCGCAGAGCGCCCGCTACACCACCGACGTAAAGGCCGGGCGGCTCATGGAAACCGACGCCGTGGTGGAGGTGGCAAAGCGCGCGCGGGAGAATGGCTCGACGCGTTTCTGCATGGGTGCGGCGTGGAAAGGCGTGCGCGATGGCGATGCGAAATTCGAGCAGGTGCTCGGCACCATCCGCGAGGTCAGCAAGCTCGGCATGGAGGTCTGCGTGACGCTCGGCCAGCTCACCGTCACCGAGGCGCGCAAGCTGAAGGATGCGGGCGTCACCGCCTACAACCACAACATCGACACCTCGCCCGAGTACTATCCGCAGGTCGTCACCTCCCACACTTTCCAGGACCGCGTGGATACCATCGCCGCCGTGCAGCAGGCCGGGATGGATGTCTGCTGCGGCGGCATCATCGGCATGGGCGAAACCGTCCACGACCGGCTCCGCATGCTCGAAGTGCTCACCACCTTCGACCCCGCGCCCGAGAGCGTGCCGATCAACTGCCTCATGGCCATGCCTGGCACGCCGATGGAGGAGCAGTCGCCCGTGGACGTCTTCGAGCTAGTGCGCCTCGTCGCCACCACGCGCATCGCTTTGCCAAAGGCGAAAGTCCGCCTCAGCGCCGGACGCACCCGCCTTTCGCGCGAAGCGCAGGCGCTCTGCTTCTTCGCCGGCGCAAACTCGATCTTCTACGGCGACAAACTGCTCACCGCGAAAAACCCCGGCGCCGACCAGGACCAGCAGCTCCTCGCCGAACTCGACCTCATCCCCCAGCCGCCCCGCCCCGCCTGCCTCCCAGGCGCGCTCCAGCCGGCTTAGCCGTTTGTGTAAAAAGGTCCGTCATCCTGAGCGGAGCGGAGGCTTTGCGGAGCGCAGTCGAAGGATCCCGCGGACTCAGGGGCAGTGTCGCACGCAATCGCCGGGGTCCTTCGACTCCGCGCCCAAAGCGGCGCTCAGCTCAGGATGACAGGCGTTTTGGATGGGTTCATTTTCGCCGCCCTCCGCCGCCATTTGCTATTCCGCCCAAAGGCGGCATAGTCCCCGCCCTTTCGCGGCTTCGCCCGGCTGGGATGGAAACCCGCGCTGCTCCCTCCGCACGCGCGCCAAATCCCAAATCCTCAATCCCAAATCGTTACCTTTCCCATGCCCTTCCAAACTCTCGGCCTCGCGCCCGCCATTCTCCAAGCCATCACCGAAGCCGGCTACACCGAGCCCACGCCCATCCAGAGCGCGGCCATCCCGAAGATCCTCTCCGGCACCGATGTCATCGGCATCGCCCAGACCGGCACCGGCAAGACCGCCGCCTTTGTCCTCCCGATGCTCCAGCTCCTCAGCCACCGCCCGCCCGTCGCGCGGAAGACCCGCGTGCTCGTCCTCGCACCCACGCGTGAGCTGGTGGCGCAGATCGAGGAAAACGTGCGCGGCTACGCGAAACACCTGCCGCTCCGGGTCGGCCTCATCTTTGGCGGCGTCGGCGAGCGCCCGCAGATCCAGGCCTTGCGCGATGGCGTGGAGCTGATCATCGCCTGCCCCGGCCGCCTGCTCGACCTCATGCAGCAGCGCCACTCGGACTTCTCCGGGCTCGAGTTTCTCGTCCTCGACGAGGCCGACCGCATGCTCGACATGGGCTTTCTCCCCGACATCCGCCGCATCGTGAAAGCGCTCCCGAAAAAGCGCCAGACGCTGCTCTTCTCCGCCACCCTCTCGCCCGACATCGAGAAGCTCACCCACGAGTTCCTCTACCAGCCCACCACCGTCCAGGTCGGCCGCCGCTCGAATCCCGCCGAGACCGTCACCCAGATCGCCTACGAGGTGCCGCGCCACCTCAAGCTCGCCCTGCTCGTCGCCCTGCTCAATGAGCCCGGCATGGACAGCGTCCTCGTCTTTTCCCGCACGAAACACGGCGCCGACCGCATCGCCCGCAAGCTCGAAAGTGTGAACGTCAAATGCGGCACGCTCCACAGCAACCGCTCCCAAAACCAGCGCCTGCGCGCCCTCGCCGCCTTCAAGGCTGGCGAAGTCCGTGTCCTCGTCGCCACCGACATCGCCGCCCGCGGCATCGACGTGACGGGCATCTCCCACGTCATCAATTACGACTTCCCCATGACCAATGAGGACTACGTCCACCGCATCGGCCGCACCGGACGCGCCAATGCCGTCGGCGACGCCCTCAGCTTCGTCTGCCAGGACGAGCACGGCGACCTCCGCAGCCTGGAGCGCTTCATCGGCCGCGGGCTCCTGCGCAGGAAGCTCGACAGCTTTGACTACACCGCTGCCGCGCCGCCCGAGCCGCCCACCCCGCCCCGCGGTCCCCGTCCCCAGCGCGGCGGCCAGTCCGGCCGTGGTGGAAACGCGGGCGCGCCCCGTGGCGGTGGCGGCGGGCGTCCCGGCGGCGGTGGCGGCAATCGCCGCTCCGGAGGCGGAGGCGGACGCAGCGAGCGCTCCTGGGGCGGGCGCGGATAGCTCCCGCACATACCGCTTTTCCCGCCCGTCACCGTCGCCGGTGCCGGGCGGTTTTCATTTCACCGGCGGCGTTGGCACCGGCATTGCTACTCTCGCTTCTGAAAGCAGCCACCTTCAACCACCGGCCACCCGTGAATCCTGAGAATCCCATCGTCTTGCTCCTTGAGGACTGCCCCGTCACCTCGCTCCTCGTGGAGCGCGCCGTGATGAAGGAACTCCCCCACGTCCGCCTGCTCTGCGCGCGCAGCGTCGCAGAGGCCGTCGCCCGCGCCGAGGATCTCACGATCGACCTCTTCCTCGTGGACATCACCCTGCCCGACGGCTCCGGCCTCGATTTCCTCTGGAAAATGACCCCGCTGCATCCCGATGCACGCGCCATGGTCATGACGGCCACGCCGCTCCCCGAGTACGAGGCCCACTCCGCCGCGCTCGGCGCCCTGAACTTTTTCGAGAAACCGCTCAAGCTCCCCATCTTCCTCGGCCACCTCCGCCGCGCGCTCACCAGCGCCGCCGGCTCCGACGGCGAAGCCGACTTCAGCGCCACGCTCAGCAACGTCACCCCCGTGGACGTCCTCCAGCTCAAATGCCTGACGGGTGCCTCCACCGTCATCGAGGTGCATTCCGGCGGCATGACCGGCCAGATCCGCGTGGAAACCGGCGAAATCACCGACGCCTCCGTCGGCGCCATGCACGGTTTTGCCTGCCTCGCCGCCATCATCGGGTGGAAAAGCGGTCGCGTTACCGAACTGCCCGCGAGCACTCCCGGCGAACGCACCATCTTCGGCTCCTGGCAGGGTCTCCTCATGGAAGCCGCTCAGCTTCTGGACGAAGCGCACCCCATTCCCGCCTGAAAAGGGGAAGCGCGGGGCGAAGATCGTGGTTGACGAACTGCCCCGCGGACGGGCAAAAGCACGCGTCCCGACGATTCCCACCCTACGAAAGCGGTCTCTCGACATCACTCAAACCCATGAAAACCACCCTACCCACACCCATCACCCTCCGCCTCCGCCGCAGCCGCACCTTCCTCGCCAATTCCATCCGCGCGCTGCTCTTCTCTGCGGCCGCGGCCACTTCCCTCCTCGCCGCCACGTTTGATTCCCCCATCGCCACATGGACCGGCACCTCCGACTTCGATACTTCTGAAAGCCCGACGTTCTCTACGCTGACCGGCGTGACCGGCCTGACGGTCAGCGGGATGAGCGATGGCTACGGGCATGCTCACGGAGGGACGACGTTGACGATCGAACTCTTCGATCCAAACACGGCCACATGGAATTCCGTTCATTCAGTCCCATTGGCCGGCGGCGCGGAATTCCACTACGACGGCTTGTCCATTACATTCGCGACGCAGACCGCCAGCCAGATCCGGCTGTTCTCTAATCCTTTTCAGGGCGACTCGTTCCATAGCTGGGGTGACGAGATATTCACGCTGATCTACAATGCCGTGCCCGCCACGACGCCCGCCGCGCCTGCCGTCCCGCTCACTCTGCATCTCGTCGATATCGGTGCCATCTTCTCCACCCTCGAGAGCGGTCTGCCGCTCGCCGTCGCCCAGCGCAACCTCCTGCTCAATACCCTCCGCACCGCCACGCGCGACGTGAACGGACGCCTCTTCGCCCTGCGCGCCGGCCTTTCCCTCACCGGAGACGCCGCCGGCTCGGCAGGCCCCACCGGCCACGATCTGATGCACCGCGGCAGCGATGGCAAGACGGTCGCCACCGGCAAGAGCAGCAAGACTCCGACGCCGGTTGAGGAACCCTTCCGCCATCTCGTCCTCTTCGGCAGCGGCGACTTCGGCCGCTTTGACCAGGACAGCACAGGCGCCGCGGCGGGCTTTGACTCGGATGTCTGGGTCGGCACGGTCGGCGCGGAATACCGCTTCAACCGCCACATCGCCGTCGGCCTCGCCGGATCCTACATCAACAGCGACACCGACCTCGGCCGCAATATCGGCGGCGTCCGCACCGAAGGCATGGCCATCTCCGTCTATGGCTCCGCCGTATGGCGCGACTTCTACTTCGACGTGCTCTACAGCTACGGCGCTCTCGATGAGGAAATCACCCGCCACACCCTCGTCGGCAGCACCGCCACCGGCGACGCGGAGAACCGCAGCCATACCGTCGATTTCAACACGGGCTACACCCTCCACCTCGGCAAACTCCGCACCGGCCCCATCGCCGGCGTCCAGTGGATCCACGGCGATCTCGACGGCTACAGCGAGCGCGGCGGCGGAAGCGCGGCGCTGAACCTGCCCGGCCAGAACTATGACTCCCTCATCTCGCAGGTCGGCTGGCAGCTCTCCACCACCGTGCCGGTGAAATTCGGCACCGTCACTCCGCAGGTCCGCGCCACCTGGGACCACGAATACCTCAACTCCGCCGACACCGTCTCCGCCCAGCTCCAGCAGTCCCCCTTCGCCAGCGTCACCAACGGCGTGGTGTCCCTGGGCAACCGCTTCGGCGCCTCCGCCAATACCGCGGCGCCCGGCAGCGACTACCTGAATCTCGGCGCCGGAGTCGCCGCGCAATTCGGCGAGCGCATCGCGGCCACGCTGCAATACGAGACCCACCTCTTTCAGGACGACGCGACGGCGCACTTCGGTTCGCTCACGATCTCGGTGGCGTTCTAGGTTTGCGCGAGGCGGGTGTCTGAAAAGCACCCGCCTCGACCGCTTTATCATCCTCCCGTTCACGCGGGGGATTGTTGAATCGGGCGGGCACGGCTGTTGACTCTGGAAACTCCGGCCAATGGCCCGGAGAGCCTGCGGAAGAAAAGTCTGTGGACTTTCACGAGGCGGACGCGGAACGCCGGCAGGCAATTTCGCACTTTCGCCGCCCGATCTTCCCGGCTACGCCTCACCACGACTCCGGCGGCGATGTCGCCCCGGCTTTCCATCGAGGCCTATGAAATTCCCCGCAGTCCTCATCCTCTGCTCCCTCGCGCTCTGCGGTGCGCGCGGCGCTGATTTCTTTGGCACACCCGCCCCACGGACTGCGACTGGCAAACCCCTCGTAGTGATGATCGCCGGCAGCCCCAGCCACGGGCCGGGCCTGCACGAATACAACGCCGGCGTTTTGCTTTTCGCGAAGTCGCTCCGGCAAGGGGCGGACGGCAAGGTGGAGGTGAGCATGCACCTGGATGGCACCTGGCCCGACGCGGCGGAACTCGCGCGGGCGGCAACCATCCTCATGTATTCGGATGGCGGCGAAAAACATCCCGCATTGCAAGACGGCCATCTCGCGCAACTGGCCGTGCAGATGAAACGCGGCTGCGGATTTATCTGCCTCCACTTCGCGCTGGAGGTGCCCAGGGAGAAAGGCGGGCCGGAGTTCAGGGAGTGGCTCGGCGGCTACTTCGAGGTGGATTGGTCCATCAATCCGCGCTGGCCGGCGAACATCACCGCGCTGCCGAAGCATCCGATCTGCAACGGCGTGAAACCGTTCACCCTCGACGACGAGCTTTACTACCACATGCGGTTCAAGGACGGCATGGCTGGCGTCACGCCGATCCTCAGCGCCGTGCC